>DASREK010000164.1:0-48760 GCA_035652135.1 Bryobacterales bacterium | reverse complement strand
GTCCCAAACAGGCGCAGATCCTCGCGGTCGCGCGCCGGATGGCCGAGAAACGATTTCCGGGACGTCCCCACCAGAATCGGCTGATCGAGCACGGCGAGGCGGCCCAGGCTGACAATGATTTCGTAGTTTTGATCGCCGCGCTTGCCGAAGCCGATGCCCGGATCAATCACGATGCGGCGCCGGTCGATTCCGGTGCGCCGGGCACGGCACAAGGCCGCATCCAGATCGCGCGCGATGGTTCCCATCACGTCCGGCAGCGGGCCCAATTGCGACCACGTCTCGGGAGTGCCGCGAATATGCATCAGCACGAGCCCGGCATCGCGGCGGTTGATTACTTCAGCCAGAGCCGGGTCAAAGGTCAGCCCACTGACGTCGTTGATGATCTCCGCCCCCAACTCCAGGGCGCGCTCCGCCACTTCCGCTTTGTAGGTGTCTACGGAGATCGGTATGTTCAGCTTGTTGCGGAGTTTCTTAAGGACGGGGGCGATGCGGCCCAGTTCCTCCCGGGCCGGGATGCGGCGTGAGCCGGGCCTGGTGGACTCGCCGCCGATGTCGATCAGATCGGCTCCTTGCTCTTCCATTTCGAGCGCCCGTGCGTACGCAGCGTCGGGATCCAGGTAGCGGCCGCCGTCGCTGAAGGAATCGGGTGTGACATTTAATACACCCATGAGAAGGGTGCGGACGCCCAGGATCACCGTCCGGTTCTGCAACCGCCACTCGTAGCGCTTTCGGGGCAAGAAAGAAATACCACCTTCCAGTGTACCCCTCCCGCCGGCCGCAGGGAGCCCGCGCAAGTTGCGCCTGCTCTTGCTTCAAGTAGGCTGCTGCCGCCGGCGGCGGGCATAGAGGATGTAAACGCCGATCGCCGCACCAGCCGCGATAGCGGTGATCACCATCCGGCGGTAGTCCTGATTGTATGCCTGGGATCCCAGAAGAACGCTCAGCACCAGCGCCGGCGTCCTGCCCAGCCCGCTGATGAAAACAAACTCCGCCAGTGTAATCCGCGACAGGCCAGCTCCGTACGACATGGCGTCTTTCGGCAAGCCGGGCAACAGAAACAGCAGAAACAGGGCTGATTTTCCCTTGGCGTTGTTCAGCGCGTTGTCGATCTTATTGAGCGTCTCGGGACGGATGAACTTCTCGACCACGGGGCGGCCAAATACCCGGGCAAAATAAAAGTTAAAAGCCGATCCCAGCATGATCCCCAGGATGGAGTAGACAAATCCCAGGCCCGCGCCAAAGACGTAGCCGGCGGCGAACTGCGTGATTTCGCCCGGAATGACAAAAATCACCACCTGGGCAAATTGCAAGCCGATGCACAGCAACGGTCCGGCAAGCCCTTCACGGCGGAGCGACTGGACCAGTTCGTCTTTGTTTGTAATCTGGTGGAAAATCCCCGAGCGCCAGAGAGTATAGCCGACCCCCGCAGCGATGGCCGTCAAAATTATCGCGAACAGCCGTTTCTTTCCGTTTGCAGTCATTGTATCTTGGAATATCTGTATAATTCTCAGTCTGCATGAACTATCGATGGTTGATCAGCCTTTGCGCGGCTGCCGCTTTAGCCGAGCAGCCGATCCTGTTTCCTCATAACAGGCATATGGCGCTGGGATTGGCTTGTCTCGATTGCCACTCCGGCGCGGATGAGCGCGCCGCCGCCGGAATCCCTTCGGTAAACAAATGCATGCTCTGTCACGACAAGTTAGCCACCGACAAGCCAGGCGTCAAGAAGCTCCGCGAGTATGCGGCTCGAAAAGTGGAAATCCCCTGGGAGCGCGTTTACGGGTTCAGTCCGGAAGCGCTGGTGAAGTTCCGGCATGCGCCCCACTACCGGTCCAAGATCGATTGTACAACGTGTCACGGGGACGTCGCTAAAGCGACTGTGGCTGTACTTGCGGTGAAACACAACATGGGTACGTGCATCACCTGCCATCGGCAGCACGGCGCCAGCCAGGACTGCGCCACCTGTCATTATTGAGACAGCATGGATCGGCGCGATTTCTTCAAAATCTTTTCGACCGCTTCAGCCGGTCTGATGACGGGCGCATGCGGCAAGAAGCTGGATACGTATATTCCCTTGCTCGTGCCGGATCAGGAGATTGTTCCCGGCGCGGAGCAATGGTATCCGGCGTTGTGCGGAGAATGCCCGTCCGGCTGCGGCGTGATCGTGCGCGTGATGGAAAGCGAGCGTGTCATCGAGCGCAATGGAGAAAAGTTCCGCCAGAAGATCGCAGCAGTCAAGAAGATTGAAGGCAATCCGCTCGATTCGGTCAGCGGCGGCCGTCTTTGCGCCAGAGGGCAAGCCGGCGTGCAATCGCTTTACAACCCGGACCGCCTGCGCGGCCCGATGCACCGGAAAGGCCCTCGCGGCCAGGCTGATTTCATAGCCACCTCCTGGGACGAGGCCATTGCCGTCGCTGCGGAAAAGCTGGACCGGGTTCGCCAGGAAAACCCATCGCAGATCGTCTTTTTGACCGGACCCCAGCCCGGCGCCCGTGCGCTGGCCATCGCACGGTTTTTGGAATCTCTGGGAGCGCCGCCGCCGGCTTGTTTCGAGCTGGTGGATTTCCCGCTGGAACGGAAAGCGGCGGAGCAGGTTTATGGGTGGGATGGGTTGCCCGTCTATGATCTTTCCAACGCCCGCTATGCACTGGGAATCGGGGCGGATTTTCTTGGCGGGTGGACCTCGCCTGTTTTTTATGCGCGCCAGTTCGGACATTTTCGGCAGGGCCGATCCGCCGTGCGGGGCCGGCTGGTTCAGGCGCAATCCCGGTTTTCCATCACCGCACAGAGCGCCGATGAATGGACGCCGCTCCTCCCAGGATCGGAATTGTCTTTCGCGCTCGCCATTGGCCATTTGCTGCTCAGCGAAAAGATGGCCCGCCAGCCGGAGGAACTGCCCGACCCGGTCCGCCAGACTTTCGAGTCGGTGGACCCAGCCTCTGCGGCGCGCGCCTGCGGGCTCGATGAGCGGCGCGTGCGCCGTCTGGCCCGGGAGCTGGGGGAGTCCGAAGCGCCGCTGGTGATATCAGGCGCTTCGGCGCCGCAAACCAATTCCCTCGCGGCGCTCGTGGCGGCTGCTTACCTGAACGTGATGCTGGGCAATGTGGGAAGACCGGGCGGCGTTTGGCCGCCCGCGCCAGGCGCGGTGGAGAACCGCGCCGCTTTTTCCAACGCCATTCCTCTGCTGGAACGCGCCCAATACCTGTTTCTCGATGGAAGCAACCCGGTGTATACGCTTCCAGCTTCCGCTGGTATCGCGGAGAAGCTCGGGCGCATTCCGACATCGGTGAGTTTTTCCCCTTTCCTGGACGACAGCGCTGCTTATGTGGACCTGCTGTTGCCGGATCATCATCCCCTGGAAGCATCCAACGTCGTGTTTCCTCTGATAGCTCCCGGCCCGGCGGTTGTGGTCACGACACAGTTTGTGCAGCCGCTTTACGACACGCGCGCGACCGAGCAGGTCTTAGCTGCGATAGCCGCAAAAATGGGCCTGTCTTTCCAGCCGGCGCCGCCGAGGTCGGTGGCCGAAAGGATTCTGCCGCAAGGGCAGTCATGGGACGACGTAGTGGAGCAGGGCGGCTTCTGGGGCGAGCCCGGATCGGATTCCTCGCCGGGCAGCCGCCCGGCCCGTTCCCGGGCTTCCTCTCCCACGGCCAATGCAGCCGGGCCGGTCATCGACAGCACTCCTGCCGTGTTTTCTGGCGAGGCGGCGCAGTTTCCGCTATACTTTCAGCCTTACCTCTCATTGCAGTTCCAAGACGGGCGCGGAGCCAACCTGCCGTGGATGCAGGAACTGCCCGACCCGGTCTCGAGCGCAATGTGGGGGTTGCCGGTGGAAATCGATACCAGGACCGCAGCCTCCTTGGGGATACAAAACGGGGATCTGGTAAGGGTCGAGTCTCCTCACGGGCATATTGATGCGCCCGCCTATGTACATCCGGCGGCCATACCGGGCGTCGTGAGCATGGCGATCGGCGGCGGGCATAAGTGCTATGGGCGCTACGCGGGGCGTGGATCCAATCCGCTGTCTATTTTGGCGCCGGTTTGGGAGAAGACAACAGGAGCGCTAGCGCTGGGCGCCACGCGCGTGCGGCTGTCGAAACTGGGTCCTGAGCGGCAGCTCATTCAGTTCTCGGCGAACGACCGGGAACAGGGGCCTTGGGGGTACAGATAGTGCCGGAACAACAAGCGGCAACGACCAACCACCGCTGGGGTATGGCGATCGACCTGGACCGCTGCACCGGGTGCGAAGCTTGCGTAGTCGCCTGCCACGCCGAAAACAATCTTCCCGTATGGAATCCCACTGAGGCGGCGCGAGGGCGCACCGTTCACTGGATTCGCGTGGACCGCTATTACGAAGGCGAGTTCCCCGACGTAAAAGTGAAATACATGCCTGTGCTTTGCCAGCAGTGCGACGAAGCTCCCTGTGAACCGGTCTGCCCGGTCTACGCCACCTACCGCAATCCCGAAGGGCTGAACGTTCAGGTTTACAACCGCTGCGTCGGTACGCGGTATTGCGGCAACAACTGCCCGTATTCGGTTCGGTTTTTCAATTTCTTTCCGCCGCAGTGGGACGCCCCGCTCGAGTTGCAGCACAACCCCGACGTTGCCGTGCGCATGGTCGGGGTGATGGAAAAATGCACGTTTTGCATCCAGAGAATCCAGCGGGCGAAGCTGGACGCCGCGGCCGACGGGCGGCCGCTGGCGGACGGGGAAGTCAAGCCGGCTTGTGTGCAATCCTGCCCCGCCGAGGCGATGGTCTTCGGGGACTTGAACGACCCGGAAAGCAAAGTCTCCCGCCTCGCTGCCAGTGGCAGGGCGACGCGCCTGCTCGAGGACTTGGGCACAAAGCCCAAGGTGTTTTATTTACAGCGGGCGAAATAGCAGAGAAATGGCAACCACGCTGCGGACCCTTCCGCACGACCAGATCCAGGAAGATACGTGGCGCACGCTGCGCAACACTAGTCCGCAGTACGTGGTAGCCGTCCTGCTGACCGGCTCCGTGACGGCCTGGGGCCTGATTTGCTGGGCCTATCAGATCTCTAAAGGGCTGGGAGTGGTGGGCAAAACGCGCCCCACCATGTGGGCGCTGTATATCCTCAATTTCGTTTTTTGGATCGGCATCTCCCACGCCGGCACGCTGATTTCCGCCATTCTCCGGCTTACCCACGCCGCCTGGCGAAAACCGGTAACCCGCGCCGCCGAAGCGATCACCGTGTTCTGTCTGATGATCGGCGGCTTATTCCCGATTATTCACCTCGGACGGCCGTGGCTTTTTTATTGGCTGATTCCCTACCCTAATTCGCGTCTGATTTGGCCGAACTTCCGCTCCCCGTTGCTGTGGGACCTGACGGCGATCCTCACCTATCTGACCGGCAGCATGCTGTTCCTCTATCTGCCGATGATTCCCGATCTCGGACAGTTGGGACTGCATACCAGCGGCGCGCGAGGGCTTCTTTATCGGACGCTCTCGCTCGGCTGGACCGGGAGCGACCGCGAGTGGCACGCTCTCGAGAAGGCTATGAAGCTGATGGCCGGCATGATCCTGGCAGTGGCCGTCTCCGTGCACACAGTTGTCGCCTGGGATTTCGCCATGGCTCTCGCTCCCATGTGGCACAGCACGATCTTCGGACCGTATTTTGTGGTCGGGGCTATCTTCAGCGGCATCGCGGCATTGCTGCTCATTATGGCCGTTATCCGGAAAACGATGGGGCTGCAAGCGTACCTCCAGCCGAGGCACTTTGAAAATCTGGCCAAGCTTTTGTTCCTGATGAGTCTGCTGTGGGCCTATTTTACAGTGGCCGAAAACCTCACCGTCTGGTATGGGAACCAGCCCCATGAAATGGCGGTGTTCGGCGCCCGGGTACGGGGCCGCTATGCGCCTTTCTTCTGGTCGATGGTGATTTGCAATTTCATTGTGCCTTGCGTTCTTGTGGGGATTCGGCGCCTGCGGAGCATCAAAACGGCCGTGATCTCGGCGGTTTGCGTTCTGGCAGGCATGTGGCTGGAGCGGTTTCTCATTGTGATTCCAACCCTGTCGTTTCCGCCGCTGCCTTCTGCCTGGGGCACCGGCTACAACGCGACATGGGTCGAGATCTCGATCGCCATCTCGACCTTCGCCGCCATGGCGCTGCTTTACCTGATTTTTGCAAAGCTGTTTCCGATCATCGCCATCTGGGAATATAAGTATGTACCTGATGAGTGAGTTCAGCGATCAGTTTACGCTGGCGGGGGCCATCCAGGCGCTAAAGATGCGCGGTGCAGATGCGGCCGACCTGGACGTCTTTTCCACCGAGCCGGTGGATCTTCCAGCTGGGCTGCTGGACCGTCCGAGCCGAATGTCCCTGCTGACCGTGTGCGGCGGCGCGGGCGCCGGCCTGCTGTCCGTGCTCTTTGTGTATTGGACCCAGCACAATTACGAGATCGTCACGGGCGGCATGCCGTACTTTTCCCCGTGGGCAACAGGTGTGATTCACTTTGAATTCACGATGCTGGGCGCAGTGGCGGGTTGTTTCCTGACGTTTCTCTGGGAATCGGGGATCCTGAAGCGTGAGAAACGCGCTCCTGTCCCGAAACTTGCTTCGGGAGTGTTGTATCTGCGGGTTCGCTGCGAGCCCAGCCAGATGCTGGCGACCGGCGAATGCCTCTATCAAGCTGGAGCGAGCAAGGTCGAGAAACTCGAGGAGCGCTCATGAGAGCTCCGCCATGGGCCGTGGTCTTGTTGTTCGCTGCCGGAGCAGCCGCGGCAGACCACAAATTGCCGCCCTGGCGGGAGCATAGCCGGATGGGCCAGGACCTGTATCGCGAAAATTGCGCAGTGTGCCACGATATAGATAAAGACCAGAAGCAGACGCGAAAAATCGGGCCGAGTCTGAATCACCTGTTCAAGAACGAAAAGCTGCCGCTCTCCGGGGGCAAGCCGACGCGCGATTTCGTTGTAGTGAAGATCAAGTTCGGCGGCCAGTTGATGCCGGCATTCATCAAGAAAATGAATGATGCGCAGATCAACGCGTTGGTCGCGTATCTGGAGAGCAGGTGATAGCCGCGGGGTTCCGCTTTCAACTTGGGTTGTGAATCGCCGGACCAGGCTGGGGCGCAAGCCCCTCCGCCCAGGGCAGGCGTCCCCAGTCGGGCCAGGATTTGATTGAGAAGGGAGAATTCAGGTGACTGAATCATCGGGCCGTGAGGCTTCTCAGGGAAGCGCGTCCCGAGGCAAAGTGAGTTTTCAAATTATGGCAACAATGGAGAAGCCGCAGGCGGAAGCCATTCTCGGGCGTTCGCCCGACGATCTGAGTATCGAGGAGCGCAGGGCGCTGGCAGGAAGCTGGATTGCTTTGGAAATCTATACGCCGAAGACGCTGCCCCTACGGCGCATCGAAGCGGTTGGGGAGAGCGTCGAGGAATGCATCCAGATGCTCCGCCGGCGCAATCTGGACCCTACCAAATTCGAATTCAGCCGCCTAAAGCCGGCGTATTAGCAAGCAGGACTGTTAAACGCGCCCGGTTCCACACGGCCAAGCCATTGGACGCTGCTTGATGATGCGCCTCATTTCCCACAAGCGGGGCAGAGGTGCACACGCAAGGCCCCTCCGCCGCAGTCGAATCGCGCCGCGCGCAAGCCGCTGCTTCTCAAAAAGGATCGCCTTGTCAGGCTGTCGCCTTCTGCTGCCGCAGCAACGCTACGTTTTTCTCCCATTCGCGCCGCTGTTCCTCCCGGCGGGCGAGCACGTATTTCTTGGCCTCTTCGAAACTGGCGAAGCGGCGCCGTCCCTTCAGCAGATTGCAAGGCCGGCAGGCGGCGACCAGATTTTGCGGGTCCTTTTTTCCGCGCAAAGCGCGCGGCACTATGAAGTCCACGGTCATCATCAGACCGTTTTCCAGACTGGCGGCGCCGTCCAAGCCGCAATACTGGCACTGGAAGCGGTCGCGCATGAGGATGTTCATTCCCTCCTCACGGGTCAGCGGCTTCGCGCGGCGAATCGCACGAAGGATTTTCCTGACAGGCATGATCCACCTCCGGATGGTGGTTACAACCTCCAAACGAGGGGTTGTTTCTTCTAGTATGCTCTCGCACGAAACAACTGCCAAGAATTTTAAGACCCGTTGGGCCGCCGCCGACGTGCATTCCCCGGTTCGGCTGCCAGTTTCCCAAGTTCCTATTCGATTTCCCGGGGGCTGACGGAAGCTGATTTCAAAAACGAGATAACGTCCAGAAGCTGCTTGCGGGTGAGCGTTTGCCCGTAATCATGCGGCATAGGCGAGACCCTTTCCGGGATCACGGATTGGATCTGATCCTTGTAAATGGTCCTCAGAACCGGCGGCGAGGCGCTCGTGTCATAGATGCGCAGGCGGTCCCGGACCTCCTGCTTTTTGACTCCGGTGATCCTCTCCCCCGATTTGGTGACGACGGTGACAGGCTCGGCGGCCAAACGGGCATCGGGGTTTAGAATATCACGCAGGATTTCCTTCGAGGGTCTTGCCGCAACGGAGGTCAGATCCGGCCCTACATCCCCGCCCTTTCCTTGGAACTGGTGACAGGCGGCGCAATGCCTGGGATTGGAGACGTCAAAAAACAAAGCTCGACCGGCTTCGGAGTCTCCGGCATTCGGATCCGCCGGGGCAACCTGCGGTGGTCTGGCCAGCACAGCCGAGGGGGCGGGGACCGATGCCGAGCCTGCTTTCGGCGTGGGGGAGCCCGAAGCATCGCCCGAAAGGCTCTGGATGTAGGCCACCGCCTCCCAGATCTGCTCTTGGGAGAGCTGGCTTTTGAACGCCGGCATCAGGGACTTGTTGATGCCGTTTGTGATTGTCCGGAACAGGTAGTCGCGTTCGAATTTCCGCCCCGCAAGACGCGGCCCCCGCCCGGCGCGGCCTTCTTTTCCGTGGCAGTATCCGACCGAGCAGGTGGCAGCGAAAAGCTCGCGGCCTTGGTTGATGACAGCCGGATCGTCCAGATTTATATTGGGCGCCTGAGCCCTTAGCGTCAGGCAGCCCGCGAGCGCTCCACACGCCAGCTTCCAGCGCAGGGATGTGGGTTTCCCGGACGCAATCTTCCTCGGACTCGCCCAGCGCTTCATTCCTGCAAGGCAAACACGAAGATGGCCGATCCGGGCTGGAAGGCTTCCGTTTCCGGCCACAACTGCGGCATCAGACCCGCCAGCGACGAGCCCCACCCGCTTGGCGTGGCAATGTATTGGCGGCCCTTGACGGAATAGGTGATCGGCGACCCCCGGTGGCCGGAGCCCGTGTTAAAGCTCCACAACTTTTTGCCGGTAACCGCATCCAGCGCGAAGAATTGGCCCTCCGGATCGCCGGTGAAAATCAAGTCCCCCGCGGTAGCCAAGGCGGAAGCCAGCAGAGGATATTTGGAACGGTAGATCCAGTGTTGCTTGCCGGTGATCGGGTCGTAAGCTCCGATGTGACCGCCAGGTTCGCCTTTTGGTGGAGGTTTCATTTCGAAATCTCCAGCCATAAAAGGCTTGCCTTCCAGCGGTTTTTGCACCATGGGCGTCAGGCTCTCGCACCATTCAAGGCCGGTGGTGTAGAACCAGCCGGTCTTGGGACTGTAGGCCCCATGATTCCAGCTCCGCCCTCCAGCAACGGCTGGGCAGATGAAATTTGGTTTTCCCAGAACCGGCTCGTTGCGCCCCACCAGATTGCCCTCTTCATCCGTTCCTTTAATCCAGTTCAAGTTCTCCACGACAGGCCAGCCGGACACGAACTTGCCATTCGTCCGGTCCACAACGAACGTGTAGCCGCCCTTGTTTACATTCAAGAGCAGCTTTCGTTTTTGTCCTTTGTATGGAAGATCTAAAAGGACGTTCTCGTAAACGGCATCGAAGTCCCAAACATCATACGGAATTTGCTGAAAGTACCACTTGAGCTTGCCAGTGTCGGCATCCAAGGCCACGGTCGAGTCGGTATAGAGGTTGGCTCCTTTCCGATCATCGCCGTAGAAATCGGCCGCCGGATTGCCGGTCCCCCAGTACACCAAGTTCAGCTCAGGATCGTAGGAACCGGTCATCCAGGAGGAGCCGCCGCCAAACTTCCAGCTATCGCCTTTCCAGGTTTCGCTGCCAGGCTCTCCCGGTCCGGGGATGACCCAGAAGCGCCACACGTGGCGGCCGGTCCTTGCGTCAAAAGCGTTGATATAGCCCCGGTGGGCCGTATCGCCCCCGGTCACGCCGACAATGACTTTGTCTTTGACCACCAGCGGAGCGCCGGTGACATTACAGCCACATTGCCCGGCATCCTCGATCGTGACGTTCCAGACTTCCCTGCCCGTTTTGGCATCCAATGCAACCAGGTGGTTGTCGAGCGTGCCCATGAAGACCAGCCCATAGCCGAGAGCCACGCCGCGATTCCAAGGCGCGAACTGCGCGGCAACCTGCTTCGGCTTCTCGTAAACGTAATGCCAAAGCTTTTTGCCCGTGGCAGCGTCCAGGGCATACACCCGGTTCCAGGAGGTGCTGATATACATGACGCCGTCGGCCACCAGCGGAGTGCATTGCAGACCGCCTTCGACGTCACCAGTCTGGAATGACCACACAGCCACCAGCTTTCGAATGTTGGACCGGTTGATCTGATCCAGCGGGCTGTAACGCCATGCATTATACGTGCGGCCATAGCTGAGCCAGTTTTGCGGCTCCTTGTCGGCGGCTACCAACCGCTGAAAAGTCACTTCCTGAGCAGCTGCATTCTGTGCTCCCATAGCCCCAGCCAGCAAAACGGCCAATATGATCAGCACCATGCCTGCTTCTCCCCTCAAGGGAAAATAGCCCAAAACCAGTTCCTGCGCCGAATGGCGGCAGCACTTTTCGCGGTAGTCGGAATAATGCTCCGGCCGCCGCCCTATTTTTGCGGCCTCATCGCATCAATCTGGCGGCGAACCTCGGCGGCGACCCCCAGAAACATACGCGAATCGACGCCATAGGCCAGGTAACGAACCCCTTCATTTAACCACACCCGCGCATGCTCGACTGAATTCGCGAAGGCGCCCAACGCCACGCCATATCTCTCGGCAGCGCCGCGCACAGCCCGTGCAGCGCGCAGCACGCGGGCATCCGTCACTTGACCGGGGATTCCCAGAGCCATCGAGAGGTCATACGGACCGAGAAAGGCTACATCAACGCCGGGCACGGAGACAATCGCTTCAGCGCAAGAGACGGCCAGGCCCCCCTCGACGTGCAGGACAAGGAGCGTTTCTTCGTCGCTTTGCCGCCGAAACTGGTCAACTTCGACGCTCCCGTATCCGGCGGCCCGCACAAACGGGTTAAAGCCTCTTTCGCCGGCCGGCGGAAACCGTGCCGCGCGCACAGCCGCTTCCGCCTGCTCGCGGGTCGCAACTTGCGGGATGTGCAGTCCAGCAGCCCCGAGATCGAGCGCTTCGAGAATCTCTGCCGGCCGGTTTTCCCGCACGCGCACTATGGGCGCGATGCCGGTGGAGGCCGAAGCGCGAATGAGGTTCGCCAGCGCTGGCCCCCTTAAGGCGGCGTGTTCGCAGTCGATGACGGCGAAGTCCATGCCGGCGGAGCCCAGAATCTCGACGATCTCGGGAGCGGCAATCTCGACGAAAGAGCCGGCCAAAAAGCCACGCTCCCGCAGTCTGGCTCGCACATTGCAGTGTTGGAAAGCCATCCGATTCACATTGGTCTTTGGCGGCCCGCGCCGGAAGGCCGACGCCTCGGGGGGAAGGCTACGCCGGAATTGGAGACGATTGTAAGCGGCCCGTTAGAAAGCGGGCCGGCGCCGCGTCGCCTGGGCGGCGCTTTTCCGAGGATTCTATTTGGCCGACTGCTGCTTATTGGGGTAGACGAGGGGATAATTCTTCTCCCTCCACTCCTTCAAGCCGCAATATTGTACAGTCTTGTAGCCGTGTTTCTGAAGAATTTCTGCCGCACGGGCAGCGCGTCCGCCGCCGTTTCAGGCAGTGACGATGTAGCGGTCTTTGGGTATCTCGTTCAGGCGGCTCTCGATCTGTCCGACCGGAATGTTTACATAGCCCTTCAGGCTGCCCAACTCTTCGATCTCTTTCGGCTCGCGGACGTCGATGAAGAACATATCCTTCTTCGCGTCCACCTGCTTCCTTAGCGTCTCAATATCGATGCGGGCAGGTTTTTCGTCCTTTTGCTCTTTCGACTGCTGTCCTCGCGCCGAACGCTGAACGGCTAGGGCCAAAAATGAGGCGGCGAGGATCGCGCAGCTCTCACGGCGGCGCATGATCTTCCTCCGGCGGTATAGTATATCGCAAGTTGCGCCTGTGAATTTTCGCAAATCCGCTTGATTCCAGCTATACTACCCCCTTGGAGAAATCATCATGGCTACTTCGCAGGTAGAGAGCGGCGACACGCTCGCGCCGCGGGCGAGCGTCGTGTCTCTCGGCGCGGCGGCGATGGCGGTTCCCTACGCCGTCGCGTTCGTCTCGAGCATGTGCATCATGGTCGTCGAGCTTGTGGCAGGCCGGCTGATCGCGCGCCACGTGGGGAGTTCCCTTTATACCTGGACCTCCGTCATCGGCGTGGTGCTCGCCGGCATTGCGATAGGCAACTCGGCCGGCGGGCGGCTGGCCGACCGTTACCGGCCGGCCAGCGCCCTGGGCATTGTCTTTTCGCTGGCGTCGCTATTCTGCTTCGCGGTGCCGGGCCTGAACTCAATCGCCGGCAACTGGGGATTTCTCCTGCGGCAGGAGTGGGCAACTCGTATCGCTTTGCATGTCTTCATGGTTTTTTTCCTGCCGTCGGCCGTTTTGGGTTGCATCGGCCCCATGGCGGCGAAAATGGCGTTGGATGTTGGCCGGGAAACAGGACGCACCGTGGGCAACGTTTATGCATGGGGAGCGCTGGGTAGCATTGTGGGCACCTTCCTTACGGGTTTTTACCTGATCGCCAAGATGGGGACCATCGCCGTGATTGTCAGCGCGGGGCTGGGGTTGGCAATGGTAGCGGTCCTGTTTGGCGCGCGGACGCTTGTCCCCTACTTCTGGGGCGCCGCGGCGCTGTGCTTAATCGGAGCATCGCTCGGGCCATGGCCGTGGGCGCAGAAGTTCGGCACGAAAATCGGATTCCGCCGTGAGCGGTACAGCAACGTCCTTTACACGGACGAGAGCCAATATTCCTTCATTCAGATCGAAGAGGAAAGCGATCCCCCCGGCACGCGGAGCCTTTCGCTGGATCACCTGATTCATTCCTATTACGTTCCCGATAATCCCAACGATCTGCAATACGACTACGAAAAAGTCTACGCCTCGATTACTGAGGACGCCATCGGAAGCCGAAGCGGCGCCTCAGCCCTGTTTATCGGCGGCGGCGGCTTTGTGTTCCCGCGATATCTGCTGTCGAGATGGCCGCAGAGCTACGTTGAGGTAGCCGAGCTCGACCCTCGCGTCACGGAAGCCGCTTTCCGCGCTTTCGGGCTGCCTCGCCACACGCCGATGCATATCTTTAACCTGGACGCCCGCAACCACGTGGACGATTTGCTGCGGCGCAAGCACGCGGGAGAGCGGGTGCCGTCTTTCGACCTGATTTACGGCGACGCCTTCAATCACTATTCAGTGCCGTACCACCTCACCACCCTGGAATTCAATCTGAAACTGCGCGAGCTGATGTCGCCCAACGGCGTTTACATGATCAACGTCATCGACATTTACGCCTCCGGCCAGTTTCTCGGCGGCATTCTCAATACCTTCGCCAAAAGCTTTCCCCACGTCTACGCATTTTCCACAGTGGAAAACGGGCCGAGCGAGGAGCCGGACCGCCGCGACACGTTTGTCGTGGTTGGCTCCATGCAGCCGCTGCAAGGCAATCCCTTGAAACCCGGCGTGGGCGCCTCGGAACTGAAGCCGGAGCATTTCAACGCGCTGCGGCAGCGTTCCCATAATGTGGTTCTTACCGATGACTACGCGCCCGTGGAGCAGATGCTCGAGCCTGTCGTGAAGCGGGCCGAGAAAGAAGGGTAGCCCGGGCGACAGCCGTTTCGCCGCACAGCAGAGATCTCTAACGGCAAATCCCGCGTTTCGACCGCCGGATGAAGTCCACCAAGTGCTGCGTGTGCTCGCCCGGGGCCTCGCGCTCGATCGCCTCCAGGGCGTCCTCCAGCTTCAGTCCCGAGCGATACAGTAACTGATAGGCGCGCTTGAGCAGCCGCACATCCTGCTCCTTCAGCCCCGCCCGGCGCAGGCCCACCAGGTTGAGGCCGCGGGGCGCGACATTGAAATCCGTGTACAGGAAGTAGGGCGGAACGTCCAAATTCACGCGCGTATTGCCGCCGATCATGGCCAGACGACCGATCTTGGAATATTGATGAATCACCACTCCGCCCGATATGAATGCTTCGTCCTCCACTTCCACATATCCGGCGACCAAAGCGCAACTGCAAATGACCGTACGCGACCCGATCTTGCAGTTGTGGGCGATGTGGCCGGAAGTCATGATGTAGTTGTCGTCGCCGATCTCGGTCACCGATTCCGGTTCGGTTCCCCGGCTGATGGTGTAGTGCTCGCGGATCTTGTTGCCATTGCCGATCTTCAAATAGCTGCGCTTCCCGGTAAAGGCTTTATCCAGCGGATCCGTCCCCAGCACGGTCCCGGCGGAAATTTCATTGTCGGCGCCCAGGGAGGTCCACCGCTTGACCATCACATAAGGTTCTAGCCGCGTGCGCGGTCCGATGACAACGTCCTCCTCGATGATGCAAAAATCCCCGATTTCGACGCCTTCGCCGATCTGGGCGCGTTCGCTCACGCGCGCCGTAGGCGCAATGCGGGCTCCAGGAATCACAGACATAGGCTGCGCGCGGCAAGCCGGCAGGCTGGCCTCACTGTATGATACGGTAGGGACGGGAAATCCTGCCCGGCCCGGGAGAGAATGTCCATGACCGTCGGCGAAATCGCCGGCGCCCTCGGCGCGCCGGTGGAGGGCGATTCCAGCATGCAGATCGCCCGCGTTCAATCCCTCGAGGACGCGGGGCCTGCCGATATTTCCTTTGTAGATAGCCGCCGCGGCAGACGCATGCCGCCGACGCGCGCCGGTTGCCTCCTGGTGGCTCCGGATTTCAGCAACAGGGAGCGGCGGACGGTGATACGCGTTCCGGCGCCCCGCAACGCCTTCGCGCGCGTGATCGCTCTGCTCCATCCGCCGCGTCCGGTTAAGCCGGGAGTTGATCCCACTGCCTGCGTGGCCGCGACGGCTCGCCTCGGGGATGGCGTCTCCGTTGGGCCGCTGGCTGTGATCGGAGAGAACGCCGTAATCGGGCCGCGCGCCATCGTGGGGGCAAGATCGGTGATCGGCGACGGCGTCGTGATTGGAGAAGAGTCATTGCTGCATTTCGGCGTGACGATTTATCCGGGAGTGCGCATAGGTCAGCGGGCCGTGCTGCATTCGGGCTGCATCATTGGGGCCGACGGGTTCGGTTTTGTGCTCGAGAACAACCGATACGAGAAATTTCCTCAGGTGGGAACCGTGGAAATCGGCGACGATGTCGAGATCGGCGCCAATACTTGCATCGACCGCGCCGCCCTGGGTGTCACGCGGATTGGAGATGGAACCAAGCTCGACAATCTTGTGCACATCGGCCACAACTGCCGCATTGGCCGTCACGTCGTAATCGCTGCCCAGACCGGCCTCTCCGGGGGAGTCGAAATCGGCGACTACGCGGTAATCGGCGGCCAGGTCGGCATCGGCGACAAAGCGCGCATCGAGAGCCGCGCTGTGCTCGGCTCGGGCTGCGGAGTTCTTACATCCAAGATCGTCCGGGCCGGAGAGCCTGTCTGGGGAACTCCCGCGCGGCCTCTCAAGCAGTATTTGGAACGCCTCGCCCTGTTTGACCGGCTGCCGAAATTGATTTCCAGCCTGGAAAAGAAGACGGCGCAGGCGGATACCGAAAAATGAAACTGGTCGTTGTCGGCGGGCACTCGCGTAATATCGGCAAGACGTCGGTGGCGGCTTCGGTGATCGCCGCCACACGTGACCTGGGGTGGACCGCTCTCAAGCTGACCCAATATGGCCACCATCTCTGCTCAGCGGACGGGCGCGTCTGCGACTGCATACTGGAAGATCCGGCTCATCCGTTCTCGATTACGCGCGAGGAAAGCCGCGACGGCCACCATGACACTTCTCGCTTCCTGGCGGCGGGGGCCGCCGAAGCCTATTGGGTTCGCACGCCGCAAGGCGGCCTGGCGCGAGCCATGCCCGAGATTCGCCGGCTGATCGACGGCAAGGGCTGCGTAATCATGGAGTCGAACAGCGTACTGCGTTTCTTGAAACCGCTCCTTTATCTCGTGGTCCTCGATCCGAGTGTTTCTGATTTCAAGGCGAGCGCCCGCGACCATTTGGACCGCGCCGATGTTTTTCTTATTCTGGATAGGCCACCCGGAACCAGCGCCGCATTCGCGCCCCTCCCGCCCGGCTCGGGAGGCGCTTCCAATATTGCATCGGAATTTCGTCCCGCCTGGGACAGCGTATCTTCAAAACTGCTCGAGCGCCGGCCTCTCTACCGCGTCAGGGCGCCGGATTCTCTGCCGGAGGACCTGGTGGCCCTTCTGCGAGTCAGACTTCAGTCCTGAGCAGCATCGAGCCACATCACTACAGGACCCGCGCTCGGTCGGATTCGAACGCTAAAATAGAAAGGTGGACGGCATTCTGGTAGTGGACAAGCCGGCCGGAATCACTTCGCACGACGTGGTGAATCGCGTGCGCCGGCTGGCACGGATTCAGAGAGTGGGGCACCTTGGCACGCTCGACCCTATTGCCACCGGCGTGCTGCCGCTAGCCTTGGGCCGCGCCACGCGCCTTGCTCAATTTTTTCTGCACCGCGAAAAGACCTATGAGGCGGTGATCCGCTTCGGGTTCGCTACCGATACGTATGACAGCGCGGGACTTCCCGCAGGACCCGACGTTCCGGTCGCGCTTTCCGCTGAGCGGCTGGAAGAATTGCTCGCCGGCTACCGCGGTGAATTTGACCAGATACCTCCGCCCATCTCGGCCAAGAAAGTAAACGGGGTGGCAGCCTATAAGCTCGCTCGCAAGCTGCGTCCGGTCGAGCTGGAGCCCGTGCGGGTGCGCGTAGATGAATTCACTCTGCTTGGCGTGGAGGGTTCGCGCGCCAAAGTACGTATCCGGTGCTCGGCCGGCACCTATCTGCGGGCGCTGGCTCACGATATGGGTCAGAAAATCGGCACGGGGGCGCACGTGGAAAACCTCAGGCGGCTGGCGGCTGGCGAGTTCACGCTCGACATGGCGCACACCCTGGAGCAGATTCGCGATCTTGCCGCCCAGAACAGGCTCGAAGAGGCATTAATTCGCGGCGCGGACTTGCTGCCGGAAGCGCCGGCCGAGCAGGTGGACGCAATCACCGCCGCGCAGATTTTGCACGGCCGCGATTTTCGAGTTTCTCCCTTCCGGGTGCGGCCGGGCTCGCGGCTCGTCAAAGCAATCGATATGCAGGGGCGGCTGCTAGCCATCGGGGAGGTGAAGCTGCCCAATCTTTACCACCCCATTGTTGTCTTGTAACGCGGAGCGGCAGGCATGCCGGAAGATCAACCCAGCGAGCGCGCGGAATACTACTGCCCTCAATGCGATCGGCAGATCAGCAAGCCGCTGCGCTGCGGCGACTGCGGTTCACTCATTTGCCGGAACTGCGGCACGCCTCTGGAGCGCACCGATGACCTGGGCATTGGGTGACCGGCGCTGCTCCGGGTTGGCGCTCGCGGTTTTAGCTGCGCTCTGCGCCTGCCACCCCCGCGAGGCGCGCCGGTCTCCAGCGATCGGAGAGGCTTATGTAGCTCCCGAGACCCTGCCGCTCCGCAGAGAAATCGCTCTGAATTCCGGCATCGCCGCCACTCTCAAGCGCGGAGACCGGGTGGAGATCGTGCAGCGCCGCCGCCGCTTCCTGAAAGTACGGGCCCCCACGGGCCAGGAAGGATGGACCGAACAGGGCCAATTGCTCACGCCCGAAGTTCATAACCAGATTGGGGAGTTGGCCCGTTTTGCAGCAGGGCTGCCAAAGCTGGGCGTGTATCGGGCTCGCGACAAGCTGAACCTCCATCTTGAGCCCTATCGCTGGTCCCCGGCGTTCTTTCAACTTAACGAAGATCAAAAAGTAGACTTGCTGGCGCGCCGGGTCACAGAGCGCACAGCGGCGCCGCCCGAGCCCGTGGCGCAGCCGGCGCCGGCTGCGGCCTTGAGCAAAAAGGCCGGCGAGCCACGCGGCCCCAAGATCGATAATGAGCCGCCGGCGCAGACGGCGCCAGGAGGCAGCGCCGCTCGAGCCGCCGCTCAAAGCGCGAATGCCATCCCGCCAGAACCGGCGCCTCCTCCCCCTGCTGGTGGCGCTCCGTCGACTTCTCCCCAGCCCGAAAAACCCAAACAATACGACGAGTGGTATCTGGTGCGGACCCTTGATGCCGGCGACAAGGGGCACGCCGGATGGGCGCTGGCGCGCATGCTCGACGCCGACATTCCCGATGAAGTGGCGCAGTATGCCGAGGGCCGCCGGATCACATCCTATTTTCCGCTCGCCGAGGTTACTGACGGCGGGCAGGTGAAGAAGATCTGGCTGTGGACTACGATCGACCGCGCCACCGAGCCGAACGATTTCGATTCTTTCCGCGTGTTCAACTGGGGGCGCCGCCGGCATCGCTACGAGACGGCCTATATCGAACGCAGGATCAAAGGGTATTTTCCAATTACCGTAGCTCCCAGCGTGAAGACCCGATACGGCTCCGGTCCCGGCTTTTCGTTGGTCGTTGAAAAATCCGATGGCCGGCGCTACACCAGGAGCTACGTCATGCTCGGCGCTATTGTCCGGCTCTACGCCGAAGAGCCGGCACAGGCGCCGGCGACTGTCGCGCCCGCGGTGAAGCCGGCCGCGCCGGCTCCGCCAGCGCAGCCCACAAGCTTTTGGAAGCGGCTGCGGGCGCAGCTCCAGCGGCGCTGATCTGCATGTGCTATATTTGATGCGTTATGCCGCGCGAGTATATCCCGATCCTGATCTTTTTAGCGATTGCGATTGCGTTTCCCGTGGTGACGATTCTCATCGCCCGGCTAGTGCGGCCGCAGTTTCCGTTTAAGGAGAAGCTCGAAGCTTACGAATGCGGCATCCAGGCGGCTTCCGACTCCCGAGGCCGTTACACAGTGCGCTTCTATATAGTCGCCATCCTTTTTGTGATCTTCGACGTCGAGACCATCTTCTTGTTTCCGTGGGCGATCCAATACAGCGTCCTCGGCTTGTTTGGCCTGGTGGAAATGCTGGTGTTTCTCGCGATTCTGATCGTCGGTTACATCTGGATTTTCCGTAAGGGCGCTCTGGAGTGGGTCTGATTCTGTTCGCGCTTCCCGGCGGCGATGGGCGCTGCGGCCGTTACCCGTTCGATCGACGCGGGCCTTCGTAATAAGGGTGGAACGCCATAATGGGCACGAACCGGCTCCAGCGGCGGAGCGCTTCACAAGCGAAACGCCGCCTCAAAGATCGCGGCGCCAGGGGCTCGGCGCCCCGAACACCTGGACTCTCGCGCACGGCCATCCGTATTAGAGCAAAGCATTGGAGCAAAGCGGCCCAATCTTTCCTGCCTGCCGGCTTGAGGCCCCCATTGCACAGCAGAAGGCCATTGCAACGAAGCCCTCAGTAGTTCATCCAGAGGCACTCCTGGCGCATCTTTTTGATAGAGTGGCAGCGTTTCGCCGGCGCGTCGAAGCGCCGCCAGCCCCGGTATAGAAAATCCATCAGGTCGCAGCGGTAACCGGAGACCGCAACCTTTCCCCGGCTCCGTTGCAGCGCAGCGGCCAGCCTTCGGTGTCCGCCTGCATCCATCTCGAACCGGTAAGCGCTGCCATCGCCGCGCGTCTCGTGAACGTAAGGCGGATCGCAGTAAAACAGCGTGCGAGGATCATCATAGACCCGGATCACTTCCTCCGCCGGCCTGTTTTCGATTTGCACTCGCAGCAGACGCAGCGCAATCTCGGACAAGCCGGCGACGCTTCCCAACCACCGGGATACGGCGCCCGACATACCGGCGCGGCTCGTATTCTTGCAATTCGCCCAGCGCCCGAGCGATGCGGTTTGGGCCAGACCTGTCCGGGCCTGGCGTGCTCTTACGAAAAACCGGCGGGCCCTCTCGACCTCGGGCAGCGGCCGATCGGCCGGCGAAACCGCCACGTAAAATTCCTCCCTCGAGAATGGCGTCAGACCGACCAACCGGATCAACTCATCAGTTTGATTGCGCAGCACGCGGAAGAAGTTCACCGCTTCGCCGTCGATGTCATTGTAGGTCTCCACCGGGGACGGCTCGCGGTTCAGCAACACGGCCGCCGAGCCGCCGAACGGCTCGCAATAGTGGTGGCACTTTGGAAGCAAGGGCAGCAGCCATTTCAGGTGATTGAATTTACCGCCGTACCAGCCGAAAGCGATGAGCCTCCGCCTGTGACCCGAGGCTTCCGCTTTACCCGGCAGGATTGGTGAAGGAGCTCTGCCCGCGGGCATAACTCGGATTGTAGCTGAAACATAGCAAGGGTGGAATGGTTTTTCGAACGCCGTCCGGAAAATCTTCCTACGCCCGGAGCGATGCGGTTTTCGTTCGCTCGGTCGAGCCAGGAACGGGCTTCCGGAACAGGCGGGTGCAGCGCATGCAGCGAAGAGGGACAGCGCCGAACCGTTCCAGCACCCCTATCAGTTAACTACCTGCGGCTGGCGCCCATCAAATTCCCACAACAGCTCCTTGTTTAGTTCGGAAGCCACCTCGCCCCAGGTCGGCCGCCCACACTGGGCGAGCAGCTTCGCGACGGATTGGGCTACCGCAGCCCATTCGAAGGACGGAAGGATGAGCTTTCCCCGGCCCCACCGGGCCTCGCCTCCCCGCGCGAGGCGGGCGGGGGTGACGACGGTAAACTGGAAAGCCTCTTCGCCCTCGCCATCCTTGGGGCCTATGAACACTTCAAAGGAAATCTCGCAATCGCCCGGGTCCTCGGGAAGGTTCGGGGGCTCCAGATCGGGACTGTGAATGTTGCGTATCTCGGGATAAATCATCCCTCCATCCTAGCGAAAAACGCTGCGAAGCTCCTTGGGGGCGCATTTTTTGCGCAGAGGCCCCTTCCAGCGGGCTCGCGGGAACAATTTTTGGCCGATTGACGTACTCTAAGAGAAGAGAGGAAGCAAGTTGCCCTTTTGCACGAATTGCGGAACGCCGCTCGGTGACCGCGATTTCTTCTGCGGCCGGTGCGGCGCACGCCAGCCTGTGGCCGGCGCTCCATCCGCGCCCTCGGAAGGCGGAGGCATCAGCGCCCGGACGGCAGCCATGCTCTGCTATATTCCCGTGGCTGGATGGATTGCAGCAATTCTTGTGCTGGCATCCGAACGATTCCGAAATGCCGCCGACGTTCGGTTTCACGCGTTCCAGGGTCTGTATCTTTTTGTGGCCTGGCTGCTGCTCGAGTGGTTTCCCTGGTTCCATCTCGTCCCCATGCACTTCTTTCCGTTTCGAGCGATGCTGCAACTGTTGATCGTCTTCGTCTGGATTTTCATGCTGATCAAGGCCAGCCGCGAGGAGCGCTACCACTTGCCGCTCATCGGAGAGCTGGCGGAGCGCTCTCTGTAGGCGGCTCCTAAAACATCGGCCAAAGAAATCGTTTCAAGGTAAAATCGATGCTGGTGGCGACAACGATGCCCACGGGCCAGGCGGATGCACAGGCATTGCGGCGCCGCACGGCGCGGCTGGCTGTATACCGCGCTTTCCTTGCGCTCACCTATCTAGCCGCTGAAGCGTTCACATCCCGGCCCGAATTTACAACTCCGGCTGCGGCCATCGTACTGGCGTTCGTGGCGTACAGTATCGTGCTGTTGCTCTACGATTCCCACACGCTGGCCAAGACGTTCACTCTGCCAATTCTGTTTTTAGATCTTCTCTTTCTGATATCGCTGGTTTTCTGGGCGATCACCCCAATGTCGGCGGCTCTGGCCGGCGCATTTTTCGCCTTCCTGGTGCTTGAAAGCTGGTCGCTGCACGGGGCGCGCGAAGTGATTCTGCTGGCCTGCGCTCTGGCGCTGGTGGTGTACGGAGTCCGAGCTACCGCCGGCCGCATGCCGCCGCTGATTGTGACGGTTCACAGCGTGCTTTTCTTGCTGGTCGTGGGCGGATCGCTGGCGTTCCTTTTTTCCGATCAGCAGTATCTGGTCGAACGCCGAATCCTGGCGATCGCAAATAAAATCAGCGGCGCTCCAGAGCCGGATACCATAGCGGCTATCAGGGATGGGCTGAGAGAGCTGGCAGCGTGGTTTCGCTGCTCCCATGCCTTTCTCGCTTTCTGGGACCAGCGAAACGATCATTACTGGCTCTGCCGGTACCCGCCTCCCGAGGAAGGCAACGCGGCCGGCGCCCCGGTATTGGAAGAGAGCCGGGAATGGGCCGTGTTTGTGGGCGAGCAATTGACATTTTTGGCCGAATCCGTGGCGGCGCCGGACCGCACGGAGTGGAGAGCCGAGGCTGCGAGGCAGGAGCCCCCGGCCGCCGGACATCCGGGCTACGATTTGCACATGCATCTGGTTCGCAAATTTCAGATCTACAATGCCGTCGGATGCGGCTTGTATCACGAGGGAAAAGCCATCGGCCGGCTCCTGCTGATCAATCGTATTTCTCCCATGCGCAGCCTTCTGCTGCGGCGCCTGAGGCGCGTGGCGCCCGCGTTCACCGAGCTCGTCCGCCACTTGCTGGTCATAAATGCCGTGGAACATGCGGCCGCCGAACGCGAACGCCACCGGATCGCGCAGGATTTTCACGACGGGCCGCTGCAAAGCGTCATCAGCTTCCAAATGCGCGTGCACACGATTCGCAAGCTCCTTGAGCGGGACCCGGAGACCGCCGTGCGCGAGCTCGAGCAGCTCCAGCAGGTCGCCAAACGCCAAGTGGCGGAAATGCGCACATTTGTGAACAGCATGCGCCCCGTCGAGGTGGATACGACCAGCCTGACCGCCGCCGCGCGCCGCCTGGTGGACGACTTCCAGAAGGAAAGCGGCGTGCCGGTGACGTTTATCAGCGGCAGCGAGCCGGTGCGCACGCCGGGCAAAATCACGGTCGATGTCTTACAGGTGATCCGCGAGGCGCTGCACAATATTCACAAGCACGCTCAAGCCACTCATGTTTTGTTTTCGCTTGAAAAAAGCGACACGAGTCTTCTCATCGGGGTAAATGACAATGGGAGGGGCTTTCGCTTCGGCGGAAAATACTCGCTCGACGAGTTGGAAACCCTGCGGCTCGGACCGAACAGCATCAAGCAGCGCATGCGGGCTCTGGGCGGCGATGTCGTGCTCGAATCGCAGCCCGGCCACGGCACAAACTTAAAGCTGAAAATTCCGCTTTACTAAACTCGGATCCCGCCCAAGACGACGCCGGCGGCAGCGACGATCAGAACTACCGCCGCTGGCGCGCTCAATCGTCGCCCGGCGAAGTTTTCCCCGATCCAGCAGGGACACAGCACATTGCCCCCACAGACCTCCAATAGATCGCGTTCTAGTAGGCAACCCATGCTCGACACTCCTTTCCCTCGAGATTTGGCTCAGCAGGTATGAATTATATATATGACCGGACTTGCGGCATACAACCGCTGGGCGCAAACTTTCGGGGAGCGCCGGCGGCCCGGTCTTCGCTAAGCTTTTCTGACCGTAGCGATGGCGTGGGCTTCGGCGGCCTGGCCGGCGCCGATCGGCCCGATCCCCTCGGCGGTTTTCGCCTTCAATGAGACAGCCTGCGGGTCGATGCCCAGGGCCCCGGCGATGCTCTCGCGGATTTTGCCGCGGTAGGAGAGAATTTTCGGCTGCTCGATCACGATCACGATATCGAGGTGCACGATCTCGAATCCGCTCTGATGGAGCAGTTCTCGCGCCCGTTGCAAAAATAGCAGGCTCGATGCGTCCTTCCATTTCGGATCGGAAGGCGGGAAATGCTCCCCGATGTCTCCCAGAGTTGCCGCTCCCAACAGGGCATCGGTCGCAGCGTGGGAAACGACGTCGGCATCGGAGTGCCCTGAGAGGCCCTTATTGTGTGGGATCACAACTCCGCCGAGAATGAGAGGGCGGCCTTCGACAAGCTGATGGAGATCGTATCCGATGCCGGTGCGAAATTCCATAGATCGGCAGAATCGAAAATTCTACTGAGACAAAAAGACAGAATAGCACCGCGGGGATGGCCAACCCTAGGATCGCCCGGCGCGCATTCCCCAGTTGCTGCTTTGCTCGCGCCCCGCGCTAGCGGCTTATAGGGCGGGCAGAGATTGACTTCTAGAAGAAAACCTTCAATGCCAGCTGGCCGATGCGCGGATCGCGCGCTCCTCGAATGGAACCGAACCCGGCGCCGCTGACCGAGGTGACCGGGTTATTCAGGTTAACCCGGTTGAAGGCGTTGAAAAATTCGGCGCGGAACTGCACGCTCCAGCGCTCATTGATTGGAAAACGTTTGAACACCCCGAGGTCGGTGTTGAACAACCCTGGACCCCGCAGCGTTCCCTTGGCGATATTTCCATACGTCCCCAAAGGGGGCAACCCAAAGGCAGTGGGCGCAAGATAGTCGACACAAGGGGCGGCTGTTCCGCAGGCGCCGGAGCCGTACACGCTCTGTGCTAACAGTTGGCCCTTATCATTTCCGATTCCGGTTTGTGAGCGGTCCTGACCGGCTGTGATGGTGATAGGCCCGCCGGTCTGAGCGCTGGTGATTCCAGTGAGCTGCCAGTTGCCCGCCGCCACCCGCAGCCACCGCCTGGAATTCTGCAAAGCCGGCAGTTGCCAGACGTAGGAAACCACGAAAACATGGTTGAAGTCAAAATCCGAAGGTCCCGTATCCAGCGACTTGAAGTGTGGGACGTATGGCGACATGCCGATGACAGCGTTCAGGATCGGCGAAGTCACATCCGTGCCCTGTGGCATATTGTCGAGACTCTTCGACCAGGTGTAATTTGCGAGGATTGTGAATCCGCGCGAGAGGCGTTTTTCCAAGCTCAATTGCATGGAGTGGTACCAGGCATTTCCGGATCCGGTAGCCTGTACGATGCTGGTATAGGGTTGGAAGGGGCGGCGCGCGTCGGTGGACAGGCTGCTTCCCGGAATATACACGGAAGGATTCAGCTGCTCGTTTTCGTTCATGTGGTTGGTCCGTGACGCTTATGCCGCCCGGAGGAGCCAATTGGGCCTGACCTGACGCTCGATAGTCAAGTTCCAGTTATAGACGGTCGGCGTTTGAAGCTTGTAGTGCGAGGCGTCCCAGGAATATACACGGACCGGCGTCGGGAACACAAAGTCGTGCGGCACGGGGAACGTCAGGGGAAAGGGATTCGTGACTCCCTGATAAGGGTTGCTGAATGAAGGTGGATTGATCAGGCTGACCGTGGGGCTGAAGGGTGAGGTCTGCACCATGGCATCGTTGGAAAAAGCCGGCACGCGCGAGTTTAGGAAAATCCCGGCGCCGCCTCGTATGCTGGTCTTGCCGTTGCCGGATGGATCGTAAGCAAAGCCGAGCCGCGGCGCCAGGTTGTTCCACGAGTTCGAACGGCCGTCCGGAGGAAACCCGGGATCACCGGTAAAGATCTCTCCGGGATAAGCATTGGTATAGACCTGCGACCTCACGCCTTGATAATACAGAGCCGGCGAGAAGGCTTCTGCCTGGTTGTAAAGATCGTGCCAGGGAAAGGAAGGCTCGAAGCGCAGCCCGTAGCTGAGCGTGAGGCGGGAACTAACCTTAAACGTATCCTGGATAAACAGAGAAAAGAGAATGTTGCGGTCCCGTTGAAATGATCCCCAGCCTTGCGTAAAGGTACGCAGTCTACCGAGCAGAAAATCAGCCAGAGCATTCCCGCTAATATCGCCGGTGAAGCTGAATGTACCGTTTTGGAAAAGATGATTGTTCTGATTGAAACGCGCCCGTTCAAAGGCGCCGCCGATCGCAAAATTGTGACGCCCTTTTACCCAACGGATCGTGTCGTACCAGTCGAAGGTGGCTCGGGCGAAGATCGAATCGGCAAAGGCTCCAAAACTGAAGTACCCGGAGACGCTGAAAGATTCGATCGCCTTATTCGGCGTCTGATAAATGTTCTGCACGCCGAAGTCGCGGACATTCGGAGTGTTGTCCGGCGGATGGCGGCTCGTTATTTCGCGGGTTACTCCGAACCGAAAATCATTGAGCAGGGTCGGGCTGAAAACGTGGGTTTCCTGAATCGCCGTGTTGTAGGAACTATCCGGGGTGTGATCGGCGTAGGTAAGGAGATTGTTGTTCGCGAAAATTCCCGGCTGGTTGTACCAAGCTTTGTTGAAGCGGAAATTGAGGCGGTCGCTGGCGGAAACGCTGTAATCCAAGCGGATGAGAAACTCATCAAAATTTTGAATCACGGGCGTGCTGTAAAAGACCAAGCCGTTGGCGCTGGCGCTGGCTGGAAGATACTTCAGCATGGCGAGCGCGGCAGGGTCGAAACGGCTGGTTGGAATTTGATTGCCCGGGAAGGGCTGTCCGGTTGCCGGGTCCTTGAGCGAAATCGCCCTATGTAGCGGGTTGCTGGGGTCGCTCGCGTTGAGGTAGGCGGAGAAATCGCCATTCAGATCGGCGGCGGTAGGGACAAACGCGCTCAGGCCGCCCTGCGTGTTGCGAATCCGGGTGCCCTGGTATCCCCCGAAGAAAAACAGCCTGTCCCGCAAAATAGGCCCTCCGATGGTCCCGCCGAACTGATTGCGCTTGAGCTGGTCGCGCCTGGCGGCAAAAAAATTACGGGCGTTGAACCGGGCGTTGCGCACGAACTCAAAAACGTCTCCGTGGAGGGAGTTCGTGCCCGACTTGGTGACTACATTGACGACGCCCGAGGAGTTTTGGCCGTATTCCGCGCTGAAATTGCTCGTCTGGAAGCTGAATTCCTGCAAAGCGTCCGGCATCGGCAGCGGCTGGTTCACGTTGCTGAATATGTCTTCGCTGTGCACTCCGTCGAGATTGTAGGCGATGTTGTTCTGGCGTCCACCGTTGACCGAGACCGTCACCGCGGCGGGAAACGTTTTGGTCGTCCCCTGGTCGGCGTTGTTCGACGGCGCGTTGACGGCGCCCGCTACCAAGGCAGTGAGTTGCGCCGCATTGCGGCCGTTCAGCGGAAGCTCGATCATGCGCGCGGAATCGACCACCTGGCGCAGGGTGGAGGTCGTCGTGTCCACCTGGGTGGCTGCCGCTTCGACGTTGACCGTCTCGGCGGTCGAGCCAACCTCGAGCTTGAGGTTGATGGTCACGGTGTCGTTCGCTTCGAGAACGATTCCGCTTTGCGTGAACTGCCGGAACCCTTGCGCTTCGGCCGAGAGGGTATACCGAGTTGGCCTCAAAGAGCCGATCACGTAAAGCCCATCCCCGTTGCTGATCGTCTCGCGGCTAAGACTCGTTTCCACTTCTCTTACCACAATCCTGGCTCCCGGAATCACCGCCCCGCTGGGATCGGTTACCGTGCCGTTGATTGTGCTCAGGCCCTGGGACCAGGCGGCGGCTGAGAAGACCAGTCCAAGAAAAAGCCTTGCAGCAGCGTTTCCCCGCATTCGGACCTCCCGTTATCAACGATCAGCGTAATTTTTAGGTAGTCTACTCGAAAAACGCGGGATGTCAATAAAAAGTAAGTCGCGAACGAGCTCTTCCGCGGGTATACCATCTCGGCTGCATCAGCTCGGAGCACCGGCGCTTTATAGCCTCAATCGAATTTGGCGGGAGCTTTTTACGTTTTGAGCAGAGATTCCGCAGGTGGGAGCGGGGGGCAGGTCAGCGCCAGCCTTCGGTCTTGCAGCGAGCAGCCAAAATGGTCAGACCGACGCCATCTCCTCCTGGAGGAAGAGCCTCGCTAGCGCCATGTCGCTGGGTTTGGTGATCTTGATGTTGCGGTCGTTCCCGAGCACAACGGTGACGCGGACATCCAGGTGCTCAACCAGGCTCGCCTCATCGGTGCCCACAAAGCCATCCTTCTCGGCCTGTTCGTACGCCCGGCGCAGCAGATCCACGCGAAACACCTGCGGAGTCTGCGCGAGCACGATGTGTTCTCTCGGGAGGGTGCTATGGATGATCGTGCGGTGCACCTGCTTGACTGTATCCACCGGCGGGATTCCGAGGATTGCCGCTCCCGTCTCTTCGGCGGCGGCAATTACTTTTCCTATCAGATCGATGGAGACAAACGGCCGCACGGCGTCGTGCACCGCGACCAGATCGGTTCCAGGGCCGACGGCAGCCAGGCCGTGCCGTACGGATTGCTGGCGATGCTCGCCCCCGATCACCAGCTCTACGGATTTCGATGGATTTTCACGCCGCAGTTGTTCGCGAACCCAGTCCATATCCTCCGCCCGCAGGGCCACCACGATCTGATCAACGGCGGGACATGCCAGGAACTTCCGCAGGGTGTGTACCAGGATCGGCGCCCCTTCTAGAAGCATGAATTGCTTTCGGCTGGTTCCGCTTTTTTCCGGAAGGCTTTTGTCTGGCGGACTGCCAGCGGAAACGCCACGGCCCATCCGCGTACCGAGGCCGGCGGCGGGAATGATGGCTGCAACCCTCATGAAATTAGTGATTTACCACCTGTTCGGACCGTTCTCGGCCGCGGGGAGCCTCGGGCCGGTCTGCCGAGCCGGACCCGCGCTCCGGCCCCTGCGTGGGCGGGGTATGCTGTGTCCGCTCGTCATATTTGCCGAATATCATTTTACCGGCTGTCGTCTGCAATACGCTGGTGACCGAAATGTCGATAGTTTTCGAGATCATGCGCTTGGCATTATCCACGACGACCATCGTGCCGTCATCCAGATACGCCACGCCCTGGTTATACTCCTTCCCTTCCTTCAAAATGAACACCCGCATGACTTCGCCGGGAAGGACAATCGGCTTGAGGGCATTGGTCAGCTCGTTGATATTCAGCACCTCAACGCCGTGGAGCTGCGCCACTTTGTTCAGGTTGAAATCATTGGTAACGATTTTGCCGTCATATAGCTTGGCGAGCTCGATCAGCTTCATGTCCACGTCCCGAATGTGAGGAAAATCGTCTTCCACGATTTGCACCTGGATGTTGGACATCTTCTGGATGCGTTGCAGCACATCGAGCCCCCGCCGCCCCCGGTTTCTCTTTAACGAGTCAGCGGAATCCGCCACCAGTTGCAGTTCCCGCAGCACAAATTGGGGAATGACCAAAACGCCGTCCAGAAAGCTGGTTTCGCAGATATCGGCGATGCGCCCGTCGATAATAACGCTCGTATCCAGAATTTTGGAGGACCTGTTGGCCGTTTTTTCGGAACCGAAAAGCCCGCCGAGCGCGGCCAGGTTTAACATGTCGCCTTTGCTGGCGCCTACCACCAGCCCCACATAGCTTGTAAGCAGCAGCAAGCCAAGGTGGAGAAAAGAGAGCGTCTGGTAGGGAAACGCTCCACTTAGATCCAGGACGACGCTCATCAGTAGTGCGGCCAGAATTCCGAACAGCGATCCCACGGCCGCGCCGATCAGCCTCTTCAAACTAGCGCGGCGGAGGCGAATCTCGAAGAAGATAATCGCCCCGCCCATCAGCAGGCCCATGCCGCCGGCCTGCCACCATGATTGCAGCCCAAAAGGCTTGATAAATAATGCCGTTAATCCGACTGCTGCGATAAAAATAATTCTGAGAATCAGCAGATCGAGCACACTCACCCCCAGTCTTTTCCTCGTGGCCCCTCGAAACCGCCAAGAGTATATCATCGGAGTGCAATTGCAACAAGCCATGTTGTTGATGCACGATCCCTTCTCTGGGCCGGTAGCGGGCCAAAGGTGAAGCTCCGCCAGCTCGCCGAAAAGGTAGATCATACAGCACTGGCCGGCCGCCCGTCCGATCAGGTCATGTGACTAGTCGGCTCCCCAATCGCCTCGGCAGAGAAGCTGAGTCCGCTGCATCGGCCGGGGGAAGCCGCTTCGGATAGTGCCGCTTCATAAGCGCAGGAGGACGGGCCGGCCGCCGGCTATACCCTACCATCGCAAGCCGAAAGTCACCGGCAGAATGGTGGTCGCCGTTCGCGTGAACATATGGTGATAGCGGGCCTCGGTATACACTTTGACGCGGCTGCTGCCGAGCCGGAAGGCGATCCCGCCGCCGATATTAAGCCCGCCTTTTGTGGTCGCGAAGGAACTCAAAACCTCGTTCGCCGGTACAAATACATTGTAGAAGCCAAAAAAAGGATCGAATACTGTCACTGTGGTCACGGTAGGCCGCGTAAATTCTACGACGCGATGGTATATGCCACCCCCGCCTATTACGTAGAAATCCAGGCGGCCGCCCGGATTCAGTCGGACGATAGGATCGGCTGTGAATGCCCAGAGCCGCAAGTTCCCGTCCGGCTGACTCAAAGCATTGAGCGTAGCTTGGTTAATGTCGAAACGATTGTAAGTAAACTCACCCATGACGCCGAGGCGTGGCACGAAGTTGTACCCTGCGCCTAGCGTGATGTTCCAGCCGGTGTTCAGCCGGGCGCCAGTGTCGCCTACGGGCAGGGTGACCCCGCCCCCGCCGTTGATCGCGAGCTTCGAGGTTTGCGCATGAAGCGAAGAAAGAACTGCGAATAGAGAGATCGCACCGAGAGCTGTGATCCGTTTCATTTGCCACCCTCCGGCTCCCCCGTGGCAATCTCGATGCCATTGGACTGGCGGCGTCGGAGCCACTGCCCAGGTTATTCGGCAGGCACGACTCCCGGTGATCTGCGGACGTACAAGCGCTTAGGAGGCGCGGTAACCTTCTGGTGATGCGGCCGCCTTCGGCCGTCAGCCAACGGGCGCCATCTTGTTTGCCAGGAGCTTCGCGGGACTCAGATGCCGAGTTTGGTGCGTAAGTATTCGCGGCTCGATCGAGCGCTTTCGAACGGGGTCTTAGCGCCGGGCCTGGCAGGAGCGCCGCTCGCATCGACGTCTTGTTCCACGACGGCCCACCCGTCGTAGCCGATCCTGCTCAATTCGGTGATCAGCTCGGGAAAACGCACAGCCCCCGAGCCCAATTCACAAAAAACGCCGCTGCGCACGCCGTCCAAAAAGCTCAGCCGGGCTTGGTTCGCGGAGCGCAGCCGGCTGGGATCGACGTCCTTGAAATGGAGATACTCGATGCGTTTGCCGAATTTGCGCACCGCTTCCACCGGGTCTCCGCCTCCGTAGACGTAGTGTCCTGTATCCAGGCATAGGCCCAGGTCGGTCATATCGAGCAGGCGTTCCACTTCCGCCGGCGTCTCCACGTAGGTGCCGACATGGTGATGAAAGACGCATCGCAGACCCGCCCAGGCGGCCACCTCGGAGACGGCCCGAATGTTGCGAGCCAGAGTCTTCCATTCGGCGTCGGTCAGCCGGACGCCGCCCTCATCCACGCGCCCCGCGACAGCCTCGCGCTCCCGCCACAGAGCGTCCGAAAGAACCAGATACTTCGCCCCCAAAGCCTGGAGCAGCTTTGCCACCTGTTCGGCTTCGCTCAAATCCGTTCCCGGCTCCTTCAGGCGGAGCGGCACGAATGCCGACGTCAGCGTCAAAGAGCGGCGCTTCAGCTCGGCGCCGAGAGCCTGCGGCTCGGTTGGGAGATATCCGTAGGGGCCCAGCTCAGTGCCGTCGTAGCCGGCTGCTTTCAGCTCGTCCAAAAATATCTGAGGCGGCAGCGGCGGGCTCCACCCTTCTACCTCCATAATGCCCCAGCTCACTGGAGCGTTGGCAACGCGAATCACAAAATCTCCTGCGTTTTAAAAAACCCAATCATCCAAGCGCGGCGCGAAACGATTCTTCGAGAGAAGCCCTCCGCCTTGGCGGCCCCTCACAGGCGGCGGCTGTAGGGCCGCCCACCGGCTGTCCACGTGCAGGGCGGCCTGCGGGCGCGCTAATGCACCAGGGGCAACCTCGGATCCTTGTTCCGCCAGGAGCTGCGAACCCAGGCGTAATCGGGATCGTCGCTCGCTGCCATAGACCGGGCGGAGCCGGCGAGCACGTTCAGATAGTAGCAGTCATACCCGTGAGCCGCCACGACCGGGTGATAGCCCTCGGGAATCAGAACCACCTCGTTGTCCCGGACGGTCATGGTCTCATCCCGCCATCCGTCCCGGGTATAGACGCGTTGAATTGCGTAGCCTTCGGGCCGGGAGATTTTATAAAAATAGATCTCATCGAGATCTACCTCGGCGGGCGGGTTGTGCACATCGTGTTTGTGCGGGGGGTACGAAGACCAGTTGCCGCTGGGGGTATAGACTTCGACTACCAGGATCCGGTCAGCCGGAAAATCCGGCTTCATGATGTGGTTGATCTGGCGCGTGGCGTTCTCGCCGCCCCGGATCTCAATCTCCACCGCGGAAGGCTCGATCACGGCAGCCGGAAAAAGCCGGTCAGCCCGAGCTCCGCAAACGGCGATTTCGCAGTACTCGGTGAGACCTCGGATATCCACCCGTCCCGTACCGACGGGAAGATAGAGCGTGTGCGGCATACCGGAAAACACGCTTTCCCGGCCGCCAAGACTCGACCACTCATAGCCGCCCGCCGTAATCGAGGCGCGGCCGCCCAGCATCACCAGAGCCAGCTCCTCGCCGGGAAGAGAGATCGAATATCGCTGGTCCCGCTCCAGACGAATCAGACGCAGCGAGACGGTCTCCCATCCTGCTCTCTCCTGCGATACGCAAAGCACCTCGCCGGTGCCGCTTGTCGGCTTATAAAGCAACGGCATCATGACATCTATCCGATACAGCGCCCCGCGCTATTAGGGGGCGGATTATACCCGGTTGTTCCTCGCGGTCCGGCATCTTCGAGTGTCGCATTCATTCGGCCCGAAATGCCGCCACGTTGTCGCGCGTGACCAACTCTGTCCCAGTATCGATCCGGGGCTCGACCTTTTGTTTGGCGATCGCCGCCAGCGCCGCTTCCACGCTCCGCTTGCCCATTTCAAATGGATGCTGAGCGACCACAGCATCCACTTTGCCCTCGCTGATCATCTTAAGAACTTCGCTGCCCGCGTCGAAGCTCACCAGCTTCACCGGCTTGTTTGTATGCCGCGACTCGACGGCTTCAAGCGCTCCCAGGGCCATCTGGTCGTTGGTAATAAACACTCCGCCGAGGTTCGGCTGGGAGGTCAGGATATTTTCCATCACCGTAAGGCCAAGGGCGCGCTCGCTATTCGCCGGCTGTTCCGCCACCAGTCTGAGATTGGGGGACTTTTTGATTCCCTCCAAAAATCCCCGCTTGCGCAGCTCATGGGTTTCGTCGCTCGGCACGCCAGTGATCAGCGCGACCTCGCCGCCGTTGGGCATTGCCTTCGCCAGATACTCGCCGGCAAGTTCGCCGCCCTTCACGTTGTCCGTACCGACATACGTGACCATCTTGGGCCAGTGAATATCTGTGTCCATGATGATGACGGGGATGCCCCGCGCCGCTGCTTTGTCCAGCGCGGGCGCTACTTGCGCCGCAGCGGCGGGCGCCACCACAAGGGCGGCCGCTCCACGCGAAACCTGATCTTCAATCATCGAAACCTGCTGGTCGATGTTGATCTCGCGCTCAGGAGCTACAATGCCCAGGTCGGCCTTGCCGGCCGCCGCTGATTCGGCGCCCCGTTTTACAGCCAGCCAGAACTCGCTGTCCAGCGCCTTCAGCACTACAGCGATGTGCGGGCGGCCGGAGGAGGTTCCTCTGGCGCAGCCCGGCAAAACGAGCGCCAGAACCAGCACCAAACCGGTCAGTTTCCTGATCAACGATTCTCTCCGCGACGGCGTAGAACGTCCACCCAAACAGCCCAGATTATCACTATACCAATGACAACCATCTGCCAGTGTGTGGAGACATTCAGCAGGTTCAAACCGTTTCGCAGCACGGCGATGATCAAGGCGCCGATCAGAACTCCGGAGACCGTCCCCACGCCGCCGAAAAAGCTGGCTCCGCCGATGATCACTGCAGCAATCGAATCGAGCTCGGCGCCGGTTCCCGCCAGGGGGAAGCCCGCGTTCATGCGGCCCGCCAGCAGCAAAGCCGCCAGACCTGCCAGCAGCCCGGAAATCCCATAGACGGCATTGAGCCGCGCGTTGACCGCGATGCCGGCCAGCCGTGACGCCTCGGGATTCCCACCGATGGCATAAATGTCACGCCCGAAAACCGTGTGACGCAGCAGGAAACCAAAGAATCCAAAGGTTGCCAGCATGATGATCACCTGGATGGGAATTCCGGCCACAGATGCCGCTCCTGGATAGCGCGCCCCAGCGGGCAAATCCGGAATCGGAAAGCCGCCCGAGAGCAACATGGCCGCGCCGCGCGCCACGTTCATCATCCCCAGCGTCGAAACGAATGGATGCGGCAGTTTCAAGCCGGTGAGCAGGAATCCGTTGATAAGGCCCAGCGCCAGGCCGCAAGCCAGCGACGCCGCGAAGCCAATTACCGCAGGCGCCCCTGCCTTCACGGTCATGGCGAAAACCACTGTGCACACGCCGAGTATCGAGCCGACCGACAAATCAATTCCGGCCGTCAATATGACCACAAGCTGGCCCAGCGAGAGCAAGCCGTTTACGGCGCTTTGCCGGAAAATGTTGAGGATGTTGTCCCAAGTGAGAAAATAGGGAGAAACAACGCTGAGGGCCGCCGAAAGAATGAGCAGTCCGAGCAGCGGCCCGAAACGGCGCAGCAATTTCATCGCGTTGAGACGCACCCAGGCCGCCTGGATGCCTTCTTTGTTTTTCACGGCAAGCTGATCCCGGTTTGACAAGCTACATCTTCCCTGCGCCCAAGGCCAATCAGGGATCCCCTCGCCTGCTGTGGCCATCGGGAGCGCGGGAGAGATTCCTGATTTTGGTCAAGTACGCAGTATCCCGATTCACACCCTGGCTCCCCGCCCGGTTCAGTCAGTTGAGTCCCCGATTCAGTCAAACGATGCTCGAAGGATCTTTTCCTCTGTTGCCTCGGCTGCGGAAAGTTCGGCCGTAATGCGGCCCGAGCGCATGACCAGAATGCGGTCCGCCAGGCGAAGCACTTCCTCCGTCTCCGACGAAAAAAGCAACACCGTCTTCCCTTCCGCCGTCAGCCGCCGGATCCAATCGTAGACCTGCTCCTTGGCGCCAATATCAATGCCGCGCGTCGGCTCATCGAACAAGAGAACGCGCGCTCCGTTAAGGAGCCAGCGCGCGATGACGACCTTTTGCTGGTTGCCGCCGCTCAGCAGCCGCACCAAGCGATGTACGTCGGGGGGCTGAAGGCCGAGGCGCCGCGCGTATTCAGCCGTGACGGAGGCTTCTTTGCGGTGGTCGAAGTACCCCCACCATTGCGAGAATAAGGGCGCGCTGGGTAGAGAAATATTGGTTGCCACATCCGCAGTCAGCACCAAGCCTTGCTCTTTCGGATTCTCCGTGAGCAGCGCGACGCCGTGGCGGATCGCCTCGGCGGGTGACTGGAAGCGAACCGGCGCGCCGAATAATCGCAAATCACCCGAAAAACCGGGCTCGGCGCCAAAAAGCGACCGCGCCAGCGAAGTGCGGCCCGATCCGATCAATCCCGCGAAGGCCAGCACTTCGCCGCTTCGCGCAGAAAACGAGACGTCTTGCAGGCGCTTTCCCAAGGTTCCATTGCGCAGCTCGATCGCCGGGGCAGCCGCGACGGCGGCTCGGGCCTGGGCGCCTTCGACGTCATGTCCGATCATTTGCCGGATCACTTGCTGCTTCGGCGTGGAAGCCAGCCCGGTGAATACCATCTCGCCGCCCCGCAAGACGGAAACGCGATCGCCGATGCGGGGAATCTCTTCCAGGCGGTGGCTGATGTAAATCAGACCCACGCCCGCGCTGCGAAGCTGGCCGATCACCGTGAAGAGCTTATCGACCTCGACGGGAGTCAAAGAAGCCGTAGGCTCATCGAGAATGACCATTTCTACCTTGCGGACGAGCGCCCGGCCGATCATCAGCAACTGTTGTTCGGCGACCGAAAGGTCTCGGGAAGGCGTATTCGGGTCCCGGACGACGCCGACGCGCCGCAAGACCTCGGCAGCCGCCGCGGTCTGGGCCTTGTGATCCACGACATCGAGCGGCGATTTCCACGGCCGCAGGATCGGGCTGCCGAGAAACAGGTTCTCCACCAGCGATAGGTGCGGGATCACCTCGATTTCCTGGGGGATATAAGCGACGCCGCGAGCGGCGGTCTGCCGCAAGTCGCCGGCCGCTATAGGGGCGTCTTTCCAATACAGCGCGCCCTCGTCGGGGGTCAAGGCTCCATAAAGGATCTTTACCAGCGTGGACTTCCCGGCCCCGTTGGCTCCGACCAGTACATGCACTTCACCGGTACGCACATCGAAGTTCACGCCGCGGAGCACGGGGTTCGTCCCAAACGACTTGCGGATGCCCCGGCCCGACAACAGAGGAGCATTCATGGCCACAGAGATTTTCCCGATGCTGTGTCGAAGAAATGTAACCGGTCGCTTCGAAAGAACAGCCAGATAGAGGCTTCAAAATCCAAACGCATTTCCGGGATTGTGCGGCAACTGATGCGGCGCCCGCCCGCTTCGGCCACAACGAGGTTTTCGTTTCCCATCGATTCACTTACGTAAACACGGCCCGCCAGCCATCCCTGCCGGGGCTGCCGGCTTACTTCTACATTTTCGGGCCGAACTCCTAGTGTAACCGGCGCGCCATCGGGCAGGCGATCGAGCTGTTCAGGGCTGAGCGCGATGGACATTCCGCTCGCAACAAATCGCCGCCCGGCCGCATCCACACGGCCCGGCAGAAAGTTCATCGAAGGGCTGCCGAGAAAGCCGGCGACGAACAAGTTAGCAGGCCGTAAATAAACCTCTTCGGGTTCGCCGGCCTGCACCAGAACGCCGTCCTTCAACACGGCCAGGCGGCGGCCCAGAGTCATGGCCTCGGCCTGATCGTGCGTCACGTAGATAGAGGTGACTCCCAATTCGTGTTGCAGCCGCTTCAGTTCGGCCCGCATCTCCACGCGCAGTTTGGCGTCGAGATTCGAGAGAGGCTCGTCGAAAAGGAACGCGTTCGGCCGGCGTACAATCGCCCGTGCCAGCGCCACGCGCTGCCGCTGCCCGCCGGAGAGCTCGCGCGGCCTTCGTTTCAGCAGCCCAGCCAGGCCGAGCCTTTCGGCCGCTCGCTTGACTTGTTTTTCAATTTCGCTCTCGGCCCGTTTCCGCACCCGCAGCGGGAAAGCGATGTTCTCATACACGTTCAGGTGCGGATAAAGAGCATAGCTCTGAAAGACCATTGCCATGTCGCGCTCGCGCGGCTCGAGATACGTCACATCGCGCCCGCCGAGCAGAATTCGCCCTTCATCGGGCTGCTCGAGCCCGGCCACAGTACGCAGGCAAGTCGTTTTGCCGCAGCCAGACGGCCCCAGCAGAACCAGGAGCTCGCCGTCGCCGATATCCAGCCAGAAATCCCGCAAAGCATGAGTGGCCCCGAACCTCTTGCCGAGTTTCTCAATCTGTAAGCGCATGAAGCTCGTGTTCGCCGGATGTTCGAGCCGCGGCTGGATGCCGCCTGCTGGATCCGCAGCCGAAGCCACGCCGCCCCGGCGACCGGCCCGGCGGCTCTCAACGAAAAACCGTTTTCGCGGCGCCTTTCCTCACGGCGTCAGGCCCTGAAGCGGTCATCCCTTCACGGCCCCCAGGGAAAGCCCCCGAACCAGATATTTTTGCATCGCCGCGGCGAAGAGGAACACCGGCAGGATTGCCACCACGCCGGCAGCGCTCATGGCGCCCCACTTGATCTCGTACTGTGTCACGCGGCTGGCGATTCCCACCGGCAAAGTCATCGCGGCGTCGGTCTGGGCGACCACCAAAGCAAAAAGAAATTCGTTCCATGCGATCACGAGGCAAAAGGCCGCCGTCGCCGCCAGGCCCGGGCGCACCAGCGGCAGCACAACCTTCCACAGCGCGCCGAGCCGCGTTTCTCCGTCCATCATCGCCGCTTCTTCCAAATCCCGCGGCAGCTCCTCAAAAAAGCCGCGCATCATCCAAACCACAAAGGGCAGGTTGAAAGCCGTATAAAGCACTGCCAAAGCGAGCACGGAATCCAGCAGGTTCGCCCACCGGAGCATCAGGAACAGCGGAATGATGCTGACGATGGGCGGGAACATGCGGGTGGAGAGAATCCAGAAGGAAACTTCCGGCCTGGGGAAGCGGGCCAGCGAATACGCCGCAAGGGTTCCAATCCCCAGCGCCAGCAGCGTCGAAACCGAGGCGGCGATTAGGCTGTTCAGAAAATACAAGCCGAACGGCCGCACCCAGAATATGTCGTGATAGTGTGCCAGAGTCGGGTGGAAGCGAATCCAGATCGGCGGGATTGCGAATTGATCCACTTCCCGCTTGAGGGAAAGCGTCGCGAGCCAGTAAAAAGGAAAAAGCGTAACCCCAGCCGCCCCCAGCAGGCAGGCCCCGCCGATTTTCGAAAGCGCTTTCATGCCGATGCCGACTGCTGGCCGAGCACGCGGAGAAACGACCTGGCGATGACCGTGGTCGCTATCAGTAAGACAAATGACATCGCCACGGCGTAGCCGAAGTTGTAAAACCGGAATGCCGTCCGGTAGATGTAGAGAGTCACAGTCTCGGTCGCGAAACCTGGTCCGCCTTGCGTAAGGATGAACACCTGATCGAAGACCCGTAGCAGATCCATGCCGCGCAGCAGCACAGCGATTGCAATCACCGGCTTCAACATGGGCAGGGTCAGACGGCGGAAGATTTGCCATTTTGATGCGCCGTCCACGCTAGCGGCCTCGAACGGTTCAACCGGGAGAGATTGCAGCCCGGCCAGCAGAAGCAAAAACAGGAAGGGCGTCCACTCCCACACGTCCACCAGCATTACAGAGGGCAACGCCGTATTTTCCGCCGCCGCCCAGGTGAGCTTCGCGGTGTTGACTCCCAGCGACCGGAGAGTTCCATTCAAGACCCCAAATTCGGGATTTAAAATCAGGCGCCAGATCACCGCTACGACGACAGGGGGAAGCAGCATCGGAATCAACAAAACCGATCGCAGCAATCCGCGGCCCCGGAATTCACGGTTCGCCAGCAGCGCAAGCCCCAGGCCGATGCTAAACTCCGCGGCCAGCGATCCCGCCGTATAGACCAGCGTTTGGAAAAGCGAGATCAGAAAAAGGCGGTCGGTGACCAGACGGCTGAAATTGCCAAAACCATAGCCGGACGGAGTCCGGAAGCTGACCTGAAGGGCAAACAGCAAAGGGTACAGGGAAAGCGCGCCCAGCACGATCAGAGCCGGCGCAAGCCACAGGCGGCCGCTGTATTTCTCCCGCCAGCGGCGCTTTGCTTTCGCTTCCGATGCTCCCGTCATTTCCGGCTCCTATGGTGGATGGCCGCGATCTCGGCCTGTGAGCGGGCAAGGGCCTCGGAAACGGAAATACTTCCCGAATTCGCCTGGGAAACGTAAATGCCAAAAACGTTCTCGATCTCGTTCCAATCAGGATCGCGAGGTCTTGGCCGCCCCTCTTCGAGAGCCTGCAACTGCACGGGGAAAGCGCGGAACCGCCGCATCAGGCCGGCGTCCCGAAACACACTGCGGCGAGTCGGCGGATTCCCCTGCTCGGCGGCGCGACGCATCTGCGCCGGCTGGGTCGCCCAGTGAATGAATGCGAACGCCGCATCGGGGTTTTTGGATCCGGCTGGAATCGCCAACAGCCAGTTGCCCAGCGCCGAACGGCCCTTCACGCGCTCGCCGGGCATCGGCGCATAGGCGATTTTGTGGATTACCCGCGAGCGGTCGGGATCATCCATCGCCGGCAGCCAGGCAGGCCAGTTGATGCACATGCCAGCCCGGCCTTGCAACAAGTAGGCGTTGACCTCATCAGCGTTAAAGCTCACATATCCGGGCGGGCTGAATTTTCCGAGCTCAATCATGAAGCGGAGCGCCGCGGCGGCCTCGGGCGTGTTCAGTTCCGGCTCGCCGTTCGCCGAAAACAGCTCGCCGCCGAAGGCCCACAGCACAGGCATAAAGTCCGCAATCACCGCATTGCCGGGAGCGGCCCGCATCACATAGCCGTAGACATTCTTCTCACGGCTCCGTATTTCTCGCGCTGCCAGCAAGACATCGTCCCATGTTCGGGGCTCGGTTAGGCCATAGCGGTCGAATAAATCTTTCCGGTAAAAGAAAAAGTTGGCGTTCCCGACGTACGGCAGGGCGTAGAGGCGTCCATCCGGGTATGGCTCGTGACACAGGGCCAGCGAGGAAGCAATGAAATCGGCGTCCGGGCCCGCGGAGCCGGCCTTTTTATAAAGCGGCTCGAGCGCAGCCAGCTTGTCATCCGAAGCCAGCCGTGGGAACCAGGGATCGTCCATCATGATGACGTCGTAAGCGCCCGTGCGGCTCGTCAAGTCAAGCATTTCCTTTTCGAACAGGCTGGAGTACGGCAGTTCGACGACCTCCATGCGGACCCCGGAAGCCTTTTGGTAATCTGCGGCGGCGGTCTTCAGCGCGTCTCCTTCCACACCGGCGTTTATCGCCGCCACCAGACGAGGCCCCGCGGGACGGCTGCCGCGCGAGCAGCCGATTGCGAGAAGAGAGAGAGAAAGAACAAGCAACCGGCGTGGCTGGACCACAAGAATGCAAGGTATGCGAGCCTGCCCGCCGTGTCAAGCTTGCGGGGCCCGGTGATCAAGCGCTGGTCGGCGGGGCGGTTGCCAGTCTTTCCGCCGGAATGCGATGATACTGGCGTCCTGGAGGTTGTATATGGGGCATCGAATCCGCACCGCTGTTGCGGCCGGGGCTGTAGTTCTTTTGGGTCTGGCCTGCCTGGCCCAGACATCCAAGGCCCCGCGCGAAAAGAAACACTTGCTGGTGATCGGAGAGAGCGCCGGGTTCACCCACGATTCGATTTCTCACGGCATGATTATGCTGGGAAAGCTGGGAGAGGAGTCGGGTCTTTTTGACGTGACCCTGCGGACCGATGTCCAATTGATCACGAAGAAGCCCCTCGAGCGCAACGCCAAGAACCTGAATTACTTTGACGCTATTTTTTTCTACACCACGGGCGAACTGCCCATGGATGCCTCGCAGAAGGCGGATTTCCTCTCGTTTCTCCGGGACGACGGAAAAGGGTTTATCGGGGCGCATAGCGCGACAGACACGTTCTACCAGTGGCCTGAATACGGCGAGCTGATCGGCGGATACTTTGATAATCATCCCTGGCACCAGCAAGTGCGGATTAAGGTCGAGGACCGCGCATTCCCGGCGACCCGCCATTTTCCTTCTACTTTCAGCATCAATGATGAGATTTATCAGTTCAGAAATTTTTCGCGCGATCGCGTGCGCGTGCTGCTAAGCATCGATAACGCCTCGATTGACCTTCACAAGCCGGGTGTGCATCGCACCGACGGCGATTTCCCGGTGGCCTGGGCGCGACGCTTCGGCAAAGGGCGCGTCTTTTACTGCTCGCTGGGTCATGAAAACGAAGCCTGGGACCGTCCCGATATGCAAAAGATGTGGCTGGAAGCGATTCGCTGGGTCTTGGGCCTCACGGAAGGCGACGCCACACCCCGGCCGAAACCACAAAACTAGCAATACCTAATCGGCAGCCCGGCGGGCGCCATGCCGGCTGTTTCGCCCGAGCGGCGGACATTCATGCCGCTGCACACCAAGCCGCCTAGAACGCGGCGGGCCTGCGATTTTTGGTTGACGCCGGTCGCCTGCGCTGGCTATACTGGTTTTTTCGCAATGCGCCCATACGCCGCAAGCCGCAGCCATCACCATCATCGATCTACTGGTGGGCTCCGGCGGAAGCGGTAATTTTCACTCAAGCGTTTGCAAGCAGGCCCGCCGGAGAGAAAACTCCCGAGCGGGCTTTTTTGTTGGCGGGTGTTTCTTTCATATGGAACTTGACTTCACGAAGCTCGATGGCCTGGTGACCGCGGTCGTCCAGGACGCCTCCACAGGGCGCGTGCTGATGGTCGGTTACATGAATGCCGAGGCCTTCCAGCGGACCGTTGCTACAGGCAGGGTGACGTTCTTCAGCCGGTCTCGCAAGAAACTCTGGACCAAGGGCGAAACTTCCGGCCACTGGCTCGAGGTCCGCGAGATTTCCACCGACTGCGACCAGGATGCCGTACTCATTCGCGCCGACGCGCTAGGCCCCGGCGTTTGCCACAATGGCTACCGAAGCTGTTTCTACCGGCGCCTCGAGGGTGGAGAATGGCGGGCCGCTGAGCAGCGCACATTCGATCCCGCGGCGGTCTACGGAGGCAGCCAATGAGTCTGAAGCTCGGCATTCCCAAGGGCAGCCTGGAGAATGCGACGATCGATTTGTTTCGCCGCGCCGGGTATAACATCAGCCCGAGCGCCCGTTCGTATTTTCCGAAAATCGATGATCCGGAGATGGAATGCATGCTGATTCGGGCGCAAGAAATGGCCCGTTATGTCGAAGACGGCATTCTCGACGCGGGATTGACGGGAAAGGACTGGATCGAGGAGAACAACGCCGATGTGATGGCGGTGGCCGATTTGATTTACGCCAAGCAAAGCTTCGGCAAGGTGCGGTGGGTGCTGGCCGTGCCCGAGTCTTCAGCCATCCGCTCGGTGCGTGATCTGGAAGGCAAAATCATCGCCACTGAGCTGGTTCGCACCACGGAGCGCTACCTCGCCGCAAACGGCGTGCGCGCGAAAGTCGAATTCAGTTGGGGCGCCACCGAGGTGAAGCCGCCCGTGCTGGCCGACGCAATCGTCGAGGTGACCGAAACCGGCTCGTCGCTGCGCGCGAACAAGCTGAAAATCATCGACACGGTGACGGAGTCGAACACGCAGTTGATCGCTAACCGCGCGGCGTGGCAGGACCCTTGGAAGCAAAAGAAGCTTGGCGATCTGAAGATGCTGCTGGAAGGAGCGATCAATGCGCTGGGAAAGGTCGGACTAATGATGAACGTTAGCCGCGACCGTCTTCCTGCGGTGCTCGCCGTCCTGCCGGCCCTGAAGCGGCCGACCATCTCCTCGTTGAGCGAGGAGGGCTGGGCGGCGGTCAACACGGTGCTCGATGAATCCACAGTACGCGAGATTATCCCCAGGCTGAAGGCAGCGGGCGCCGAAGGAATTGTGGAATATCCGCTGAACAAGATCGTGATGTAAGGCTTTGCGAATCTAATTGCACACAATGCTTAGAATTATCCGCAGCAGGGATCGAAAACAGGTTGAAAGCCTGATTTTGAGGCGCAGCCGCAGGCTTCTCCAGGCGGAAGCCGTAGTAAAGCCGATCATCGAAGCCGTGCGCCGGCGCGGCGATCGAGCGCTGCTCGAGTATGCCCGGCAGCTTGACGGCTTTTGCGGCAAAGAGATCCGCCTGGATCCAGCGATCCTGGACGAAGCTGCCCTCGAACTGCCGGCGCCCTTCCGCCGGGCGGTCGAACTCGCTTCGGGACAGATTTGGGAATATTGCCAGATGCAGATGCCCCGCACCTGGCACAAGCGCGTGCGAGCGGGGCTGTCGGTGGGCCAGATCGTCCGACCCCTGGATTCGGTGGCCGCTTACATCCCCGGCGGCCGCTATCCCCTGCCCTCGACGCTGCTGATGACCGTCATCCCTGCTCAAGTCGCGGGCGTGAAGACGATTTCGGTTGCATCGCCTAGCCGCCATCCGCTGCTGCTGGGCGCGGCGGGCATGCTCGGCATCCGAAACTTTTTTCAAATTGGCGGGGCGCAAGCCATCGCCGCCTTTGCGTTCGGCACCCAAACCGTTCCTCGAGCTAATCGCATCGTTGGGCCGGGAAACATCTACGTGGCTGCCGCCAAAAAGCTGCTGGCTGGCGAAACGGGAATCGATTTTGTCGCCGGTCCCACCGAAATTGTCATCATTGCCAGCGATAAAAAACCGCCAGCGCGGCCGCATTGGGTGGCAGCAGACATGGTGGCTCAAGCGGAGCACGACGCCGACGCCACCGCCATTTTCCTGACGGACTCGATGCGGCTGGCGATGCGGGTGGCCCGCGGCGTCGAGGAGCAGTTGAGCAGGCTGAATACCCAAGCCGTCGCCCGAAAATCCATCGCGTCGAATGGAGCCATCATCGTGACCCGCTCACTTGACGAAGCCGCCGATATCGCCAACCGGTTCGCCCCCGAGCATATTTCCATTCCCGAGGCGTCTTTTCTCAGCCGAATTACGAACGCAGGCAGCGTGTTTGTCGGCCCCTGGAGCCCAGAGGCCGCCGGCGATTATGCTTCCGGACCCAATCATGTGTTGCCTACCGGGGGAGCCGCGGCTCTGCGCGGCGGCCTTTCCGTAAACGACTATGTGAAGGTGATCTCCGTGCAGGAACTGGGCCGGCAGGGCTTGCAGTATATGGCGGAAGCGATCACCACTCTGGCGCGAGCCGAGGGACTCGAGGGGCATGCGCGATCTGTTGAGGCGAGGCTCGAGGCGACGGGCAAACCCCGCCGGGGATCCCCGAGTGGGCATAAAAGAAAGGATTCGTAATGCAGACGGATCTGGCTGCTGCCACCCAGGCTCCAGCCGCCCGCCGGCCTCAGCCCCGGGCGGCTGTGGAGCGAATGGCCCCTTACTCGCCGCCGACTGCCGGCCGGCAGGGAAAGCTACGCCTGGATTTCAATGAAAACACCTCAGGATGCTCGCCCCGTGTCTTGCAGGCCCTAAAGCGCCTTGCCACGCGGGAGCGGCTGGCCGTCTATCCTGAGTACGGCGAAGCCCGCGAGAAGCTGGCGGCTTTCTTCGGCATGCGTCCCGGCGAGTTGCTCTTCACCAACGGCACGGATGAGGCGATTCAGGTGCTGGTGAATACCTATGTGGACGGCGGTGCGTCCGTTCTGCTGCTGGCGCCCTCCTACGCCATGTACCGCTTCTACTCGGAAGTAGCCGGAGCGCGGATCCTCGAAATTCCGTACCGGCCCGCCGACCTCTCCTTCCCGCTGGAGGAATTGCTCGACTCCATTACGCCGGAGACGCGCGCCATACTGATCGCAAATCCGAACAACCCGACCGGAACGCCGGTGAATCTCGACGGAATCCGGCGCATTCTAGGCAAAGCAGCAGGCGCGGCGGTTTTGATCGACGAAGCTTACTTTGAATTTTACGGAACGACCGCTCTCGGCCTGATCGGCGAGTTTCCCAACCTCTTTGTCAGCCGCACGTTCTCGAAAGTATACGGCATGGCCGCTCTCCGGTTGGGATGTTTGTTTTCCCAGGCCGAAAACATCGGCTGGCTGCACAAGGCCCAATCGCCTTACAGCGTCAACGCTCTGGCCGTGGTGTGCGCCTGTGAGGCCGTCGAGGATCAAATTTATGTGCGGGACTACGTCGCCGAAGCGCTGGAATCCCGCCGCGCGCTCTGCCAGGAGCTCGACAAATTGGGCATTTTCTACTATCCAAGCGCTGCGAATTTCGTGCTGGCCCGCTTTGGCAGCCGTTCCCTTGAAATTCGCGACCGGCTGCGGGCAAAGGGAGTGCTCGTGCGCGATCGGAGCTACGAAGTTCCGGGCTGCATCCGGATCACCGTCGGGCGAAAAGCTCAGCTTCGCCGCTTCCTGCACGTTTTGCGCGAGGTTCTCGGATGAGCAGGCTGCTGATTTTTGATCTGGACGGAGTTCTGGTGGATGTCAGCGATTCGTATCATGAAACGATCATCCGCACGGTCCAGCATTTCAGTGGCCGCCGCGTCACCCGCGATTTTATCCAGCAGTTTAAGAATCGGGGCGGCTTCAACGATGACTGGGCGTTGTCTACAACCGTGATCCACGAGTTTGGCTTCCCCACGCCGTATGAAGAAGTGGTTTCCTATTTTCAGAGCCTTTTCCTGGGAGAGAACGGAGACGGCCGGGGCGAGGCGCTCATTTTGCGCGAAAAATGGATGGCCCGGGACGGTCTGCTCGAGCGCTTGCAGAAAGATTGGCGCTTTGCGATTTTTACGGGCCGCACGCGCCGTGAGGCCCGCTTGACGATCGACCGCTGCGCCCCGCATTTGTTATTTGAGCCGATTGTGGGCAGCACCGATGTCGCCAATCTGAAGCCCGCTCCGGATGGCATCTTGAAAATCCGGAGCGCACACCCTGGAATCGACGCCGTGTACGTGGGCGATAACGTCGATGATGCTCGCAGCGCCCGGGCGGCGGGCATTCCTTTTATCGGCGTCGCCGCCGCCGGCAACGGCCGCCGCAACGAAACAATCGAACTCCTCCGGCAGGAAGGCGCACGCGCCATTATCAGCGACATCAATGAACTGGAGCACGTACTGTGAGCCGGAACCCGCCAGCCGCCGCCCCTCCGCGCTTGCACTGCGGGGCTGCCTTGCTGGCGACCTCAAAATATTTAGTGAAACTTGAAAACGGATTGCAGTCCGCGTGGTTATGAGAGCCGCTACCGTCAAACGCAATACCAAGGAGACGCAGATAACAGCGCGGCTGAAAATCGATGGCCGGGGCCGTTACAACATCTCGACCGGCATCCGCTTTTTCGATCACATGCTCGAGCTGTTCACCAAACACGGCGGCTTTGACCTGGAACTCGCTGCCCGGGGGGACCTCGATGTAGATCAGCACCACACCGTGGAGGACGTGGGCATCGTGCTGGGGCAGTGCTTTGCCAAGGCGCTCGGCGACCGGAAAGGGATTAACCGGGCCGGTTATTTCCTTCTTCCGATGGACGAGACGTTGGCGGTGGTGGCGGTGGATCTCGGCGGCAGGCCGGCGCTTGTGTATAAAGATCGCGTCCGGGTCCGCAAGGTAGGCGATCTCCAGGCCGAACTCGTGGAGGATTTTTTCGGCGGTTTCGTGAATCACGCCGGCGCTAATCTGCACGCCCGCGTGCTCTATGGCCGGTCCAGCCATCACAAAATCGAGGCGATCTTCAAGTGCTTTGGCCGGGCGATGAAATATGCCTGTTCCAAGGACCGGCGGCTGCGCAACCAGTTGCCCAGCACAAAGGGGCTGCTGTGAGATTTTCGTTCTCCGGCCGGATCTTGGGACGCCGCGCAGCCTGCGCTCCAGCGGTGCGCTGCGGCCGGGTGATTCAGACCGGCGGATCCAAATGATCAGCAATACCGAAGAATCACCATGACCGTCATTTTCGACTACGGCGCCGGCAATCTTCGCTCGGTGGAAAACATGTTGGGCGCGCTGGGCGCCGGCTATGAATTTGCTCGCGATGCGGATGGCCTGCGCCGCGCCGATCGAATTATTCTTCCTGGCGTCGGCCATTTCGGTCAGATGATGCGGGCGCTCGACCGGCTCGGCGTCCGCGGCGCTCTCATCGAACGCCTCCGGGCCGGTGTTCCTTTTCTGGGAATTTGCCTCGGCATGCAGGCCTTATTCGAGCGCAGCGCCGAAGCGCCTGATGTGCCGGGCCTCGGCCTGTTTTCCGGCAGCGTCGAAAGATTCGCTCCGGGAATCCGCGCTCCTCACATGGGCTGGAACAAGCTCGAACTGTGCGGCTCCCCGGTATTGCTGCGCGGATTGGGCGAGCATCCTTATGTATACTTCGCGCACAGTTATTACGTGCCCGAACAAGCCGCCGGAAGCCGGGCCGCTGCCCTGGTGAAATACCACATTACTTATGCGGCTGCTGTCGAGGCCGGCAACGTCTTCGGCGTGCAGTTTCATCCCGAGAAATCCGGCGCGGCCGGCCAGCGGATCCTGGCCAATTTTTTGGGAGGAAGATTTTAGTCTTGCTGGCCAAACGCATCATTCCGTGCCTCGATGTGAAGGATGGCCGCGTTGTGAAGGGCATCCACTTCCTCCAGTTGCGCGACGCCGGCGACCCGGTCGAGCTCGCCAGCGCGTACAATCAGGCCGGAGCGGACGAACTAGTGTTCCTGGATATCACCGCATCCAGCGAGCGCCGCGATATTCTGATCGATGTGGTAGAGCGCACCGCCCGCAAAGTTTTCATCCCGCTGGCCGTTGGCGGCGGCGTACGGAGCGTGGCCGATGCGCGGCGCATTTTGCTGGCAGGGGCGGACAAAGTCTCGGTGAATACGGCAGCGGTTGAGCGGCCGCAACTGATCACTGAGCTTTCGCAAGAGTTCGGCGCCCAGGCAGTTGTCCTGGCTATCGACGCCCGCCGGCGGCAGGATTCCTCGGGGCGTCAACGCTGGGACGTATTCACTTACGGCGGCCGGCGCGATACCGGCCTGGATGCGGTCGATTGGGCCCGGCGCGGCGAGGAAATGGGAGCAGGCGAAATTCTGCTCACATCGATGGATTGCGACGGCACTCAGGCCGGCTTCGATTGCGAATTGACGCGGGCTGTTTCTCGCGCCACCAGCGTTCCCGTGATCGCCAGCGGCGGGGGCGGACGTCCCGAGGACTTTGTGCGCGTTTTTGAGGAAGGAGAGGCTGACGCGGCCCTGGCAGCCTCAATTTTTCACTACGGCACGTATTCCATCGCCGGCCTCAAGGAAGTCCTCGCGCGACGCCATATTCCCGTCAGGATTCCGCGATGATCGTTCCCTGCATCGACCTGATGGGAGGCAAAGTGGTCCAGCTACGGCAGGGCCGCGAGAAGGCGCTCGAAGCGGAGCCCCCTCTGCAAATGCTCGCCAGATTGGAAGCCTTCCCTGAGATCCAGGTGATTGATCTTGACGCTGCCATGGATCGGGGCTCGAATGATGACATCGTGCGCGAGATGGCGTCCCGCGCCATCATCCGCGCCGGTGGCGGCATTCGCACCGTCGATCGCGCGATGGACCTGCTCGACAACGGCGTATATCGCGTGATCGTCGGCACGGCGGCTTTCACTGCCGAAAACGTCAATGTTCCATTTCTGGAAGCTTTGCCCGCCGAACGCGTGATGATTGCGCTCGACTCAAGAGCAGGCAAAATTGTGATCAAGGGTTGGAAAGAAGCCACCCGTTTTTCG
>DASREK010000163.1:0-5120 GCA_035652135.1 Bryobacterales bacterium | reverse complement strand
AACCGCCTGGGCGCGCGCCCAGGCGGGAATCGAAAGCACTACAACGACCGCGGCTATCCATTTTGCGATCCTAGGCTTTTTCATGTTCGCTGTCCCTTTCACAAATCGATTGCAACGCCCGATGTAGCCCTCTAGTTTTCTGGAAATGGGGCGGCCAACAGGGCCGCGAATATTGCGAAGTGCGCGTGGACTTTGCGCCGGCCCGGGAAGGTTGGCCGCGTCGCCCCGAAAAATCGAATCCTGTACCGCCACAGGCCTCCTCCAGATCGCACAACAGCAGTGGCGGTAGTATACATCGGCCGCAGTCCCCAGTGGTGTAACATCCTGTCTCTCTGAACATAGCTATTGAGGCTCGCCCCAGCCCCCGCCTCCCGGGGTCTCAATGCTGACAATATCTCCCGCGTGTACGGCGACGCTGCCCTTGGCCTTAAGCTGTTCGACGGCGCCGCCGGCGCGGATCAGCGAAGCCCGCCCGCAAGCTCCAGGCTGTCCTCCGGCCAGCCCGTAAGGGGGAAAGCGATGGCGGTCGGCCAGCAGCGTGACTTGGGCGTCGGTGAGCAGCTCAATTTCGCGAATCAACCCGTCCCCGCCGCGATACCGGCCGTTTCCGCCCGAACCCCGGCGATACGCGTAGCGCCGCACCCGAAAAGGATAGGAATATTCGAGCGCCTCGATCGGAGTGTTCAGCGAATTCGTCATGTGGGTATGGATGCCGGGCACTCCGTCGCGATCCGGCCGCGCCCCCATGCCCCCGGCTATGGTTTCGTAATAGGTAAACGGAGCGCCGGTGCGCGGGTCCACTCCGCCGATGGTGAGATTGCTCATCGTGCCGGCGCTCGCCGCTGGTACGCGGCGAGGAGCGGCTTGCGCGAGGGCTCTGAGGAGTACATCGACGATCCGCTGAGAGGTCTCAACGTTTCCGCCCGCGACGGCCGCTGGCCGCCGCGCATTCACCACGCTTCCTTCAGGCGCGAGTACTCTGACCGGCCGCATCAGGCCGGCTGTAGCGGGAGCCTCTTCACGGAGAAGGCAGCGAAACACATAAAACACCGCCGACCAGGTGATCGCGTAAACGGCGTTGATGCCGCCTTGCACCTGAGGGCTCGTTCCCGTGAAATCCACCTCGGCTTGCCCGCGCTGCGGGCGCAAACGAAGGGTTGCACGAATTCTAACCGGTTCTCCGCTGAAGCCGTCATCGTCGAGGAAATCCTCGGCCGCAAACTCGCCGGCGGGCAGAGCGGCGAGCTCCGCGCGGACCAACCGCTCGGAGTAGTCCAGCAGATGATCCATGTACCTGGTTACGCGCCGCATCCCGTATTTAGCCGCCATTTCTTGCAGCCGCTGCGCGCCGATGCGGCACGCCCCGATCTGGGCCGTCAAATCGCCTTCCCGCTCCGCTGGAGTGCGCACGTTGTGTAGGATGAGCGCCAGGACCTCCGCATCGAGCCGGCCCCCGCGCGAGACGCGGATGGGCGGAATGCGAAGGCCCTCCTGGTAAATTTCCCGGCACAGACCCATCGACCCTGCGAAGGCCCCGCCCACATCGGCGTGATGGGCGCGGCTGGCAACATAGAAAGCCGGTTTCTTAACAGCTTTCACAAAGACGGGCATGACCATGGTTATGTCGGGAAGATGGGTGCCGCCGGCATAGGGATCATTCAGCATCGCGACGTCGCCGGGCCCCAGCCGCAAGGTGTCAATGGCGGCGCGCACCGACATGGGCATGGATCCCAGGTGGACGGGCATGTGATCGCCCATTGCGATCACGTCGCCGCGGCCATTGAACAGGGCGCAGGAATAATCCCGGCGCTCTTTGATGTTGGGAGAAAAGGCGGTGCGCCGCAGCACCCCGCCCATTTCTTCTGCAATCGAGTGAAACCCGCTGTGAAAAATTGCCAGCTCTACCGGGTCGGCAGTAGGCATGATCAAATCTCCACGATGATGTTTTCCCACTCATCCACCCGCGCCCGGCAGCCGGGCGGCAGAGCGGCGGTGGCGCTGTATTCAGCCACGATCGCCGGCCCTGAAAAAGCATCGCCCGGGCGCAGCAAAGCGCGATCGTAGACGGGAGCGTCCCAGGCGCGGCCGTCAAAGACGACTCGACGCCGCCGGATGGCGGCCTGCCGGCCATACCCCTTCCGGGCCCGAACCTTTCTGAAGGGCGCCGGCCCGGCGCGGCCGATCATACGCACGCGGACATTGACTGCCTCGACAGCGCGTTTTTCATCAGCGTAGCCGTAGCGCTCGCGGTGAGCCCGATGGAACCGGGCGACAAAATCGCGCCCATAAGGAACATTGAGTTCATAGCCTTGGCCGGCGTAGCGCAAGTCGAGCGAGCGCTCGACAAAGGCTGGAATTCCCTCCGTGCGCATTTCCCGGCGGCCTTGCCGTTCCAGCTCGTAGAAGTGCCGCTCGAGAGCGCCGGAGCCGGCAGGCAGCATTACCGTTCGCGAAAAGTCTTTAATGACGTCGGATATCAAAATGCCCACCGCCGAGAGCGCTCCCGGCAGCCGCGGCAAGAGAACCGTGGGAATCCGCAGCGCCCGAGCCAGCGTGCAGGCATGCAACCCGCCCGCTCCACCGAAGCTCACCAGAGCGAAATCGCGGGGATCATGGCCCCGCTCGACGGAAATCACCCGGATCGCCTTTTCCATCGTGGCTTCGGCCAGCCGCACCACACCCGCCGCCAGCTCGTCAGCGCTGCGCAATGTTCCACGGGCGCGTTCCATGAAATGGCGGGTGCGTTTTTCATCAAGCCTCATCCGGCCGCCCAGAAATAGTTCCGGATCGAGCCGGCCGAGCAGCAGATTGGCGTCCGTGACGGTGGGCTGCTCGCCCCGGCCGTAACAGATCGGGCCCGGATCGGCGCCGGCCGATTGAGGCCCCACCCGCAGCGCCCCGCCGGAATCAAAGTGCGCCAGGGACCCTCCGCCAGCGCCCACCGTGTGGATGTCCAGCATGGGCACGCTGACGGGCAGGCCCGCCACGAGAGATTCGTTGGTCGTGCGGCAAACGCCGTCCACCAGGGCCACGTCGGTCGAAGTGCCGCCCATATCAAAACCGATGATGCGCTGAAAGCCGGAGAGGCGAGCGAGGGCGCCGGCGCCGACCACTCCTCCGGCAGGCCCGGAGAGAATGGTGCGCACGGGCTGGCGAGCCGCCAGCGAGGCCGAAACGATACCCCCCGATGACTGCATGACATGCAGCTTGATTCCCTTGCGGCCCGCGTGGAGGCGCTCGGCCAGTCCGTCCAGATACCGCCCCATCTTGGGCGTCAAATAGGCGTTCACCAGCACCGTTGACGCCCGCTCGTATTCGCGGAACTCGGGGAGAATCTCGTGGGAGGCCGAAACCGGGATGCCCAGCCTGGCGAGAGCGCCGGCCACCGCTCTCTCGTTCTCGGGATTCGCAAAGGAAAACAGAAGGGATACGGCCGCCGACTCTGCTCCGGACTCGCGCACTGCGGACGCCACTCTTTCCAGATCGGACTTTTCCACGCGCTGCAAGATGGAGCCGTTGCAGATCGTCCGCTCGGCGACTCCGAAGCGCATGTGGCAGAGCGCCAGAGGAGGATCCGGGGACGCAAACCAGTCGTAGAGACGAGGCCGCGCCTGCCGCCCGATGGAAATCGTATCCTCGAATCCGGCGGTGGTGACGAAAGCCACGCGGGCGCCGGTTCGCTCGATCAAGGTGTTGGTGGCCACGGTCGTGCCGTGCCGGATCTCGATGTCGTGGGCGCAGCCGATCTGTTTGATCGCTCGCAAAATCGCTTGCGCTGGACTGGCGGGAGTGGAAAAGACCTTCAATACGCGCAGCTCGCCGCCATCGAGGTACACGCAGTCCGTAAAAGTGCCGCCGGTATCAATGGCAATCCTCAAAGGGCACGCTCCTCCGACGCAGCGCTGGGGAGATGATCGCAATTTTTGCCCTTGAAAAAATAAAGATTATAAATTATAGCTTGGCTCGGACCGTCACCGCTTCAGTATATTGAGGACCGCACGAGCAACGCGGGATCAGTGGAGGCACTCGACTATGACCGGCCTGAATCCCACATGTCTGAGCCGTTGGGAACGCAGTTGGGCGAAACGCGGCGCCAGCCTATCTTACGACACTCGCCGGAAGGCCCTGCGTAAGCTTCTGTGGATGGCCAGCGCCTCTCCGCTGTTGGCGCCGTGCTCATGGGCCGGCCCTACGTGTGGGGTTTGGCGGCTTTCGGCCGTGTGGGCGTACAGCGCGTGTTGGACATGCTGCGCGCCGAGCTGGTGCTAGCGCCCCCAACCTGGCGTCGATCAATCGCAGCCTCGTGCGGCGGGCATGGGCGCCGCCGTCATCGGGAGGCTGGGTCTGAGTCGCAGGCGGAGACGAGCGAAAGGGGGATGTTAATGAGAGTCGGTTTGAGTCATTGGAATTGGAATCATGGGCGGGGCACAGCCGAGGCGGGTCCCGACCGCGCCGCCACTCGCAGGGAAGCTTTGCGCCGTCTGATGCTGTTTGCCGCCGGTTCGCCGGCGCTTGCGCAGAGTCAGCGGTCAGGGCCGCGGCGAAGCGCCCGAATACGATTTACCTGCCGAGCTATAGCGCCGAAGTCATGGGGCCTGCTTTTCGCCGGGCAGATGTTTTGACGGATCAATGGGCGTCGATCCCCTCCGAAGCTGGGTGCGATTCTGCGAGCCTAGATCGTTACGGGCCAGGCAATCAGCCTGGTGGCAGCCGGAGAAGCCGGCTCCACCGGAGGCGCGACCCGCGCGGGAAATGTTAAGGTACGGCTGTAGGCTTGCTATGACCCGTCGTGAACTCCTCTTTCTGCCGGCGGCGCTTTCTGGCGCGGCCCGGGCGGTGGCGGCCTCTGAACCTCAGAGTGTCTCCTTCCCGCTGGAAGCGATCCAGGGCGTGGTGACTCCGGCCGAACTGTTTTTTGTCCGCAACCACTTTGTGGAGCCAGAAATTTCCCTGAGTAGTTGGAAGCTAAGAGTCGAGGGCCGTGTGGAACGCCCCTTCGATTGGACCATCAACGATCTGTTGGGAGCGCCCAAGAAAAGTTTGGAAGCGGTTTTGGAATGCGCCGGCAATCCTGCGGGCGGCCAGTCGGTCAGCAACGGGGTGTGGGAAGGAGTGCCGCT
>DASREK010000162.1:0-4382 GCA_035652135.1 Bryobacterales bacterium | reverse complement strand
GCATCGAAAATCGCGATCAGTTCGCCGGAGGAGCGCCGCATGCCGTTCTGCAAAGCGCCTGCCTTGAATCCCTCGCGATCGCTCCGATGAATGTAGGTAACTGGATGCCCCAGGGCGGACCAGCGATGCGCAGCCGCCTCGGCGATCGCCGCTGTTTCGTCGGTCGAATCGTCGAGCACCTGAATCTCCAGCTTCTCCCTTGGATATTCGATGTGGCAAACGCTCTCGAGCAATTGCTCGACGACGTAGCGTTCATTATACAGGGGCAACTGGATCGTCACCGTCGGCAGCTCCTCAAAGCGCTTGACGGGGTCGCCAGTGGCGTTTTTTCTGTATTTGAAATACGTGTAGACGAGCATGTAGCGGTGCAAACCGTAAAAGCTGAGGATGACAAGAATGGTGAAATAGGGGATCAGCAAAGCCACGTCAAAGGCGTTGAGCTGGTAGACGCCCTTGAAAGGGTTGTTCAAGGCAAACTCGATCGACCGCTGCAAGGGCGATTTTGCTGCCAGCATAGCCAATGGAAGCAGAACTTTTAACATAGCGTCGCCGCTCAGATGCCAGGTTTCGCTGCCCGCTCCGGCCATGCCTCTTGTGCCTCCAGCCGGTTGCTTTGGAGGCGGGCTATCTGGTTTTGAACCGCCTGCATGGCCTCAACCACTGGCCGGTTGAATACCAGGGCGGTCTACTTTTGCCTTAAGCCTATTTTACCGTGTATCTGGACGTACAGTCGCGGAAAATTGAGCCGGCAAGTACCAGACCGTTTTTTGCATGGATCTAACCTTTTCGTTTCGCCTGCTGCCCGATCTCGCGCATCTATCTACATCGACCCGCCTCAGCCGTGCCGTGCGGCGAAGGCGCTCCCCTTCTGGTTTTTTCCGTGGTACATTAACATGGCTTATTTGGCCGGAATCGGGCGAAGGCTGGCAGCGCATCGCCATGCTCCGGCGCTCGCTGCCGGCGTCCGGCTGTCAAGTGAGCGGTCCATGACAAGGCTTTCCGCTTTCTCGAAGCCTCGAATGCATGCCGGCCTGCCGTACGCCCGGGGGCGGCCGTACGGAGAATTTTCTAGACGCCCCACGCCCGGTTCCAGAAACGGCCTGCGCCAGCTCACCGCTTCCGAGCAAGTTATTGTGAACCGGCTGCTGGCGCGTCTTCCGTATTACCGCTCTGCGATTCAGATTCTGGCGGGCCGCGATCTTGGCGAAAAGGGGCGCCAGTTGATTGTGGGGGCTGGCGAGTCTGGTTCCCGCATGCACGCGGCGAGTTTTCTGAGGCTGGGCCGGATTGTCGTCGATGAGGTATTGCTGAAGCAGCCCCGCGAGCTGGCGCGCATCCTGTACCACGAAATCTTCCATTTCGTTTGGGCTCGTTTGGGCAACCCGACGCGCCTCAGCTACGAAAACATGCTGCGGAGGGAAATCGCGCTAGGGGCGCGGGGCGAGCTAGGCTGGCCGTCGGAAGCTAAAAAATTGGCCCTGCGGCAGAGGGCGGTCCCAGCGAATTGCGCCGCCCGCTTCGAGCGGCAGCGCCTCTGGTCGGAATATGTGTGCGAGAGTTTCTGCGATTCGGCGGCGTGGTTTTGTCTTCCCGGCTGGCGCCGGCACCGCGAGTGGACCCTGAAGCCCCGTTTCCGGGAACGACGGCGGCGCTGGTTTCAAATGGCGGACGTGCTGCCGCGCTTGCAGTTATAATGGTTTTCGAGAGCATCGGCTCCGGAGGGCCTCGTGAACACGCGTTTCCTGTTGGCGCTTGCCGCCCTAGTGATACTGGCCAGTGCGTGCACATCGGCCAAGCGCCCCGCCGCGGCGGAGAAAGAGAAGAATTACAGAATGGCCCCGGAGTTCGCTTTACAGGACGCCCACGGCCAGACAGTGCGCCTTTCGGACTTCAAGGGGAAGGTCGTGATGGTGGATTTCTGGGCCACTTGGTGTGGACCCTGCAAAATTGAGATCCCGTGGTTCATAGAATTTCAGCGCAAATACAAAGACCGGGGTTTCTCCGTGATCGGTATCTCTTTGGACGAGGGCGGATGGCAGACGGTGCGCCCCTTTGTGGAAGAAGCGAAAATGAACTACCCCGTGCTGATCGGCAACGATGAACTGGCTTCGAAGTACGGCGGCGTGGATGTCCTGCCGACCACTTTCATCATCGACAAGCAAGGGCGCATCGTGGCCACCCACCAGGGCCTTACGAGCAAGGATGATTTCGAAGATACGATCAAGAAGCTCCTGTAGCGCGGCAGCGCTACATATCATGCACGTGGGCGAGCCAAAAATTTCAGGGAGGTTCCATCGGTGCTCCAAGAAGTTTTTTGCTGGTGGTTTCTGGCGCTCGCCGCGATTCCGCTTTTCGGTCAAGGGCCCGCAACACAGTTCGTCTCTGCCGAGCCCACGCCAAGCGTTACCGCCAAGCGCGGCGCTACTGTCGAAATCCCGCTGAAGCTTACGATTCGGCAGGGCTACCACATCAATTCGAATACTCCGGCCGAGGATTATCTGATTCCCACTGTTCTTTCGTGGGATTCGAACCAGGCGCTCACGGCCAAAGGCGTGACGTATCCGAAAGGCGAGGCCGTGAAATATGACTTTTCCGAGAAGCCCCTACAGGTTTACTCGGGGGCGATTACGCTTGTCTCCCGCTTTGCCGTTCCCGGTGATGCGCCGCTCGGTCCGGCGGCTCTCAGGGGCAAGTTCCGTTACCAGGCGTGCAATGACAAGATGTGCTTCCCCCCCCGCACGCTGCCCGTGAGCATCAGCATAGCTGTACAGTAGAGGCAATCCCGCTTTGCGTTCCGCGGAGAAAACCAGTTTCGCCACGGCGCCTCAATGTGAGAATTCAAGGCGCCGCGACGCTTTCCGGCTGTCCCACCCCCTCGCTGATCTCGCCGCTCAGGGCTTTTAGGAATGCAATCAGCGCCTGCTTCTCCTCTGGCGTCAGATGCAGAGGTCTGATTTCCGGGTCCCGATACGGGTTGGGGTTTCCGCCGCGGTCGTAAAATTCCACCACGTCCTCCAGCGTTTCCAGGCTGCCGTCGTGCATGTAGGGCGCCGTCCGGGCCACTTCCCGCAGCGTGGGCGTCTTAAACGCGCCATGATCAGCCGGCTTGCCGGTCACGGCAAAGCGTCCCTCATCGAGAAACCGCCCGTTGTGATACGAGACCCCGGTGTTGTGAAATTTTTCGTCGGTAAAGTTGGGGCCGACATGGCAGGCCACACAGTTGCCTTTGACGCGAAAGATCCGCATGCCGAGCTGCTCCTGAGGAGTCAAGCCCGAGTAGGCGCTCAGATATTGGTCAACACGCGAATTTCCGGAGCGGATCGTGCGCACGTAGCTGGCAAGCGATTGCGCCAGAGTGCGTTCATCAATTCCGAGACGGGCGCCGACTTCAGGCAACGTCATGCCCAGTTCTTTGGGGTTCTGGATCGGCTGGAGCACTTGCTCTTCGAGCAACTTGACGCGGCCATCCCAGAACTGCACCGCCCCGTAGCCTCTGTTCACGAGCGTCGGCGTATTTCGCTCGCCTTTCGTATGTTCAATGCCCTCGGCCAGCGTGCGGCCATCGGTATAGGCGCGCTGCGGATCGTGGCAAGAGGCGCAGGAGAGCGTTTGGTCGCGGGAAAGGCGCTTGTCGAAAAACAGCTTCCGGCCGAGCGCTACTTTTTCGGCGGTGAGGGGATCGTCGTCGGGAACGGGCAAATAGGCGTCCAGCCCCAGGGGCGTGCTCGAGAAAAATTGGCCCCGCGCCAGCGACAGCGCTGCCAGAAATAAGAACAACGGTCTCATCAGGCTTTTCGCCGGCCGGCAGAAACACAGGCGAAGGCTAATGCCATACAGGCAGCTCACACCCCATCTCGCGGCGCAATTTTACTATGGCAAAAACCTGTTTGTCACTAGGCTCTCATCTCTCATCTCTCTCACGGCTCGCTCACCACAGGCTTGCTCACAAAGCCGCCGCGTCGCAGGTTCCTCGTCTTAGGCCGCTCCCCGGCGCCACTTCAGCCGTCTTGGCGCTAAGAGGCGCTGCCCGCTGGCTTCAGACCCGAGGCGGACGCCGCGCGCTGCGAAAGCGGGGCACCGCGCACCGATGGTCAATACGGGGCGTGACCGTGCGTTTTCCGGCCGGGTGTGCGGACTCCCTCTGAGATGACGAGCCGTCTCGAAAGCGTGCAAAACGGAACAGATCTCCGGAGCAGCCGGCGTCGCTCCGTTCACATTGGTTCCGGGCTTGCAACAGAGCCGGGGAGGGGAGTCGATATGGCTGCGAACCAAGCGGCATCGCCGGAAAATCCCGGCCCAGGCGCTGCTTTTGAGAGACAACAGAGGACCGAGGCGGCCGCTGGCCGTGAGGAATGGTCCGCGCAGGAAGCGCCGGCTGCTCT
>DASREK010000161.1:0-10623 GCA_035652135.1 Bryobacterales bacterium | reverse complement strand
TTTTGCCTTTTTTGTAGTTCGAATCAGAAAACGGCCTTCGGGCGCTGGAAGGCGAAACAGCGAAAGCCGCCGGCCCAAGCGGGCTCAGGGGAGCGAGAAATGCAGAGTCGCAGCCTGGCCGGAGTTAAACTCCCGGCAGGTCCACACGACCGTGCCCCGCACGACATCCAGAATGCTCCGGGTCGCCAGCGAAACGCGCTCCGGAAAGCGAGGGGCGCGCCGGGCGTTATCCGCCACAAGCACAAGAGAGTTTCCGACCTGCCGGCAACGGCAGAGGCCGCCCTGGCCATCCACTTCAACGACGCAAATGGAATCGAAGACCGGCCGGCGGCGCCGCCATTCCGCGCGATCGACCAGCACGATGTCGCCGGGCTCGATGAGCGGCGACATAGCGTCCTCGTCCAGCGCGACGCGGACAAGAACGGGTTGCACGAATCGCGAGACGAACGCCTCCGAAAACAGGAGAAACGTTGAATCGTCGAGCCGCTCAGGGACGGGCCTTCGCGGTCCCAGTTCACCGTCGCACAGCGGAATTTTCTCCTGCCTGCCTGTGTTTCCGTTCTCGATCAGATCGCTGACGGAAAGATCAAGGCAGGCCAATACCGCGTCGGCAAGCTGGGTCTGCATCGCGCGAGCGCCTTTCAGCACATTATGTATGTGCGGCTGCGTAAATCCGGTCAACCGCGCTAACTGGCGCTGGCTGATCTCTCCCCGGCGCACTTTTTCATTGAGCAGGTGTACCAGGCGCCGCTCGATTTCCTGAAAGGTCATAGACCCTGATAGCTATGGGATATAGGGCCTGCGGAAATCCTGCCGGCAACGGCCGGTTCAGTTTGGCGGGGCGTTTTCGGCGTCTGCCCGCTCCGTGCGTATCGCATTGAGCCAGATAATCTTAATGAATTATGACATATTATTTGGGAAATTATCGAACATTTTTATTGCATTTTTGAGCCGGACTATTGACGCCATATGCCTTCCAATTACCCTAAGTAAAATGCTGAGCAATAACACTAGAGTGATATGTAAACAAAGGAGATGACAAGATGGAGTGGAGCCGCTCGACGGTTCTTTCCCTGGCCAGATTGTCGTGCACGACATGCGGCGGCGAAGGACAAAAAAGAGAGAAAAAAGGAAAAATTATTCCCTGTCCCTGTGTATTAAGGGCAATATTTCGCGCCTGCTACGCGCGGTTCCGGATATGCGTTGAGAAGGAAAAGTACATGAGCCGGGTTTCCTTTGAACACTTCGGCGGTAAAGAGCGGCGGGTCATGTGGGGGCGCAAGGATGAAGAGTACGCCGCAGATTTTCATTTGATTGCGAAACGCAGGCTGGATCCGTTTCACTACCAGGTATTCAGCTACCACTATTTGCTGGAGGCGGACTGGAAGCTTTGCTGCCGCCGGCTGGGAATCGACCGGGGCCAGTTCTTTCACGCCGTCTATCGCGTGCAAGAGTCGCTGGGGCGCGTGTTTTACGAGCTCGAGCCGTACGGCTTGTATCCGCCGCGCGATTATTTCGCGACGCGCATCGGCGGCCCTTCCGGACCGCACGGTGGAGCTTCGCAGGTCCCACCGCGAAAACCGGCCTTTCCCTCGGGCAAAGGGCAAAGCGAGCCGGCAGAAACCGCCCAGCCGATGAAGCCCGGCGGAGAGCGGTGTCAGGCGGGGCGCGAAGCGGGGCCGGCTGCGGCGCCGCATTCCGGGGATCCCCTTTGGCAAAGAACCGCTGCTGCATTTTCTTTCAGCGGCTAGCTTCGCAGCGGGTTCGGGAGGGGATGCCGGGGAAGAATGCCCGAAACGGACTTGCGTGCCGCCCTTAAGACGGGCGAACGCTGCCTGGCAGGAGCCGGATCTTGCGCTTCGATCCCGCCGTACCTGGGGATTCGGGATATCGGGATGGCGATTTGCGAAGTGGAAAGAGCCGGGCGCTCCGGGGGCGGAGGCCAGCGGCTTCGCCCCCAAGATCGCGTGATTGATATCTGCCGGCTTGAGGCCTTCGCTCAACTGACAAGCTGATCGCCCTTTTTTAGCAGTTCGCGGAGGAACCACTCCTGCTTCTCGTAGATTTGCACGAAGCGGGAGAACAGCTCGACCGTTCCCGGGTCGTTTTCTTGATCGGCGGTTCGCGCCCCCTCGCGCATCTGCTTGATGACGTGCAGAACGTTGGCGTGCGCCTCCTCGATCATCCGGCGCATGTTGTGATCCCCCTCCGTGGACATGACGCTGGCGGTTTCCTGAAGTGAGCGCAACTGAGCTGCCGGCTTCTGCCCGATCATGCGAATGCGCTCGGCAAGCGGGTCCAACGTCTTCAGCGCCTGGTCGGCGAACTCTTCCCACATCAGGTGAAGGTCGCGAAACAGCGGCCCGTAAGTTTGCCAATGGTACTGCTTGTAGTTCATGTACAGGACAAGAGCGTTCGCGAACTGGCACTGAAGTTGTCTGACTACCGGGTCGTCTGGTTTGTTCTCCTGAGAAATTTCGCGTTCTAATTCAGCGACATTGTAGGTCATGGCACCCTCCAATCGTCACTTCTTAGTTTACTGTTCCGGGGAAGGCGCTGAATCAAGCTCCAGCGGGGCGAAACGAGAGGATTCTTACAATCGAGCCGCGCCGGACCAAAACCGAAGGATCATGGCAGGCTCTCAGGGGCTGGCCTCCCGTTAAACGGCGCGCCGCCAGCCGCCTCTTCACGCACGCCCCGCAGCGGCGTCACGTTTGGTCCGCGCTCTCATGCCGCCCAGTGCGGCGGAAACCACTGGTGAAGGCGCGGTACAGCGAAAGGGCGCCAAAGCCGGTGAAAGCGAGTTCGTTTATTCCGACTTCGGGGCGTTTGGTGGGCCCTGCTGGATTCGAACCAGCGACCAACGGATTATGAGTCCGCTGCTCTAACCGCTGAGCTAAGGGCCCAAGAAGGACGGCTGCCAGCTTTTTCCCTGGGCGGTCTATCCGATAGTGTACCCGGAAAACCGGGACGCGACTTCTTTCTCCTTCCATCAGCTGGGGCGGTTCCCTTTCGTGACGATGAGCGCTTCGCGGATCGGGCCGGGCTGAGAATCCGAAAAATTTGGAGACGGGTCCCGGCGGCGTCTGACAACACCCCGGAGCGCACGCAGGGCGGTCCTCGAGCTGAATGTCGCGGCCGATCTCATCACGGAGAGGCGCTGGCCGGCGGGGCTGCTGAAGAAACGCGCCGGCGGGGCCGTCCGGGCTGCGCTGGCCGTGGATCCGGGGGCGGGTGTCTCAACGAAGACCGCGACGCGCGGCTTGGAGTCTTCCTTTAAGGTATGTGCGCGAGCAAGAGAACGAGCGCGGCTCGAATTGCTCTGTCCGGCTCCGGCGCTCGTGCGATACATCCGGCTCAATGCCGGGGGTGGGGAGCGGGGTAGTCGTGCAACTGCCGGGCAATCAGGAGGCGGGTTTGCGCCCGCTTGAGGGCATTGAGCGTCCGCGCCACGTCGTGCCCGGGAAAAGGGTTGAGCAGCCGGGCGTTGGCTCGCCGCAAAGCCTCTTCGGCCCGCTGGACGTCGATTTCATCGGCATGCTCGGCGGCATTCGCCAGCACGCGTGCGCGGTCGGGCAGGACCTCCACGATGCCCCCGCTCACCGCCATTTCGCGGCGGCGGCCTCCCGCTAGGTAGCTCAGCGGACCGATGCCGAGTTCGGCAATCAGAGGAGCGTGGTCAGGGCGCACGCCGATTTCACCCTGAAGCGCGGGAATCTGCGCTTCGGAAACCTCCTCGCGGATGAGGAGCCGCTCCGGCGTTGCCACTTCCAGTGTAAACGTGTGCGCCACGGTCTACGCCTATGCCGCTTTGAGCCGCTCAGCCCGTTCCTGCGCCTCTTCGATGGTCCCCACCATGTAGAAAGCTTGCTCCGGCAAGGAATCGTGCTTGCCGTCCACGATTTCCTGGAAGCCCTTGATCGTGTCCGCCAGTTTGACGTAACGGCCTTCCAGGCCGGTGAATTGGGCCGCGACAAAAAAGGGCTGAGAGAGGAACTTCTGGATCTTCCGCGCGCGGGCCACCGTTATCTTGTCCTCCTCGGAAAGCTCGTCAATGCCCAGAATGGCGATGATATCTTGAAGATCTTTGTACCGCTGGAGAATGCTCTTCACGGCCCGGGCCGTGCTGTAATGGGCCTCGCCGATGATGCGCGGATCCAGAATGCGGGACGTGGAAGCGAGCGGATCGACGGCCGGATAAATGCCCAGCTCGGAAATTTGCCGAGAGAGGTTCGTGGTCGCGTCCAGGTGCGCGAAGGCCGTGGCTGGCGCCGGGTCGGTGTAATCGTCGGCGGGCACGTAGATCGCCTGCACCGAAGTGATGGATCCCTTCTTGGTGGAGGTGATGCGCTCCTGCAATTCCCCCATTTCCGTGGCCAGATTCGGCTGGTAGCCCACAGCCGACGGCATGCGCCCCAGCAGAGCCGAAACCTCCGATCCCGCCTGGGTGAACCGGAAAATATTGTCGATGAAAAGCAGAACGTCCTGGCCCTCTTCATCGCGGAAATACTCGGCGACGGTCAAGCCGGTAAGACCCACCCGCAGGCGCGCCCCGGGGGGCTCCGTCATCTGGCCGTAAATCAAAGCGACCTTGGATTTGCGCCAGTCATGCGGATCGAGCACGCCGCTCTCCTGCATTTCCAGCCACAAATCATTGCCTTCCCGGGTCCTCTCGCCGACGCCGGAGAAAACGGAAACGCCGCCGTGTTTCAGGGCGATATTATTGATCAGCTCCATAATCACTACGGTCTTCCCTACGCCCGCTCCCCCAAACAGCCCGATTTTGCCGCCGCGGAGGTAGGGCTCCAGCAAATCAATGACCTTAATTCCTGTTTCAAACATCTGGAGTTCCGTCGATTGCTCCTCGAACGACGGCGCAGGGCGGTGAATCGGGTAGCGGTGCTCCGTTTCGACCGGCCCCATGCCGTCCACCGGCTCTCCGATCACATTCAGCACACGGCCTAATGTCTGCTTGCCGACTGGAACAGTGATAGGATGACCCAGGTCCTCGGCCTTCATGCCGCGAACCAAACCTTCCGTCGGCTGCATAGAGATCGTGCGAACGCGCCCCTCGCCCAGATGCTGCTGGACCTCGGTCAGAATGCGGATCGGAATGGGGACGTCGAAGCCTTCGCTGGTAATGCGAATTGCATTGTAAATCAGGGGAAGGTGCCCTTCCTCGAATTGCACATCAACAGCGGGTCCGGCGACCTGAATGACTTTTCCGAGATGGCGGTTGTTGGAATTCATGAGTAATCCTACTGGGCGGCAGCGGCCGCGCCGCTGACCACCTCGATAATTTCTTTCGTAATGCTGGCCTGCCGGACGCGGTTTAAGTACAGCGTCAGGCTGTCGATCATGTCGGCGGCATTGGACGTGGCCGAATCCATCGCTGTCATGCGAGCGGCATGCTCGGCCGCCGCGCTTTCAATCATAGCGTGGTAGACCTGGACCTCGACGTATTTCGGAAGCAGGTAGCGCAGAATCGCCTCCGGCGGTTCTTCGTAAATCGGATCCACGGGGGCCTCTCTGCCTTCCGGTGGATGCAGCGGCAGGATGCGATCCACCACGAGCTTCTGCGACAAGACCGACTTGAACTCGTTGTAGAGGAGGTAAACCGCATCGATCTCCTGGAAAGTGAAACGCTGAATGGCCTTCTGCGCGATCTCGCGCGCCACGGAATACTCCACCTTGGCGAAAACGTTGACGTATTCGCCTGAGACGGGCGTCTGGCGCCGCCGGTAATAATCCCGCCCTTTGCGTCCAATCAACTCGAGTTCGACGCGTGCTGCGGAGTGTTCCGCCAGAAAGCTCTGGGACGCTTTGATGAGGTTGGTGTTGAAGGCGCCGCACAGGCCTTTATCGCCGGTCAAGAGCATAAGAAGGATGCGGTTTTCAGGCCGCCGCGCGAGCAAAGGCGGCATATGTTCTTCGTCGAAAATTCGGGCGTGCGCTACAAGGTTGGCCATCACTTCGCGAATGAGGGCGGCGTAGGGGCGCGCGGCGATCACCCGGTCCTGAGCACGGCGCAGCTTGGCCGCCGAGACCATTTTCATGGCTTTCGTAATCTGCTGCGTGTTCCGCACCGAGCGGATCCGCCGCCGGATGTCGATCAGACTTGGCATAAATTCGCTGCCGGCTTTCCCTTAGTTGCTTTCGGCGCAGCCGCCTGGCCCAGACCTTCCATTTGGCCCGGAAAGCGGGCGGGCGAAGCTGAGCCGTTGCTCAATCCGCCGCCACCTTCTTCTGCCTTTCAGCGAGGAATCGCTGCTTGAACTCCGTCAGGACGCTCGTGATCTCGTTGCGCAACTCATCTTTCTTATCGAACTCTTTTTGCGCGGCGATCTTGCGGAGCAGATCGGGCCGCGCGTTGTCCAGATACCGGTAGAGTTCCATCTCAAACGGGCGGCAGTCCTCCACTTCCAGATCATCGAGGAATCCATTAGTGCCGGCGAAAATGATGACGATCTGCTTTTCGACCGGGAGCGGCTGATACTGGTCCTGCTTGAGGACTTCGACCAGGTGCCGGCCCCGGTTAAGCTGAGCCTGCGAAGCCTTATCCAGATCCGAGCCGAACTGGGCGAAGGCGGCCAGCTCGCGGTATTGGGCCATATCCAGGCGCAGCGTCCCGGCGATTTGCTTCATGGCCTTGATTTGCGCATTGCCGCCCACGCGGCTCACCGAGATGCCCACATTGATGGCCGGCCGGATGTTGCTGTTGAATAAATCCGCTTCCAGGTAAATCTGGCCGTCAGTGATCGAGATGACGTTGGTGGGGATGTAAGCCGAAACGTCGCCCGCTTGGGTCTCAATAATAGGCAAAGCGGTGAGCGAGCCGTTCCCGTTCGCCTCATTCAGCTTGGCGGCTCGTTCAAGCAGGCGGCTGTGGAGGTAGAAAACGTCTCCCGGGTAGGCTTCCCGGCCCGGCGGTCGCCGGAGCAGCAGGGAAATTTCGCGATACGCGGCCGCGTGCTTGGAAAGATCGTCGTACACGCAGAGCGCATGACGCCCGCGGTCGCGGAAGTATTCGCCTATGGCGCAGCCGGCATAAGGCGCGATGTACTGCATAGGCGCCGGATCGGAGGCGGAGGCGACCACGACGATGCTGTAATCCATGGCGCCGTAGTCCTCCAGGGTTTTCACCACCTGGGCGACGGTCGATCGCTTTTGGCCGACGGCCACATAGACGCAAATCATGTCCCCGCCCTTTTGGTTGATGATGGCGTCCAAGGCGATGGCGGTCTTTCCGGTCTGGCGGTCCCCGATGATCAGCTCGCGCTGGCCGCGGCCAATCGGAATCATTGCATCCACGGCCTTCAAGCCCGTTTGCATGGGTTCTTTCACCGGGCGCCGGTCGACGACGCCGGGCGCGAGGCGTTCAATGGGGTTATAGTGCTCGGTGGAAATAGGTCCCTTGCCGTCCAGCGGCTGGCCGAGGGAGTTCACCACGCGGCCGATCAAGGCTTCCCCCACCGGCACCGACATAATGCGCCGGGTGCGTCGGACCTCGTCTCCTTCTTTCAATTCCGTATAATCGCCGAGCAATACGGCGCCGACCTGGTCTTCCTCCAGGTTCATCGCAATACCGGAGACGCCGTGCGGAAATTCAATCAGTTCGCCGGCCATAACTTTTTCCAGGCCGTAAAGCCGGGCGATTCCGTCGCCGAGGGAGATGATGGAACCTACTTCGGAAACCTCGACCGCCCCCTCATAATTCTCGATCTGTTCGCGGATGATTTTGGAAATCTCATCCGCACTGATTTGCGCCATAAAAACCTCACAACTCCCAAAATTGCGGCGTCCACGAACGCGGGCTGGCGGCAAGGCCCGCAGTCTCCGCCCGGCCGCGCAGCGGGGGACTACTCTGCCGCCAGACGCCGTTCCAGAGCGCGCAGCCGGCCGAGTACGGAGCCGTCATAAATCGTGGAATCAATCCGCGCCACAACGCCTCCGAGCAAGCGCGGATTAATGGAGAAATGCAAGCGCACCTGCTTGCCGGTCAGTTGGCCCAGGCGGGCCGCCAGGACCGACTGCTGGTCTGGATCGACAGGCTGGGCCGCTGTGATCCCCGCTCGCAGAATGCCCATCCGCTCATCCAGCAGAGCCTCAAATCCAGTGACGATATCTTCGATGAGGTCCAGCCGGCGATGATCCATGACCACGCGCAAAAAATTCTGCGGAATGCGCCCGAGGCCAAGCCGGCGGCCGATTTCATCCAGAATAATTTTCTTCTTTTCTCTGGCCACGGCGGGCGACAGCAGCACATTGCGCAGCTCGGAAGACGTCCGGAAAACTGCAATGAAGTCTCTAAGCTGGCCGGTGATCTGTTCCGGTGTGATCTCTGGGGGGCGCCATCCGTCGCCCCGGACGCCGGCCGGCGGCTTCGTCACCACGTCCACCAGGGCACGGGCGTACCGGTTTGCTAATGCGCTGGCCATGGTTTACGAATCGAGACTCCTGACGAAATCCTCCACCAGTTCCCGCTGCGTTTGCCGGGTAATGCGGCTGGCGATCCGCTGCTCGGCCAGACCGATGGCCAGCGAAGCGGCATAGGCCTTCAGCTCCAGGCGCGCTGCTTTGGAGACGGCCGCAATCTCCTGCTCGGCCTGTGCAAAGACGCGCCGCACCGCGCGCTCCGTCTCTTGCTCAAATCGCTGCCGCTCGGCGGCCAGTTCGTTCTGGGCCGCGGCGCGCAGCCGGCCGATCTCCTCATTCAGACCGGCCAGGCGCCGCTCGATTGACCGGGCTCGGTCCTCCGCTTGGGCCATCATGTTTTCCGCCTCCGCGATGCCGTTGCGAATGGACTCGGAGCGCGAGGCAAAATACGGGCCTCCATATTTTTTGGCCAGCCAAGCCAGGCCGCCGGCAAGAATGGCGAAATTGACGATTTGAAAAATCAGGGTTCGCGGCTCGCCGGCTGCGCCCTCGATTGGCTCTTCAGCAGCGCTCACCGCCGGCGCCGCCAGCAGGAGCAGGAGGACTGTCGCTGGGAGAAACTTCATCGGGCGGTGACTCCCCTTTCGAGCACCAAATGAATGATTTGCTCCGCCAGACTTTCGCTCTCCCCGGCAATGGAAGTCTTGGCCTGCTCGACATCCCGCGCAATTGTTGCGCGCGCTTCGGCCAGTTGCGCGTGCGCGCGATCACGAGCCTGTTTCAGCCGTTCCGCCAGCAGTTCCTGGTTTTTCCGGCGTTCGGTCTCCTGTTCACGGTAAATCTCCGAGCGCGCCGCTTGCAGCGCCGCTTCGTATTCCGCCGTCTTCTGTTCCGCCCGCCGCAGTGTTGCTTCCGCCCGGCTGCGCACTCCCTCAATGGCTTCGCGCCGGGCTTCCAAAACTTTGCCCAGCGGCCGGAAAAACACGCGGCTCAAATAGACGTAAAGCGCAATCACCAAGAAGAAGGTGGGCAGGGCTTGAAGCAGAATGTCACCTAGCGCTTTCAGCGTCTGGTCCATACTAAAAATCTACAAGGAAGAGGTTGCTGCTCGGTGTGCCGCAGAGCGAATTATACAAGTATTAGAACGTACCACGCCGCCGCCGAACAAGTCAAATTACGGAAGGGCAATTCTTTCCTCTCCAGGGGCCGATCCCGCATTCCTTTTTCCTTCGCGCCGCGCTCCTCGCGTCCACGACGGGACCCGCACTCGGGGTCGGGCTCTTGCCCCAAAAACTTCATTCTATTACAGAGAGAAACACGGCCGCCCGGGATTCCGGAGCCCAAAGTTTTTTCCTTGGGAAAACCCTGGATGCCCGCGACCGCGGACTTTCCGCGTCTCTGATTTTGAACCCGGGTGCTCCGAGCCCAAGACCTCTGTGGCGAACGTGAATGGATTGGCGGCCGCTCTCCAACCGCCGCCAATCGCGCGGCGAACGCGCTGCCTGCCCGTTCACCGCGCATCGCCGGCCGGAAATTCTAGAGCGGCGGCTCGCTCCGCGAACCTCGATTCAGCGAACCTCGACTCCCACGGAATTAAGCTGTTGGCCGTTGTAGGAAATGCTCACGGCCGCAGGCCCCGGCGGCACGCCTTCCGGAACCCGCACGTTAATCTGCCAAACGCCGCTCAGGCCAGGCGCCAAGCCGCTGAACAGCGCCTTGGCCGCCATGCCTCCGATGCGAACCTCGGGCAGCCGGTCAGTGTAATACAAGGGAGAGCCGGAGAGCGGCGGGGTGAAACCGAGGGCGGGCCTGCTATCGGCGTCATCGAGAAAGAGGCCTTTGGCGGAGCCGAATAATTGGACAACTGTCCCGCGCCCGGCAGGGGCCATTTTCCCGTCTTCATTCAAAGCAGCCACGAAATCCGGCTCCGGCGCCGGAGAAACTATCGACATTCCCGATAAGTTGTCTCCGGATTCCGGCGTCAAACCAAGGATGTGGCCATTCACGGTGACATGGTGGCCCGGCGGCAAACATTCCGTCCCCCCGGGAATCGTGTGGCCATGCTGCCCGTGATGGATATGGCTGTCTCCGTTATGGCTGTTGGGGGGCGTGGTGGTGATGTGGCCGTGCACCGTATGGTCCGCGCAAGCCGCGCCGCCGCCGACCGAACCACCCGCGGGCGCGCCAAAGAAGTTCATGATGTCGCCATAGATCGCTTGCACACCGGCCGTATTACCGACGTTCAGC
>DASREK010000160.1:0-12639 GCA_035652135.1 Bryobacterales bacterium | reverse complement strand
ATCTGGCCGGTTTGGATCCTCCAAGAATTTCTGGCCCCCCGAGGCTTGGTTTGGATATAATCGCTTCGAAAACGACCGCTAGGGGAGGCATGCATGCGACAAAAGCTTTTGCGGGTTTCTGCGCTGTTGCTTTGCGCGATGGCGCTGACAGCGGCCTACTATCGGAGCAAGCCGAGCACGATCATGGCGGATGCGGCGAAGCACTTCCTCGCGTCGCTCACGCCCGAACAGCGCGCCAAGGCCACATTTCCCATGGACAGCGAGGAGCGGCTGAACTGGCACTTCATCCCCCGCGTGCGCAAAGGCCTTCCCTTGCGCGAAATGGATGGCGCGCAAAAGGACTTGGCCCACGCTTTCCTCGCCGCCGGGCTGAGCCAGCGCGGGTACATGAAGGCGACCACCATCATGAGCCTGGACCAGATCCTGAAAGATATGGAGCAGGGCAAAGGGCCGCAGCGGGACCCGGAAGGATATTTCTTTAGCGTCTTTGGCGAGCCTTCGGAAAACGGTACGTGGGGATGGCGGGTGGAAGGGCACCACGTGTCTCTGAATTTCACCGTGATCAAGGGACAGATGATTGCTTCTTCGCCATCGTTCTTCGGGGCGAATCCGGCGGAAGTGAAGCAGGGGCCGAGGAAAGGGCTGCGAACCCTGGCGCGCGAGGAGGACCTCGCCCGCGAGCTGCTGGCTTCCCTCGACGCCAAGCAGAAGGCGATCGCTGTGATCGACAAAACGGCGCCCAAAGACATCCTGACCTATAACAAGCGCAAGGTGGATCCCGAGAATCCCAAAGGCATCGCCGGATCCAAGCTGACTAAGAAACAGATGGAAATCCTGACCTCGCTGATCGAGGAATACGCCGACAATATGCCCGAGGAAATCGCGAAGACGCGCATGGATGCGGTGCACAAAGCCGGCATGGAAAAGATCTATTTTGCATGGGCTGGCGGGCCGGATAAGGGCCAGGGCCACTGGTATCAGGTCCAGGGCCCCACGTTTCTGATTGAATACGACAACACCCAGAACGACGCCAACCACATTCACTCGGTGTGGCGCGATTTCCACGGCGACTTTGGCGAGGACTTGCTGGCCGCGCACTACCTGCAAACTCCTCATCGCGCGGTCGCCGCAGGCGACTGATCCAAGGCGATCCGCCGCATCCAGGGCGCGCGCAGGACGGGAAACCGCGCTGCGTGCGCCCTTCTCAGTTTTGCCGTCTCCAAGACGCCTGGCGACATGCCGGATTCGCGCTGGCGAATCGCTTCCGCTTTTCTTGAAAGTCGTACAATGATCGAGGAGAGAAGCAGCGCCGCGCGGCGTCGTTGCGGGCGCATGGCATCCGCTCTCGCTATGCTCGCCAGCGGGGATCATTTCAGGCATCAACGAACGTGTGCCGGCAGACTTGTCCGGCAAACCTTGGCGGCGATAGAACTTCGTTTAGCTGCGAGATCCTTCACTTTTCAGATCCGGCATCGGGTGTGTCTTTTCCTGACGTTCATTTTCTGCGCCGGGCCGGGCCAGGCGCAGAGGCCTTGCCGCTCTACTCCCGTATACCAGCCCTGCGACATCGATTTTGAGATGACTGAGCAGGAAGCCTCGCAGCACCCGAATCCCTATGCCACTGTCGAATTGCGGGCCGAATTTCGGGGTCCGAAAGGGGACACCTATCGCCTGCCGGGTTTTTGGGACGGCGGCCGGAAATTCAAAATTCGCTTCGCGCCCCTGGCGGAAGGCCGTTGGGATTTCCGGGTTACATCCAACATCGAGCGCTTTACCGGCAAAATCGAGAGCTTTACAGCAACGCCTGCCGTGACGCCCGGTTTTGTCTACACCTTCAACGTGCACCACTTCCGCTACTCGCAGCCCAATACCGGGCATTACTGGCTTGGCGACACCTGCTATCCGCTGGCGATCCTGCCGCCCGACGAGTTCCAACGCCTGGTGGACGCGCGCGCGGGACAGAAATTTAATCATCTCCGCGGGCTGCTCCTGGGGGATGAAGCGAACGCAAAGCGGGCGATTCCAACACCTGATCAGGTTTCGCCGGAATTTTTCCAGGGATTGGACGAGCGAGTGCGCTACATGAACCAGAAAGGCCTCACGTTTGACGTGACACTCGCGCCCAATGCCGCGCAACTGGAAAAACTTCTGCCCAACTGGCGCCAGCGGGAACGCTTCTTCCGGTATTTGGTGGCGCGCTATTCCGCGATGAATATCACCTGGCAGGGCTTTCAGACTTTCGAAGATGACCCGGAGAGCCCCGCGCTCCTCAAAGAATTTGGAGATTTGCTCAAGCAGCTCGACATTTACCACCACCCGCGTTCCACCGGAGCGGCGAGCACATCCGGGTCTCTGGCGAGCTCGGGGTGGATGGATTACGTCACATCGCAGACTTCCGATCCGGACGTCTTTGCCGTTGAATACCAGCTTTACGCGGCGCCTTTCGTAAATACAGGGGCTGGCGCCGCCGGACGGGGAGCAGCCCCCGCGCAAATCAAGGTCGATGTGGATGCGGTTCGCAGGCGCATGTGGAATGCTGCCATCAATGGCCAGCACCTCACGCTCGATACGTCGGCTCTGAATGGCGGCGCGGCCGAAGCGGCCGCTACGCAGGCGCAGCACCTGCGCGATTTTTTCGCCCAGACTCGGTATTTCGATCTCGAGCCGTATTTCGGAATCGAGGGCGCCCGCGCCCTGGCGCTCGAGGAAGTAGAGTACGTTGTTTTTCTCGAGAGGCCGCCGTCCTCGGAAAATCCGGTGGAACTTACGGTCCCGAAGTCGGGCTACGACGTCAGTTGGTTCAATCCGATTACGGGCGAGTGGGTGAAGGAACACGAGTTCAAGGGCGATCGCTTCAAGGTCGGCGGTCCGCCGGACCCCTCCCACGACTGGGTGCTGTATGTGCGGAAAGAGGGCAAAAAACAAGGGATGATGCGCTCGTACAAGCTGGAATCGCGCACCCCGGTCATGCAAGAGCTTCAGGTGAACAGGAACGAGGTTCCCTTTACCATCCAGTTGCCTTCGGATTCCGCATTGCCGCCGGGCGTCCCTTTGGAATTTAACGCCACCCTTACCCGGCCTGGACCGGCTACACGCAACATGATCTGGATGTGGACCGGAGAAGCTTCTTCCAGCGGATTCGGCTATCGGGTGCTGGGCACGAAACAATTCGGCGAGTTCATCGTTCCCGCCAACATCGCGCGCGAGTATCCTACGGCTCTGCTGGTGCGTGTCTTCGGCCTCGACGGGAATGGCAAGCTTTACGCGGCGGATAAGGTCTATACACTGAAAAAATGAGCGGCCCGCGCAGCGTAATTCTGGCGATCGACACAACCAGCGAATTTGGAAGCCTGGCCCTCGCGCATGGCGCGGAGGTGGATGAAATCGTTCCGGTCCGCTCGCGCGCGGGTTTCGCTCATCTCATATTCCAGGAAATCATCGCCTTGCTCGATCGCCACGGGCTGAACTTGGGGGATGTCGGGGGGTACGCGGCGGCCAGCGGCCCTGGTTCTTTTACCGGAGTGCGCGTCGGCCTGACGGCGGCCAAAGGGCTGGCCGAGGCTCACGGGAAGCGCGTGGCGCCGGTCTCGAATCTCGCGGCGCTCGCTTACTCCGGCGAGGGAGAATGCAGAGCGCCCCTGATTGACGCCAGGCGCGGGGAGATCTACGGAGCGGTTTACGACGCCGCGCTCCGGCCAGTCGTTGAGGAAATGGCGGCTCCGTTGCCGAGATTTCTGGAAAAGCTGGGTAACCTGCCTGTGACGTTTGTAGCTAGTGACTTCACGCCGTTCCGCGCGGGTATCTCCGGGACCCGGTTCGAAACTGCGCGCATGGTCACGGCGCCGCGGGCCCTGGCCGGAGCTGTCGCCGCGGTTGCCGCGCGTCTTTTTGAGGAAGGCCGGGCCCTGCTGCCGGAGCAAGTGGATGCGAATTACATCCGGCGCTCCGACGCCGAATTGCTCTGGAAGGAAACCTAGAACCGCGTCTACCGCCGGGGCGTGGCGAAACGGCTCTCGGGCTGCACGCTGAACCACTCAGGACGGTGCGGATCCCGGTCGTACGGATATCCACCCAGCTCCTTATAGAGCTCCGCATAGCGCGCCAGCCGCTCGCGATTCACTTCCACCCCCAGTCCCGGACCGGTAGGCACATCGATCGCCCCATTCCGATAGGGAAGTTTCCCGCCCGCCAGGATGTCGTCCGTCAGGTGATGGTAGTGAGCATCGGCGGCGAAGACCAGGTTTGGCAGCACAGCGCCCAAGTGCAGCATCGTCGCGAGCTGGATGCCCAGTTCGCCGCTCGAATGCACGCTGACACCCCACTGGAACGTTTCACAAACCTGAGCCGCCTTGTAAGCCTGCCTCAGGCCTCCCCAGAAGGTCGTATCCAGCAGAATCACATCGACGGCCTCGGTTCGGATGCAGCTCGCTAACTGCTCGAAATTCACAACCACGGTGTTAGTGGCGGTGGGGATGCGGACAAAGTGGCGCACGCGGCGCATACCCTCCAGACCAAATGTTGGGTCTTCGAAATAGTCATTGCGCAGGTGCTCGATCGCCTTACCAACGCGAATCGCCTCTTCCACACTCCAGGCACAGTTGGGGTCGAGGCGCAGCCGGTGGCCGGGAAACACCGATGCCAGCGCCTGATAGACCTCGATGTCGTGATCCGGCGGAAAGACTCCACATTTCAATTTGAGGGATTGAAAGCCGCAGCGCGCCGCCAGTTCGCTCGCCTGCTTGACCATTTCCTCCGGCGTTTCCTCGCCGCCTACGCTTCCGTTGGGATAGCGGGAAAACAGGTAAGCGGCGAACGGCACTTGGTCTCGCAAGCGGCCTCCGAGCAGTTCGCTCACGCTTACACCCAGCTTTTTGCCGATTAGATCGAGACAGGCGAACTCGATCGCCGCGTGCAGTTGCGTCCGGTTATTGTACAGCGACGCCGTAGGATTGGAGATTTTCCAGCGAAGAGCTTCGAGGTGAAAAGGATTGTGCCCTACAAGGTAGTTTTTGAGGCTGCGAAAGGCCGCTTCGGCCGATTCGCCGCCGCCTCCCATCTCACCCCAGCCGCTCAGGCCGTCGTCCGTTTTCACCTCAACAATGGTGCGGACAAAACGGCCCCAGTGTGCTCCGTTCGAGTGCCGGATGGGGGCCTCCAGCGGCACCGTCACCGTAGTTGGAATGATATCGACAATACGCACCGGCTTGAATCTTCCCTTCGTAAGACAGCGTCCTGACGCGGACGAAGCGTTCCTGGGACCGGATGCCCCGGCTCCGAGGGCTCAACCCACCGCACAATCAATCGGCTGTGCGGCCCATAGAGGGTTGTGGGAAACGCAGCTTAACCGCCCGCCTCGGGCATGCTGGAACCGGGCGGCTGCACTTCCGCGACCCAGACCGCTTTCGGAGCGGACGCCCTGCTAGGGCTTAATCACTTTCAAGATCATGACTGTGAAATGACGGCCGGGTTCCACGACGGTTTGGTGCGGCATGCCGGCTGGAATGAAGGCCATATCGCCCGGGGCCATTTTCTTGCTCTGCGCGCCGACCAGCTTGCCGCCCCCGATCTCTCCCGGCCGGCTTTCTGTTCCGCCCTCGATCTTGCCGCCGTACAGCAGCGTAGCCTCTCCCTCGCGGGCGATAAACACGTCCGACCAGCCTTCGTGAATTTCGGGTACGCCGCTCTCATCACGGCGCGTGAGCTGGGCTGAATAATTCCCGCGAAAATCGAAACCCGTGGTTGCATACATGTTATTGCCGTTGCCGGCGGGCTCTTTGGCTTTCAGTCCGGCGGAAATGGCGTTCAGCTCGGCCGTGGTCCAGAAGCCGAGCCCTGTGTTTATTTGTCTCTTGCGCTGCTGCGCTGAAACCGCTCCCAAAAAACCAAGCACTGCGGCCATTGCGATCCATTTCTTCATGAGACGCGCTCTCCTGATTTGAGTAGCCGGCATGCTTCTGCCGGGTCGCAGCAATTTAAGCAGCCCGGTGCCGAAATGTAAAGGGTCACTCCGGGGGTTAGCCCTTTGTGTTCTCGACCTGCGGCCTGGGCGCGGGTGGCGGGCGGCGGCGGAGCCGGCGGCCCTGGTATTATCGAAGTCGCCATGGCCAAGCGTGCTCCATCGCGGCGCCGGCCCGGCAAGGCTAAGCCGCAGTCCAAGGGCTTGGAAGCGCGGGAGGCTTATCTGACATCGCCGCCGGAGGAGCTCGCTGAGGCGGCGGCGATCGTCGAGAAGCATCGGGGCGCGGTTGTCGGCTGCTATCGGGATCCGCTGGGGGGACATCCGTTGCTGCTAGCCGTGCTTCCGATCGATACAATCCAGCCTACTCCTTTCCAGCGCGATCTTTCGGAGACCCACCACAAGCGTCTTGCCGATGTGATCGACAAAACCGGGGAGTTTCTCGACCCAATCATCGCCGTTACCGCGCCGAATGACGGCTTTTGGACGCCCAATGGCCGCCACCGGCTGGAAGCGATGCGGCGGCTGGGAGCGAAGGCTATCACGGCTCTGGTTGTGCCCGACCGGCAGATTGCCTGGCAAATTCTCGCCCTGAACGTCGAAAAGGCGCATAACTTGAAAGAACGTTCGCTCGAGGTGGTCCGCATTTACCGGGGGCTATTAGAAGAAGACGGCTCCCGTCCCGAATCCCAGTTCAGCTTTTATCTGGATGACCCGGCCCTGGTAACTCTCGGCCTCTGTTATGAGCGGAAGCCGCGGTTTGGCGGCGGAGCTTATCATCCCATCCTGCGGCGTCTCGAATCCTTCTCGGAAAGCCCACTTCGCTCGGCGATGAAAGAACACGAAAAACGTGCCGCTCTGGTGCTGGAACTAGAAGAGAGAGTGGCGGCGGTCGTCGAAAAGCTCAAGCAACGCGGCTTGACCAGCCCGTATCTGCGTTCGTTCGTGGTGGCCCGGGTCAATCCTTTGCGGTGGATCAAAGGCGAACCGCCGCCGTTGGAGGAAGTCTTGAAAACGATGCGGGACCGGGCGGCGCGGTTCAACGTGGATAAAGTGAGACCGCAGGACGTCGCCAACGTGGCCGGAGCGCCTGAGGAGGAAGGGTGATTGCGGCGACAAAAAGTCCGGAAATCCTGCTCCGGGGAAGAAACAGGCCTCCAGGGAAGAGACCGGCGCATCCGCTGCCCCTACTTTCGCATTTCCAATTGGTATTCGGAAAAAGGAGAACGCGCGCTGCGAATTTCAATGTTGATGCAATACGGGCGCCCGGAGGCGAGCGCCCGGTCCAGAGCCGGGCGCAATTGATCGATGCGCTCCACGTGTTCTCCCTCGCCCCCGAGGGCCTTCATGACCAGGTCGTAGCGCGAGCGGAGCAATCCGCAGGCCACGGTTTTTTCGCCCCCGGACGCGCGGGCGTCGGCATCTCCAAGTTGAAGCTGTTTCTCGATGCCCCAGCAACCGTCGTTGCCAAGGATAATGACTACAGGCAGGTTGTGCCGCACCGCTGTATCGAACTCGGCCATATAAAATCCGATTGAGCCGTCGCCGGCGAAAACCACCGCCGGCTGGGCGGGGCGGGCGAGCTTGGCGGCGAGGCCGATCGGCAGACACGCCCCCAGCGTAGCCAGCGGACCGAGGCGCAGCCAGTGTCCCGGGCGCCGCGCCCGCAAAATACAGCGGCCCCAGTGGACGAAATCGCCTCCGTCCCAGCACAGAGTGGCCGAATCCGGAATGCCTGGCTCCAGGGCTTGAAAAACGGCTGCCGGATGCAGAGGCGTCCCGGCATCGGCGGCTGCACACAGCGCTTGCCGCCATTTGCGGTCGCCGTCCCTCAGGTTCCTCAGCCACTCCTGACGCCGCGTCCCGGGCAGGCTGCCGAGACCACCGCTTGCCATCTGGAGGGTAGCCTTGATATCCGCGCAAATAGGCAGTTCGAGCTTCCGGTTCAACCCCAGCTCTTGCGGGTGGATATCCACCTGTACGATTTGCGCGTGCGGGTTCAACACCTGCGGCCCGCCCAGACCGAGCCTGTAATCGATCCTTTTACCGAGAATCAAGAAAAGATCGGCATCCTGAAAGGCTTTCTTGGCCGCCCGGTTCAGCGACGGATCGCCATAGCCGAAGCACAGCGGGTGTAAGTCCGAAACCGCGCCGCGGCCCAGGCAAGCCGTGTAGAGAGGCGCCGACGCTTTCTCAATGAAGCTTTCCAGTTCCGAGCACGCATCGGACCACCAGACGCCGCTGCCGGCGATCACCACCGGCCGCTCGGATCGCGAGAGCAGATCCAGGAGCCGTTCGACGTCCTGACGATCCGGGGCGGGGCGCAGAGAGACCGGCGCCGCCGGCGGGGCCGTGGCGGGAACCTCGGCCGAAAAAAAATCAAACGGAACGCTCAAGTGCACCGGTCCGGGCCTGCCGTTGATGGCTTCGGTGAACGCGCGACGGAGGTAAAAGGGGAGTTGAACCGGCTCGGGCGGAATGGCAGCCCATTTCGTAAGGCCGCGCATCGTGCTGATCTGGTCGAGCTCTTGAAAGGCGTTGCGCTCGCCCAGTTTTGAGTGGCGCATGCCGCTGATCGCGATCATGGGACTTCCGGTCGCAAACGCCGTCGCGACGCCCGTAATCGAATTGGTATGGCCGGGGCCGCCGGTGACGAGCGAGACCCCCGGCTGGCGCGTGAGCCTGGCCCAGCCGTCCGCCATATGTGCGGCGGCCGATTCATGACGCACATCGATGAGGCGGAGGCCTTGCCGGTCAGCCACGCGCAAAACATCGTTCAGATGATCCCCGACGAGCGTAAACAGGTGAGTAACGCCGAACTGCCGGAGAGTGGAAATGAAGAGCTCAGACCCGCTCGGCATGCCGTTGATTACCGCATGAGGCGCTCAATCTCTTCGGCCTCGCGGGGCAGTGCGGCGCTCAACACTTTCGCGCCTGTATCCGTGACCAGTACGATGTCTTCAATACGGATTCCAATCTTTTCCTCGGGTATGTAGACGCCCGGCTCGACCGTGATCACCATTCCCGGCGCGAGCTCGGCGCCGGGAGTGGACGGATCGTGAACTTCCAGCCCCACATGGTGGCCGATGCCGTGAATAAAGTATTTGCCTAGCGGGTTGCCTTCTCTGTCTTTTCCGTGGGTATTGATGTATTGAAAAGCGATCTGGTGGAGGCTGTTGCCGCCGCTGCGCCCCAGAGTCATGCCCGGCTTGATCGCGGCCAGGACCGCCTTTTGCGCTCCCAAAACAACGTCATACAGCTCGCGCTGCCGCGGGCTGAATTTTCCGCCCACCGGGATCGTCCGCGTGATGTCGGTGGCATACATCGAGTATTCGCCGCCCACGTCCATCAAGAGCACCTGCCCGCTGTCCATGCGGGCGGAATTCTCGGGGTAATGCAAGATGGTCGAATTGATTCCGGCGCCTACGATCGGGCTATATGCCGTGCGCTCGCAGCCGCGGTCGAACAAAATACTCAGCATAGTGGCGGCGACCTGATACTCGTACAGGCCTGGCCTGGCCCGCCTCCAGGCGGCCAGATGGGCGGCGACCGTGGCGTCCGTGGCTTTCTGTATTAGCGCAATCTCGCCCGGCGACTTGACCATTCGCAGCGCGGCGATGGCCTGGGCCGCGTCGCCGATTTCGGCGAGCGGCGTAATCTTCTCCAGCGTCTGATAGCGGCTCGGGACAGGTTCCCGGTCGGCGGCGTGCGGACGCGGCTTCAACGTGTAAATGCGGCCAAACCCGGTTACGGCGCTGGCCAGCTCTTTCTCGAAAATCTCCGTGCCCAGCACGACCTGGAAACCTGCCTTCTCGCGCACGCCTTCGTCATAGGGCCCGGATTTAACGCCGGTCCAGCGCTCTTCCACAGAGTCCCGCGCCGGCAGAAACAGGATTTCGCGGGGCATTTGGCTGACTTCCGAATAGGCGGGTGAGTTCCTTTCGCTGGGCGGCGGGATGAGCATGAGGATGGCGCCCGGCTCATTCCATCCGGTCAAGTAATAAAAATCGCTTTGCTGCCGGAACGGATTCCGCAGGCTTTCGCCCTCCGCGGCCGTATAGCCGAAAAGGACGGTGACCCCGTTGGGAAGGCTTTTCATCAACCTTGCGCGCCTGCCGGCGAAGACCTCCGCAGGCTCCCGCTCGAGGGCCGGCGCCAGTCTGGCCAGCAGGCAAAGGATCAGGAACAAGCCGGCGGTTTTGCGCATGCTTCGCAGTATACAGTAAAATGGCGAGTCCGTCGGTGAACGGCCGCCGCCAAAATGCGAACTCTAGGGAGGGCGTTGCGCTTTTTCGCGTTCTTGTTTAATTTCGTGCTCTGCTTGGGCCTTTTCCTGCTAGCCCTACTGGTAATGCCTAGTGGAAAACACAATATTCAGCTCTCCGCAGTTCCCCTCAGCGGCGCGTCGCTGACCGAGGCGCTCCTGATCGGCTCGATTGGGGGGTTTGTGGCGATGGTGCTCGCTTTGCGGAAAAGCCGCGCCGCGCGGCTGCCCATGGTGTTGTGGAATCTTCTGGTGCTCGTACTGCTGATCTCCACGCCTTTGCGGCCCTCTTTCACCTTCGCCGGCCGCGATCAACTGATGGAAGGCCTCTACGCGGTGATCGCCGCGGCGCTCGCGCTGTGCGGGAGTTGGCTGCAATGGCGGGTGAAGCGGCCGCCCAGCCGGCGCCTGTCTTCCAACGCGCGCTACTAGCAGCCCTACGCGCTGACGCGAGGTCCGGCTTGGCGGATTGTCTCGTTTACCCCTGAGAATTTCTCGAAGTTCCGCGCAAACCGTGCAGCCAGTTCGCGAGCGGCCTTGTCATAGGCGGCCGGGTCCGCCCATTGGCCGCGGGCGTCCAGAACCTCCGCCGGAACGTTGGGGCAGACTTGAGGAACCTGAAGGCCGAACACTGGGTGCTCGGCGTAAGGCACGTCGCGGAGCTGCCCCTCGAGGGCGGCGTGCAGCATGGCTCGCGTGTGACGAAGGCTCATACGGCGTCCGGCGCCGAACGGACCGCCGACCCAACCGGTGTTCACCAGCCAGCATTCAGCCTTGTGCCGGCGCAGCCTGTCGCCGAGCATCCTGGCATACACGGCCGGAGGCCGGGGCAAAAACGGCGCGGCGAACCCGGCGCTGAATGTCGCGGCGGGCTCCTTGCCCAAGCCGCGCTCCGTGCCGGCCACCTTGGCTGTATATCCACTCAAAAAGTGATACATCGCCTGCTCCGGGGTAAGGCGCGCGATCGGCGGCAGCACGCCGAAGGCGTCGGCCGTGAGAAATACCACGTTCGAGGGGTGGCCGCCCAACCCGGGTATCACCGCGTTATCGATAAAGTCGACCGGATAGGCCGCCCGGGTGTTTTCGGTGATGGAAGCGTCATCGTAATCGAGAACGCGAAGATCCGGGTCGATGGCGACGTTTTCCAGCACAGCGCCGAAGCGGATCGCATTCCAGATCTGCGGCTCGTGCTCCTGGGAAAGGTGGATGCACTTGGCGTAGCATCCGCCTTCAAAATTGAAAACGCCGAAGTCGCCCCAGCCATGCTCATCATCGCCGATCAGGCGGCGGTTGGGATCGGCGGACAGCGTAGTCTTCCCGGTCCCGGAAAGTCCGAAAAACAGGGCCACGTCCCCTTTAGCCCCAATGTTGGCGGAGCAATGCATCGGGAAAACGCCGCGCTCGGGCAGCAAATAGTTCAAGATGCTGAAGACGCTCTTTTTCATCTCTCCGGCGTAGCTGGTCCCCCCGATGAGAACCGTCTTCTTGCAAAAATCCACGACGATGCAGTTTTCCGAACGGGTTCCGTCTTCCGCCGGGTCGGCGTGGAACCCCGGTGCAAACACGATCGTGAATTCCGGAACATGATTGCGCGTTTGCTCTCCGTCAGCGGGTATGAACAACTGCCGGGCGAACAGATTGTGCCAGGCGAGCTGCGTGATCACGCGGATGGGCAGCCGGTAGGCGGGGTCGGCGCCGGCAAAGCAATCCCGGACAAACAGATCCTGCCCTTGCAGGTAGGCGAGAAATTTACTGTGGAGCAGGCGGAAATGCTCCGGCGACATGGGCTGGTTTACGGGACCCCAGTCTACGTTCGACTCTATGGCTGCGTCGCGAACAATGAATTTATCCTGGGGCGAGCGCCCGGTGAACTGACCGGTGCGGACCACCAGGGGGCCGGCGGCCGCGAGCAGGCCCTCTTTGCGCGCGATCGATTTTTCGATCAATTGCGCGACGCCGAGATTCCAATATGCGGTATTGATATTTCGAATCCCTTGCTCGATCAGGCCGAATCGGCTGGGCTTGACGCCGGCGTTTTGCATCAGCGAGAATCCCCTTGTTTCGCAGTCACCTTCACTTGCTGCCGGCCGGCGCCTGATCTAAACACGCGTGCGGAATTTTGATTGGAGCAGAGCCAGCTTTTCTTCGAGCGTAAGCGGCTTGGATTTCACCTGCGGCGGCCGGTTTGGTTTGGTTTTCTCCGGCGGGACAGCCACTTGCCCGGCTGGCTTTTTAGCCGCCGGCCCTTGCTCCTGCGCTGCTCGCGCCGGACGCGGCTGCTTCTCTTTCAGGCCGTTGCCGGCAGCCTTGGAGACGGCATGCCCGTTCGGCGGACGAAACGCCGCCGCTGCCATGGTCTGAGGCCGCGCTGCCTTTTCTGGAGGCCGGCGGGGAGGCTTCATGGACAGCGAGATTCGCT
>DASREK010000159.1:0-17400 GCA_035652135.1 Bryobacterales bacterium | reverse complement strand
AGAAGCCGGCTTAACGCTTTGGCCGCTCAACGCGTCCGTTTACTCGAAGAAGCGCAAGAGAAGCGCCGGCAGAGCCGGGCGGCCCGCCTGGCTCTCCTTTCCCGCTCCACTTTTCCGGCGGCCGATCTTAAGTACGCCCATGACTACGCCGGCTCTCTCGAGCGGTCTAGGGAAGAGACGCTAGGCCGGGCCGAACAAGTGGAGCAGCGGCGCCGGGAGCAAAGGGAAATCGTCATCGAAGCGCGGCGGAAAAAGCGCCTGCTCGAAATCTTGCGCGCCAGAAAGCTGGCCCGGTATTCCAAAGCCGCCGGCCGGGAGCAGGAGAATCTCATCGCCGATCTGCACCTGGCGAAACTGAACCGCGAATCGGCGGATTTCGCTCCCCCTTCTTGAAAAAATCTTCGAAGTTTGCTGCCGTGGCCCGATAAGAACTGTGGACGCGGTTCAACAGGCGCGCGGCTACGGCCTAAACGCCGGCCGGCAAAGGACTGCCGGCGCACTGACCGAGCCAAGGACGGACACATGGCGTTTTCCATTGTCACCAACGTAGCATCCTTGCTGGCGCAGGATAACCTGCGAATCACCAGCAATTTTCAGCAAACGACAATTCAGCGGTTGACCTCCGGCCTGCGCATCAATTCTTCGGCCGACGATGCGGCCGGGCTGGCCATCGCAAACAGCTTCCGCTCCGACATTGCGGTATTGCAGCAAGGCGTCCGCAACGCTGGCGACGGTTTGTCGACCCTGCAAACCATCGACGGAGGCATCAACAACATCTCTCTGTTGCTCGATCGGGCGCGGACGCTCGCGGCGCAATCGGCCTCCGGCACCTTCACCGGCGACCGGGGACCATTGAGTTCGGAGTTCCAGTCCGTACTCAATGAAATCGATCGCCAGGCGCAGGCGATCGGCCTTGACCAGGGCGGCACATTCGCCAAGGCGCTCTCCGTCTTCATAGGCGGCGGGCGCGGACATGCGGGCGACCCCAGTTCCGTGGCCATCAACAACGGAACCGTGGGCATCGATCTGAGCAATTCCACAGTGGACGCGAGAAGTCTGGGATTGAAAGGATTGCAGGCTCTCGGCGGAGTCGCTGGAACCACTGACATCGGCCCGGGTTCGGCCGCCACCAATGTCGCCGCCATTCTGGCGAATAGCACGAACACCGCTTCCGAGGCCGTCTCCGGCAACACGGTCTTCTACTTTGCCGGCCCGGGCTTCAGCGATGTCAACAAGATCGCCGTTTCCGTAAACCTGAACGGCGTGGTTGATACCACCACATTGGCGACGGCCATCAACAGCGCTATCCAGGCTGCCGGGAACGGGACCAGCCAGGCCGCAGCCGCCTTCAAGAACGCCAATATCAAGGCCGTTATCAACACCGATTCCACCGGCAAGCAGCAGCTCAGCTTTACTTCGGCCACGACGGCCTTCCAGGTAGAAGCCGGCGACCGGCTGGCGAACGCTCTGCTGGGGAATTACACATCGTCCTCGGATCCCACGGGTCTCTCGACGGCGGAAACGCTCACCGGAGCGGGGAACTTGGCCAACGCGACGGCTGCCGAGACTGTCACGCTTAAAGTCGCCGGACCGGGATTCACCAATCCCCAATTCGTTACGCTGAACATCGGCGCCAGCGATACAGCCGCCACGATCGTGAGCAATCTGAACGCCGCTCTGGCGGCGAATTCGACTCTGGCGGCAGCGGGCTACAGCGCGAGCGGATCGGCGGGCAACCCGCTCGTCATCAGCAATACGCGGGGCGAAGCCTTCCAAGTGTATGTAGCCGGCGACACGAACAACTATCTGGGACTGGGCACGGCTCTGACCGGCGCATCCAACGCCGTGACGTACACGACGATCACCGGCGGAGCGACCGACGCCACGGTAGCAGCCACAGGCTCCATTTCGATGCTCATTGAAGGAGCCGGGGGCAGCGGCATCACCATTTCGGCGACTGGCGGCGCAGGTCTCACTACGCAGAACCTTGCCGATCAGTTGAACTCGGCCATCACCGCCAACCCGACTTTGCAAGCCGCGGGCCTGAAGGTTACCGTAACGGCCGGCACCTCGGCCGCCACCGGCAGCCTCAACGTCATATCCAGCAACGGCACGCACTTCCAGCTCACTTCCACCACCACGAACGCCGTTACTGGGTTCGGCACCATCGCCGGCGCCCTCACTACCGGGACTCTGGCCGAGCCAACCCAGCTCACGTTTGATTCGGGCGGAGCGCAGGGGACCAGCGGCACATCGGCCACCGCGCCCACCGCCTTCACGCCGCTGTTCTACGGCAATGACGTACAAAACCTTGTATTCACCACCACCGCCAACGGCACGCAGCACTCGCTGAGCATCCAGCTTGCGAATGCCAACGCGGCGACGCTCGATCAAGCCCTGAACACGATCAACGCGAAACTCCAGCAGTCCAATGATCCGGCTCTTCAGTCGATCGTGGCGGTCAAGGAGAAGATCAGCGGCAACGCGGAAGGAATCAAGTTCCTCAGCAGCTCGAGTACGCCGTTCACCGTTGGCATCGGCAATACAGCCAGCGGCAACGGCGTGAGCACTGCGGGCAACAACTCGCTGCTCACCTCTTCGGCCCTGCCCGGCGGGAGCACCACCGACATCAGTTCCCAAGCCAACGCCGAGGCCGCCGTATCCTCGCTGGCGACGGCGGTCACGTTGCTGGCGGGCGCCCAGGCTACGGTCGGGAAGGGCCAGAACCAGCTCAATTACGCGGTGAACCTGGCTTCAACGCAGGTGAACAACCTGTCAGTGGCCGAAGGCCGCATCCGCGATGCAGATCTCGCCGCTGAAGCGGCGAACCTGACGAAGGCTTCCATCGCCTTGCAGTCCGGTATCGCGGCGCTCGCGCAGGCGAACTCCGCTCCCCAGGCGGTCCTGGCGCTGCTGCGGGGTTGATCGGAGCAGCGCCAGTTCTTCGCTACCACCCGGCCTCAGTCAGTTCGGGGCCGGGTTTTTTCCCGCCGCCAGCCCGGTGAGGCTCCACGGAAAAGCCGGCGCTAGTTTGTGCTCAGCGCTTGCGGGCGAAACCAAAGTGAATTTCTCGTTTCTCCCTCCAAAGGAGAGTTCCTCTCCGGCCTGGTCAACCCCGATTCCTCGCTTCGTTCGGAATTACAGAAAAATAGCCCACTGAGCCCAAAAAGCGCTGAGTGTTTGTCGAGTTTTCTGCTGCGGCGGAGATCCCCACGCCCCGCCGCCCTCCCGAGACCTGGCCGCAATTCCGCGATGATGTCGTTGAGATGAGTAAGGCGGAAATGGGCGCCAGGCCGTGAGGGATCCGTTTACTTGATATTGATACGCACAGGATTTGCCGTTTGGCCGTCAACGGTCAGGATGACGTCCGCGTTGCCGCTGCCTCGCAGCGATTGAGGCAGAAGCACGTTCACCTGGTCGAGGCCGGTGAACGAGCCTTGAGGTCCGGCATACAACACGGGCGCCGGGACGCCATTGATTGCGACAGTAACTTGGCTGAGCGAGCTCCGGTTTCGAAGCCCTGTTCCGAACAAGCTCAAAAATACATCCGTATCAGGGCTCAGCTCGATCGGAACGCCTTCGCATTGCCCATCCACGCATTGAAAGGCCGGAAGAAACTCTTCGGTAGGATCCGCCAAATGTGAACGGCTTACCACGGCCGCCGCCACGCCGTTTCCCGTCCCATCGGCGGTAAACAGCCCGGGCGCGACGAGGTTCACCTGGGCCGTGGCGCTGAAGGAGACGCCGGTGTCGGTGAGAATGCTGATCGCCGCCTCTCCTGGGGCGAGATCAGCCGGAATCTCGAAATTAATTTGGTTCGGAGAGACAAAAAAGAGAGGAGCCGGCCTCCTGGTTCCTCTGCTGTCTTGCACCTCCACGGTGATGCCCCCGAGAGTTTTTGGGAGCGGCTCGGCGGCGGCCGATTGCGTAATGCCGGCTAGAGAAGGGCCAAACACGGAGGCGATGGATTCAGGGGCCACCACAGGCGCGCCGCTGGCGGCTGAAATGGCGTGGAGAGAAGGTGCGACACCCAAAGAGCTGTTCAACAGAACCGAAACCTGACCCGCATTGCTGTTCGCGACCAGCAAATCCGGCATCCTGTCGCCATTCACATCTCCGAGCGCAATTCCTGCCGGGCTGCTTCCGGCGGCGATGCTGATCGGGGGCAAAAAGTTTTCGAAGCCGGCGCCGAGCAGGATCGAGACGGTGTTGCCAAAGCCGCCGTTGGCGACAATGAGGTCCGGCTTGCCGTCTTGATTGACGTCGCCGGTTGTGATGAACGCGAGACCGCCGCCGGCCCGGAAATTTCGCGCCGCCTGAAACACCCCATTGCCAATACCTTGTAACACAGAAACGTTGTCGGCAAAGCCGCCGTCGGCCACCGCGAGATCCGGTATCCCATCGCCGTTGAAATCGCCGGCGGCAATCGAAACAGGGCCGCTCCCCGCTGGAAAATTCAAAGCGGTCAGAAACCTGCCGTCTCCGCTCCCGAGCAGTATGGAAACGTCGTTTGACCCGGAGTTTGCCACCGCCAGATCGAGCTTTCCATCGCGGTTGAAGTCGCCCACAACGAGGGAACTCGGGCTTCTGCCCACGGCAAAGTTGATGGGAGGGAGAAAGAGGCCCCGCCCCAAGCCTAGGAGCAAGGAAACGTTGTTGGAATTGGCGTTCGCCACCACCAGATCTGGCTTGCCGTCCCGGTTGAAGTCGCCGGCGGCCACAAAACGGGGGCCCTCGCCGGCCAGAAAACGCAAAGGCGGCAAGAATATTCCTGCGCCCGAGCCCAGCAGCACCGAAACGTCATTGGAGCCGCTGTTCGCTGTCACCAGATCCGGCTTTCCATCGCCGTTGAAGTCCCCGGTGAGGATGGAGCGTGGACTGGCTCCGGCGGCGAAGGTCATAGGAGACCGGAACTGGCCCTGGCCCAGGCTCAGCAAGATGGATACGGTGCTGGAAAATCCCCCGTTGGCCACGGCGACATCCAGCAAGCCGTCGCCATTGAAATCGGCCACGGCCAGAGCCGAAGGAGACGCCCCAGCCGCAAAGGCGCCGCGGGAAATAAAGGATACTGTCTGCGCCGTCAACAGGCGCACAGCGGCCCCCAGCAGCACGGCAATATGCACAGCCCTCATCGGTCACCGCGGCCTGTCTGCCGACGCATAATCACCACCAGCCTCATCCGCCGCAGTTCGGATCGAGCGCCTGGCGAAATAATCTACAGCCTTACTCTAATTCTTCTGCCTTGGCCGGTAAACCAGGAGTCCCGCCTTTTCGTATCCGAGCGTACAGTGGTTGCCTCTCGTGGAAGGAGCGCCGCGTAAAAACAGGCCTGCGCGCGCCGATGGGCGCCGCCAGAACCGGCCGCCGCGGCTTTCTTTGGGCCCCAAAGGCATTACAAATTTGGCGGGTGGGCGAATCGGACATCGAGGCATGTAGCGAGGCTCTCCGCTGGCCGATGAAAATACATATGGCGCAAGCGGCGTCTTCTCTGGCGCGGGCGATCGAGCACCATCGGGCCGGCCGGCTCCGGGATGCTGAAAGGATTTATCATCGCATTCTGGCTCGCAATCCCAATGACAGTGATGCGCTGCACCTGCTCGGCCTCGTGACGTTTCAGACCGGCGATTTTCAGGGAGCGATCGGCCTGATCCGCGAAGCGATTCGGCAAAAACCCTCGGAACCCGTCTATTACGACAACCTGGGGAAGATATTTCAGGCGCAAGGCCGGGCGGCGCAGGCCGCCGAGTGTTTCGAGGCTGTGATCCGCTGCCGGCCCGCTGACGCCGCTGCCTTGGTGAATCTGGGCAACAGCTATTACCGTCTGGGCCGTCCGGACGATGCTATAGCGTGTTACCGCCGGGCTCTGGAGCAACAGCCGGATTGCCTCGACGCCTGGATTAATCTTGGCCATACACTCAATCGGACGGGGCGGTCTGAGGAGGGAATCGGGTGGCTGCGTAAGGCCCTGGACCGAAAGCCGGATTGCGTGGAAGCGCTGCTCAATCTCGGCGCGGTCCTCGGCGATCGCGGAGAAAGCGAGGCGGCGGCCGCACTGGCCCGGCGAGCCCTGAGCATCAAGCCGGATTTCGCCGAAGCCCACCATAATCTCGGCGTCGCGCTGCGGTCGCAAGGCCGTCTCAGCGAAGCTGCCGCCAGCTATCGTGAGGCGCTGCGGCTGAAAGGCGATCGCGCCGAGACGGCCAGCGGCCTGGGCGTGGTTCTGCTTGAGCAAGGAAGACTCGACGAGGCAGCCGCGGCGTTTCGCGAGGCGCTGCGAATCGACCCTCGCTTCGCCGTCGCCCATTCCAATTTGCTTTTCTGCCTGAACTATTTTTCGGATCTGGATCCGTCGCAGATCTACACGGAGCATCTTCGTTGGGAAAAGGAGCAGGCAGCGGCGCTCTTGCCGCTTCGCAAGCCGCACGCCAACCATCCCGATCCCGGCCGGCGCCTGCGCATCGGTTACGTTTCGCCTGACTTTCGTTCGCATCCCGTGGCGCACTTGTTCGGGCCGCTTCTGGCTGCCCACGACCGCCGTCAATTTGAGTGCTTCTGTTACAGCAGCACGCTCCAGCCCGATGCCGTGACGAGAAGTCTCCAAATGCTTGCCGGGGCATGGCGCGACGTCCACGCCCTGACGGATGAGCAACTGGCCAGGCTGGTCCGTGAGGACGGAATTGACATACTCGTCGATCTGGCAGGACATACGGCGGGAAGCCGGCTGCGGGCTTTCGCTGCCGGGCCGGCCCCCGTGCAGGTCACCTACATCGGATATCCCAATACCACGGGCCTCTCCGCCATCAACTACCGCATTACGGACGCCTGGGCGGACCCGGTCGGCGCCGAAGGCTTTCACAGCGAAGAGCTGGTCCGCCTGCCCTCGGGTTTCTTCTGCTACCAGCCTCTGTCAGATGCTCCGCCCGTTGCAGACCAGCCGTTTTACCGCAGCGGGGTGTTCACCTTCGGCTCGTTTAACAACCGCTCGAAAATTACTGCCGACGTGGTAGCTGTGTGGGCAGCCGTTCTGCGGCAATCTTCGAATTGCCGCCTGCTTCTGAAAGCCAAGGCTCTTGGGGATGAGGGCACGCGGCAGGAGTTGCTCCGGATGTTCGCCGCCCACGGCGTCGAGCCGGGCCGCATCGAGCTGGCCGGAGTTATCGCCAACGCTGCGTCCCATCTGGCCGAGTACGGCCGCGTTGACCTGGCGCTGGACACCTTCCCCTATAACGGAACCGTTACGACGTGCGAAGCTCTGTGGATGGGCGTGCCGGTAGTCGCTCTGGCGGGACGCACGCACGCAGCCCGCGTCGGCGTCAGTATTCTCTCGCGAATCGGGCTTTCCGAATTTGTAACCGGATCGATCGACGAGTACATCGCTGGCGCGGTGCACTGGTCGGCAAATCCCGGCCGTCTGCGGGAGCTGCGCGCCGGAATGCGCGAGCGCCTAGTGCGCTCGCCGCTCTGCGGCGCAGCCCTGGTTGCCCGGGAGCTGGAGCAAGCCTACAGGCAAATGTGGCGCCGCTGGTGCCGTCAAGCCGGCGCCTCCGGCGAGGGTTTGTCAATTTAGATATTTGTCAATCAGCAACGCCAGCTTGCGGCGCGTCGCCGGCGGTATCGCATTGCGATCAGTCAGGAGAGCGTGAGCGAGCGCTGAGCCGCAGCGGCACGTTCGCTCCGCGGGCATGCGCTGAACCGCCTCGGCGATCACTCGGTGCGCGTTGTGGGCGTTGGCCGCCAAATGTCCCAGAATATCCTCCACGGTGACGGCCGCGTGGCCTGGGTGCCAGCAGTCGTAATCGGTGACCATCGCGATCGTCACATAACAGATCTCGGCCTCGCGCGCCAGCTTCGCTTCCTGCAAGTTCGTCATTCCGATGACATCCATTCCCCAGGACCGGTACAGGTTCGATTCGGCCTTGGTCGAGAACGCCGGGCCTTCCATGCAGACATAGGCGCCCCCGCGCTGCACTCGCACGCCCGCCGCGCGGCAAGCTTCTTCCGCGACGCCGGCCAATTGCGGGCAGATGGGGTCGGCGAAGCTGATGTGGGCGACCAACCCCTCGCCGAAGAATGTGGAAGGGCGGTCCTTGGTCCGGTCAAAAAACTGTTCCGGAATCACAAAATCGCGCGGGCCCAGATTTTCCTTCAGAGACCCCACAGCGCTAAATGAGAGAATGCGTTCTACGCCCAGCATTTTCATGCCGTAGATGTTGGCCCGGTAATTTATTTCGGAAGGCGACAGTCGATGGCCTCTTCCGTGGCGTGAGAGGAATGCTACGGGCCGGCCGCTTAACTCCCCTAGAATATAATTGTCCGAAGGCTTGCCCCAAGGGGTTTCCAGCGCCTCTTCCTTCGCAGCGGCGAAGCCCTCCATGGAATAGAATCCGCTTCCGCCAATCACTCCGATTCTTGCCGTCATTAATCTCCCTCGATCAGCTCGAGCAGCACTCCGCCCGTGGAGCTGGGATGTACAAAAATGTAGCGATGCCCCCCCGCCCCGGCCTGAACGCTTTGGCTGACCAGGCGCGCCCCGGCTGTGCGAAGCCGGTCCACGGCCGCATCCAGATTGGGAACGCGCAGCGCCAGGTGATGCAAACCTTCGCCCCGCTTGGCGATAAAACGCGCGACCGGCGAATCTTCCGCGGTCGCTTCCAGCAATTCAATCCGGGGCCGGAGCCGTTCGGGAGGCCCGCCGCCGGCGGCAGGAAGCATCGCCACGCGGACCTTCTCCTGTTCTACTACCTCTTGTCCATATGCAGTAAGGCCCAGGGCCCGCTCATAGAAGGAAAGTGCCGCATTCAAAGATCGCACGGCGATCCCCAGGTGGTCAATCCGCACATCGCTCATAACGCTCTATCACCTCTTCGACGAACCGATAAGGATCGCGCTGGCGGCTGGCGACGGCTGCCGCCGCCGCATCCAGTTCTCCATTGCCGAGCGCTCTTTCGATCAATCTGTCCATCAGCCGGCATTGCAGCATCTCGAGCAACTGCGCGCGCCAGTTGGAAACGCGCCGGCCGGGGAAATGGCAGGTGCGCAGGGCGGCCAGGAGTTCGGAAACGCCGGAGCTCTCCGTTGCCACTGTACGGACGATCGGCGGAACCCAGCCGTCCGGCCGCCGGGCCATTTCCAGCATCGCCCGCAGTTCCTGCTCGAGCCGGTCGGAGCCTTCCCGGTCTGACTTGTTGATCACCAGCACATCGGCGATTTCCAAAACACCCGCCTTCAGCGCTTGCACGTCGTCACCCATGCCCGGCGCCAGGACCAGCGCTACGGCATCGCTCACTTTCACCACATCCACCTCATCCTGGCCTACGCCCACCGTCTCGATGAGGATGACGTCGCGCCCGGCGGCATCGAGCACCAGGACTGCGTCGCCGGTGGCGCGGGTCAGGCCTCCTAAAAAGCCGCGCGTGGCCATGGAGCGGATAAAAATGCCGGGATCCGATGCATGCGCCTGCATCCGGATGCGGTCTCCAAGAATGGCGCCGCCGGTATAAGGGCTCGTCGGGTCGATACCGATGATGCCCACTGTCTTCTGCTCGCGGCGCAATTCGCGGGCGAGGCAATCCACCAGCGAGCTTTTCCCGGCGCCGGGTGCGCCCGTCACCCCGACTCGCCAGGCGCGGCCGGAGAAAGGAAACAGGCCCGCGAGCAGCGCTTGCGCCCGAGGGCCGCCGTTCTCCACTTCACTCAGAGCCCGGGCCAGCGCCCGTACGTCGCCGGAGCGGATCTTCTGAATCCACGCGCCGACCTCCCGGCTGTCTGGCTGGTTACACTCCAGTCGCGACTCCTCCCGCTTCCCATTCATCATAGCGTCCCGGCAGCGTCGGCGAAAAAAGGGAATTTCCATCGGGAATCGCGGCCGGAAGCGTCTGCTTTTTCCACGCCGCCAGGCGCGGCGCAGACTCCCTTTTGCCGTACGGGCCGGCGCTGCAAGGCCCGCCGAAAGAGAGGGAGCAACAGGCTGGGCGCCCGCTCCCTGCGCCGCACTGGCGTTCCCCGCGCAGCGAAGACCTTGACCGGATTTCAGGACCGGGCCGACGGCTGCTTGCCGGGATATGTACGGCATCCGTATGGGGACGCATCCACCAGAGCCGGTGTTGCGCTTCCGGGCGTCTACTCTTTCAGTAACTGCCTGGCGATCACCAGCCGCTGGATTTCACTGGTCCCCTCGCCGATAGTGCACAACTTGACGTCGCGATAAAATTTTTCCACCGGATAGTCCTTAATGAAGCCGTAGCCTCCGTGGATCTGGACGGCTTCGTTGGCCACGCGGACGGCCACTTCGCTCGAAAATAATTTCGCCATCGATGCTTCCTTGGTGTTGCGCTGGCCTTGATCGAGCATCCATCCGGCGCGGTAGGTCAGCAGGCGCGCGGCATCGATCTCCGTGGCCATGTCGGCGAGCTTGTTCTGCACGGTTTGAAACTCGGAGATCGGGCGGCCGAATTGCCGGCGCTGCTTCGAGTAGCGCAGAGCCGCTTCGTAGGCGCCTTGCGCCATGCCGACGCCCAGTGCGGCGATCGATACCCGGCCGCCGTCCAGAATCTTCAGCGAGTCAATGAAGCCCTCGCCCGCTTTCCCCAGCAGTTGCGAGGCGGGCAGGCGGCAATCGCTGAAGATTACCTCGCCCGTATCACTGGCCCGCAGGCCAAGCTTGTTTTCTTTTCGTCCCAGCCGAAAGCCCGGAGTTCCCTTAGGTATTATGAATGCTGATATGCCGTGGTGGCCCTGCGCCCGTTCGGTCACCGCCATCGCCACGCAGACGTCGGCATGATGCGCGTTGGTGGTGAAGGTCTTGGCGCCGTTTAAAACCCAGCAATCGTTTTCGCGCGCGGCCGTAGTCCGCGTGCCGGCTGCATCCGAGCCGGCCTCGGGCTCCGTGAGCGACCAGCAGCCGAGCCATTCGCCGGAGGCAAGTTTCGGAACGTACGCCCGCTGCTGCTCGGGCGTGCCCATCTTATAAATATGATTTGTGCACAGAGAGGTGTGCGCGGCTACGATGATGCCCACCGAGCCGTCCACGCGGGACAGCTCTTCGATCACGATCGCGTATTCGATGTAGCCCATGCCCGCCCCGCCGAGCTCTTCCGGGAAAATCGTCCCCATCAACCCGAGCGCGCCGAGCTGCCGGATCACTTCGGCCGGAAACGTTTGGTTTTCATCCCACTCTCTCACGTGCGGCGCAATCTCCGATTCGGCAAACTCGCGCACCATCCGCCGGAGCTGCTGCTGTTCGCTGGTGTAGCCAAACTCCATCTATTTCACTATGACAGCGGGCGTCGCCCGACTTCAAGGCGCTGCTGAGTTGGAAAACTGCCCGATCGGGCCAACAGCCCGCGTGCGCCTGCCGGCGCGTGGCGGCCGGGCTCCGGGAAAAGCGCTTCGCAAACAGCTTCCGCCGAACTGGTAATCTTGCAATGTTTTTGCGAGCTGCCGGAACCGCAACGCACCCACGCAATGCAAGCGGCCGGCGCGGGCGCCATCGACCGTGCCCAGGGGTTTTCGTTTTGGAGATGGCTTTTTTGCTGAGGCCCGCCGCTGGCCTGCCTCCGCGGCTGGCCCGGCTGATAACGCTCTGACAAGAGAGGAGTTGTTGGATTCCGGGAGCGATTCAGGGCGGGGAAGCCGGCTACGCGGCTGGGGACTTTTCTTAACGTTTTGCCGTTAACGAATCCGAGAGCCTATAATATCAATCTAGATTAGGGTGATAGCCTAGAGGATTATAATGGCCACTTCTATATTGACCGAGCGGGACCGGTGGGCTCACCTTCCCCCAGCGGTGAAAGAGGAGCTCGACGTTTATGAGACCGAGCTTCACCGTATGCAGCAGGGGCTCATCTCGGAGAAGGTGTTTCTCGAACTGCGGCTGCGTTTTGGAGTGTACGGCCAGCGGCAGCCCGGCGTGCAGATGCAGCGGATCAAAATTCCGCTGGGAATGCTGACCGCGCGCCAAATGGACCGCATTGCCGATTTGGCCGAGGAATACGCCGACGGCGTTTGCCATATCACTACGAGGCAGGATGTCCAGCTTCACTTTGTAAACATCAACGACACGCCCAATCTGATGCGCCGCTTGGCGGAAGCCGGCATCACCACCCGCGAGGCTTGCGGCAACGCCGTCAGGAACGTCTGCGCTTGCCCCAAATCCGGCGTTTGCCAGGAAGAAGTTTTCGACGCCACGCCCTATGCGAGAGCAATGGCGTATTTCATGCTGCGCCACCCGGACGCGCAGAATTTCGGCCGCAAGTTCAAGATCGCTTTCTCCGGCTGCGAGGACCAGGCCTGCGCTCTGGCGCTGATGCACGACATTGGAGCCATCGCTCAGGTGCGGGAGAAACAGGGCCGGCTGGAGCGCGGTTTTAAAGTGTACGTCGGCGGCGGCCTGGGGCCTTTGCCGTACCAGGCCAAGCTCTTCAGCGAGTTCGTCCCGGCGGCTGAGATGCTGCCGCTCGCGCAGGCCATTGGCCGTGTGTTCGCCCGCCTGGGTGAGAAGAAAAACCGGGGCCGCGCCCGCATGAAGTTTCTGGTGGGACAGCTCGGCATCGAGGAGTTTGTCCGCCTGGTTTTGGAGGAGCGCCAGAAGCTTCCGCCGGATCCGCGCTGGACGGATTATCTCGAAGCCGCTGAAAACTTCGCAGAAAAACCGCTGCGTCCCCCTTCGGATCTCGATCTTTCCGGGCGCAGCCCCGAGTTTATCCGCTGGCTGCGCACCAACGTTCGCCCGCAGCGCCAGCCGGGTTACACGACGGTCACCGTTTTTTTGCCGCTCGGCGACATCAGTGCGGACCAGATGCACGGCCTGGCTGCTTTGTGCCGCCGTTTCGTGAATGACACCATCCGCACTACGGTCGAGCAGAATATCATGGTGCGCTGGGTCGCGAGCGGCGATCTGCCGGATTTTTACGATGGGTTGCGCGAGCTGGATCTGGCGCAGATCGGCGCGGGCACTTTAGGGGATGTGACGGCCTGTCCCGGAACCGATTCCTGCAAACTCGGCATTGCGTCCTCCCGCGGGCTGGCGGCGCTCTTGCATGAAAAATTCCACAATGGCTTGAGCGATGTGGCCGCGCGCACCGATCTCAACGTCAAGATCAGCGGATGCTTCAACTCCTGCGGGCAGCATCATATCGCCGATATCGGCTTCTTCGGCTCGGTGCAGCGCAAGGGCGGCCACGTGGCGCCCGTGTTCCAGGTCTTGCTGGGCGGCGAGATGGAGGGCAACGCCTCCGCGTATGGCTTGGCCGTAGCCAAGGTTCCGTCCCAAAACGCTCCGGCGGTGATCAAGAAGCTGAGCGATCTTTATACGCGCGAACGGGTGGAAAGCGAGCGGTTTTCCGATTTCGTCCGCCGCCTGGGCAAGGCGCGCATCAAGGAAGAGCTGGAGGAGCTGACAGTGCTGCCCTCTTATGAGGAAGCGCCGGCGTATTACAAAGACAACCGGCAGCCTTGGGACTACCACATGTCCACCGAGCAGGGCGAATGCGCCGGCGAGGTGGTGGATCAGTCGGAATTCATGCTCGAGGACGCTGACCGCCTCGTCTTCGAAGCCACTCTGGATCTCGATGCGGGCCGCTACGACGAGGCGGCTGCCAAAACCTGGGCCGCAAACCTGAAGGCGGCCGATGCGCTTCTGTTCCAGAAGGGCCTGCTGCTTTCGGATAACTACAACACCGTCGAGAAATTCCGCGAGCTGTTTTTCGACACCGGTGAGTTTTACGGCACCTTCGCCGAGAACTTCTTCCGCGCCGCCCAGGAAGGAAATCAGGGTCTGGGACCGGAAAAAACCCGGCGGCGCGTCGAGGAAGCGACCCTGTTCGTGGAGATGGCCCAGACTGTTTATAGCCGCATGGCCGGCGCCAAAGTATGACGGAGATTCAAAAGGTCTCTGTCAAAATCCTGAGTGATGCGCCGCAAACTCTGGATCTGACGCCCTTCCTCTCCATCTTCGGGCGCTGGCGCGCCGATGCGGCTCACCCTGCGCAATGGGTCGATCTGGCCGATTATGCGCACATGGCTCGGGGCGCCGGCGTCGTCTTGATCGGACATATTTGCAACCTCAGCTTTGATATGGGAACGGCCGCTCCAGGCGTGCTTTACTTTCGAAAGAAGGGTCTGGAGGGATCAAACCAGCAGCGCTTGTGGGCCGTTTTTCGCGACGCCTTAGCCATATCCCGCTGCCTGCTGCGGGAGCCCGAGTTTCCGCCCGGCGTGCATCTGGAAACCGGGCGGCTGGAACTGGCTTTTAACGACCGGCTCGAGACGCCCAATACCGAGGACACAGACCGCGAACTGCGTCCCGCGATTTCCGCCGTTCTGGACGGGCTTTTCGGCCGCGATTCCTATGAATTAGAAAGACAAAGAGATCCCGCAAAGCTCTACGGTTTTTCCGTGAGAGCTGCAAACCCGCCCGCTTGGGGCGAATTGATCGCCCGCCTGGGACTATAGGCGGTCATTACCAGTACCCTAGTACCTCACTCTCGCGTCCTAAAATGAATCGCCTGCGCTATTGTTCGCGCGGCCATTCCGAATTACATTCGAAACGTCGGAGAAAAAGCGGAATGTCGGAACGAGGCGTTTACCGGCTGGCTGGAGCGATGTTGCTGCAAGCGATCCAGGACGCCAGCAGCAGTTCGTCGGGAAGAAGGAGCAGCGCTTTGCGGTGGATCCGGAGCAGCGACGATTCCTGCTTCAGTTTCTCTTTTGTCTGCCGCATTTTGAACCGGAATCCCGAGGAGGTGCGGCGCTATTGCGAGCAGAAGGCCGCCGAGCGCGGCAAAATTACTGTGCCGTACCTGGAAGGCTGGCAGGACCGGACTTCCTGGCCGTCGTTTCACCTCACCTTCCGGTAGGGGGTGGCGCGGCGCTGCCACCGCGCTCCCCGCCCAACTCTTTGTATCCCTGCGCTATGATAAGAGAATGGCAGCGGAATTGTTGGAAGTTCGGTGCCCCTGCTGCAAAGCGGTCCTTCAGGTAGATGCGGAAACCCAGCTTGTCATTGCTCACCAGCCGCCTGAGAAAACTCCGCCCATTGAAGATTTGAAAGAAGCCGTCGAAAAACTCAAAGGCGAGGAGAGGAAACGCGATCAGATCTTCCGCCAGCAGTTTGAGGCGGAGAAGACTCATGGCAAAGTGCTGGAGAAGAAGTTTGATCAGCTTTTGAAGCAGGCTAAAGCGGAGCCGGCTGGGAAACCCGGAATTCGCGATATCGATCTCGATTGACGGGAGCACGCGGGCCGCTGGGTGGATTTGGCAAACGGGTCCCGTTCTTCTTTTTCCGTCTGAGCTCGCGCTCGCCCGCGGGAAGCGGCGCGCAGCGCCGTGACGAATCCCTATGCCCTGTGAATCTTCACGGCGCTGCGATCGATTTCCTTAATAGTAGGCTTGCCGCACATGGCCATGTTGCGGGCCAGCTCGGTTTGCAACATTTCCATTACGGTTTGAACGCCTTCCGCGCCATAAGCCGCCAAACCCCAAAGAGGGGGCCGGCCGAGCAGAATCGCCCGGGCGCCCAAGGCCAAGGCTTTGAGCATATCCGTCCCGCGGCGGAAGCTGCCATCGATCAGCAGTGGAACTTTTCCGCCCACGGCGTCGGCGATGGCCGGGAGCATCTCGATCGGCGAAGCCAAGCCGGGCGTGAAGCGACCGCCATGGTTGGAAACCACGATACCCTGCACGCCGCGCTGCACGGCGATCTGCGCTTCCTCCGGACTCATGATCCCCTTAAGCACAACAGGCGCGCTGCTCGCCTGCCGCAATTGATCGATCACGCTCCAGTTGATGGCCGGATCAGCCATGATTGCGAGCTTGGCTGGGTTCGGCGCGCCTGACGCCCCCGCAGGCTGATAGGGCGTGCCTACCGTAATGACGATTGCCTTGCAGCCTGCCTTCACCGCATTCTGAATGCGCGATCGGACGGCGGCGACATCCGGCTCGGGAAAGACCTGGTACCACAGCGTTGTCTTTGCCTCGGCGGCAATCTTGTCAAGCGGTACGCTCGAACGGCTGCTGACCACCATCAAGGCTTTCGCCGCAGCAGCGCCCCGAACCGTGGCCAACTCCCCCTCAGGGTGGTATCGCTGCTGGTGCGACGCCGGCCCCACGAGAATTGGAGCAAACATTTTTTCCCCGAACAGCTCGGTGGTCAGGTCCAGGCCCATGGCGTTCACCATCATCCGGGGGCGGAAGGTGATGCGGTCAAACGCCCTGCGGTCGCTTCCCGAGATGGACGAATACTCGGTGCTGGCCAGCTTCCGCTGCGCTACCGCTTCGCATTCGAAAACGTTCACCAGTTCGTCGCGCGGCGTGATACGGCCTGGAGGCTCTCCCGCTAGGGGCTGCTGGCCCCGCAGCAGAGGAGAAGCGGCGGCCAGCGATCCGAATCCGGCGATCATCTGACGCCTGCTAAATCTGACCTTGCTCATACGAAGTTCGTCCTCACCAATTGACTGTCGATCGAATCCAGCGTGGGCCTGCCGGTGGCCGCCATGGCCAAGACCAGTTCGGTCTGGAGAATTTCGAGCACCCGCTGCACTCCCGGCGCGCCATAAGCCCCCAGGCCCCACCTTATGGTGCGTCCCAGGCAGACGGCTTTTGCTCCCAGCGCCAGCGCTTTCAAAATGTCGCTGCCCCGGCGGAATCCGCCGTCGATCAGCACGGGGATGCGCCCTTGCACGGCATCGACGATCTCGGGCAGCGTCTCCAAAGTGGAAGGGCCGTAATCCATGGAGCGCCCTCCGTGATTGGACACGATGATTCCATTCATCCCATGCTCGATGCACAGCCGCGCGTCTTCGGCGGTCAGAATTCCTTTGGCCAGCAGAGGAACCTTCAGAAAGGGCCGAATCTGGTCCACATATTTCCACGAGTACCATAACCGGTACTCCGGCACTCGATAAGGATTGCGCGGCGGCGGGATTCTCCCCCGCCCCCGGCCGGTTCGGCCGGCAGCCACGCTCACGCTCGGGCTCAGGTTGCCTCCCAAGTGGCGGTCATGCAAGGGCCGCTCGTAAAAGGCCGCTTGCTGGTCTACAGTCATTGCCACGGCCTGGCAGCCTGCCGCCTGGGCTCTATCCAGAATTTCGCGGCTCGCATCCAGATCCTCCCGGGGATAAAGCTGAAACCACAGCGGCCCGGCGGCGGCTTCCGCGATTTTGTCGATCGGAAGACTGGCCGCGTTGCTCACGATCATGGGCGTGTTCGACGCGGCCGTGGCGCCCTTATGAGTTCCTGCTTCGCCATCCGGATGAAGCAAGGCGTGGCCGGAAGTGGGAGAGCACATGATCGGGAAAGCCATCTTTGTGCCGAGAATCTCGGTAGCCGCGTTTACCGAGCTGACGTCCACCACACCGCGCGGCGCCAGCTCCACCCAGTCGAATGCTTGCCGATTCCGGCGTA
>DASREK010000158.1:0-2279 GCA_035652135.1 Bryobacterales bacterium | reverse complement strand
TTGCGACGGGTCCAGGCTGAGATCGCGGACTTCGCGGTTAAAGCCGGTTTGCTCGGCCGTCAGCGTATAGTCGCCGGCCGGGAGGCTCGAAAATGCGTAATAGCCCGTTTGATCGGTAGTGACCCTTTGTTCCGCGCCGGTGGTTTTGCTTTTGGCGGTGACCGTCGCATTCGGTATCACCCCGCCGCTCGAGTCGCGCACCAAACCCGTCAGACTGGCCGTATTCACCTGGGCGATCGCGCAAGCGGCCGCCAGTAAACTGCCCACAAAAAATCGAACAGAGATCGATTTCATGAATTCTCCCCTTGTATGTACTTCCCCGCTTCCGGCCTAACTGCCCAAGACCCTGTGAAAACTTGACCCTATGGAGAGCGATGGTATCACAAAAGCCTGCCTTTCACCATTGCGGTTCCGTTAAATTTCATGGACAGAAATCTTTCTTTTTCGTTTACGCGATACGCCGGCCCGGGCAGGGGGTGAAGTGCTTCCCGGCAGCGATTGGCGCGAGCACGGCGCAGGAATCGCTGCGGCGCGGGATCGCCTATAATGGAAAATCCATGCGGGCAAGCCAATCCGTTTCTTACGCCTCCGCGGGAGTGGATATCGATCAGGCCAATCGTGTTGTCCAGCGCATCAAGCATCTGGCTCGCGGCACCTTCAACAAACACGTACTCACTGATATCGGCAGCTTCGGAGCGGTTTATTCGCTGGCCGGTTTACGCTCAAAACGTCCGGTGCTGATCAGTTCCGCCGACGGCGTAGGCACCAAACTGAAGATCGCCTTCGCCACGGGAATTCACAATAGCGTAGGGCGGGACCTGGTGAATCATTGCGTGAATGACATCGCCGTGCAAGGGGCCACACCGCTGTTCTTCATGGACTACTTCGCGGCTGGACGCCTGGACAGCGGCGTTGCGGACCAGGTTGTAAGCGGGCTGGCCGAGGCCTGCCGTGAGAATGGCTGCGCTCTGATCGGTGGTGAAACGGCCGAAATGCCGGGCTTTTATCCGGCGGGCGAATACGATCTGGCGGGCTTCATCGTGGGCGAGGCTGATCGCGGCAAGCTGCTGGATGGGCGGTCGATCCGACCCGGCGACGCGCTTCTCGGCTTGCCCTCTACGGGACTGCATACCAACGGCTATTCGCTCGCCCGCAAGCTGCTCTTCGACATGGCCGGCTATGGCCCGGGGACCTTCTTGCCCGAGCTCGGCGTCAAAGTGGGCGAGGAACTGCTGAAAGTTCATCGAAGTTATCTCGCTCCCATTCGCCTGCTCGTCAAGCAGGGCCTGCTGCGCGGCGCCGCCCACATCACCGGAGGCGGCATCACGGAAAATACGCCCCGGATGCTGCCCCCGGGCCTGGCCGCGCGCCTGCGCCGGGGATCGTGGCCGGTGTTGCCGATTTTCGATTTCCTGCAACGCATTGCCCGCGTGGAAGAAGAAGAAATGCTGCGCACATTCAACATGGGCATAGGGATGATCGTCGCCGTTCCCAAGGGGTCGGAGGCGCGAGTCATGCGCGCCCTGGCGTCCATTCGCGAGCCCGCTTACATAATGGGCGAGGTGATACGCGGCAAGCGCGGGGTGGTGTGGGTGTGAAGCGGCTGGGCATCCTGCTCTCCGGCCGGGGATCCAATTTTGAGGCCATCGCGGACAACGCCGCCGCCGGCGTGATCCCGGCGCAGATCGCCATAGTTATCAGTAATAACCCTAACGCGGCGGGACTTGAAAAGGCGCGGGCGCGAGGCATTCCGGCGGCGGCGATTCCATCCAAGGGCATGGAGAGGGAGCCTTACGACCGGCTGGTGGCCGCCGAGCTGCAAAAACGCCAGGTGGATTTGGTGTGCCTGGCCGGCTTCATGCGCTTGCTGAGCGCCTGGTTTGTACGGCAGTACCCCAGCCGGATATTGAATATCCATCCGGCCTTGCTTCCCGCATTTCCCGGGCTGGAAGCCCAGAAGCAGGCGCTCGAACACGGCGTGAAGATCAGCGGCTGCACGGTCCATTTTGTGGACGAGTTCCTGGACGCCGGCCCCATCATCGCCCAAGCGGCGGTGGAGGTTCGCGACGACGATACAGAAGAGACTCTGTCGGCCCGCATCCTCGCCGAGGAGCACCGGATCTATACCGAGGCCATTAATCTGGTGCTCAGCGGCCGGTATCGCATCGAAGGAAGGCGGGTGCTGCGCACGTGACCCAGCCTGGCATCGACGAACAGCTAGCTTACCTGCGCAAGGGGATGGCCGAAATCATCCGGGAAGAGGAGCTGCGGGAGCGGCT
>DASREK010000157.1:0-28832 GCA_035652135.1 Bryobacterales bacterium | reverse complement strand
GACCGGGCCGTCTACGTCCGTGATGGTCAGGATGATCTTCCGGCGGGCGTCGAGATCTGTCTTGGAGAGCTCGAAGCGGGCCGCCACCATCCCCGTGACAGAAGCTCCGGGAGCGACCTTGGTCTTGATAATGAGCGGTTCAGCGGTCTTCGGTCCCAGCGCCGGAAAGAGTTGGAACAGCCGGTTGGCGTCGGAAGCCGAAATAACCTGCCCCAGGCGGGTCTCGCCCTTGAAATCAATTACCGATAAATCGATGGTCGCGATGATGAATGCGTAATGGCTGTCGTTGGTGAATCGGAAATCGGCGATCGCGACCGAGCTTGACGGGTCCATTTCGAGCGTCCGGACCCGGCTGATTTCACCGACCAGCCGGGGCGTCGAACCCCGCTGGATAAAGACGATTGCGGCCACCAGGACCGCCGTCACGACCAAGCCGGCGCCCATCGCGACCAAAGTGCGTTTGTTGATCATTTCTCCCTATGGTAGCCGAGCGCCGTCTTCGATGCGCAAGCGTCCGGCGCTTCCGGCCGTCTTGGTCCGTGGCGGCGACGCATCCCCGCGCGCCTCTCCCGGGCAGGCCGTTGCGGCGGCGGCCGCATGCCGACAAGCGCCGTACGGGAGGCGCGTGCCAATTCGCTCTTGCAATGCTTCTTCGGACGTGATATCGTAGCACGAATTTAAAAATCGTGTTACTTGCAAAATCATGACGCCGGAGAGATTCCCCCTGGCGCCGGACGTACGCCGAGCGCTTCCACCGTCTCTTTTCCTGGCGGCAAAACAGGCCGCCCTGTTGGTCCTGTTTTCCGGTTGGGCTTGCGCCTCCTCCGGAGTCGCCGGACAGGTGACCGATCCGCAGGGCAAAGCGGTTGCTGGAGCCGAGGTGACGCTAGTCCGGCGCTCCGACGTATTCCAGATGGAGAACAAGACGGACGGCCAGGGACGATTCTTGTTTCCCTCGGTGGAGGCGGGCGAGTACCGGCTTACGGCGGAGGCGGCGGGTTTTCCGTCCGTTTCCCGCGACATCCGCGTTTCTGGAAACGCCCTGCTGGAAGCCGACTTGCATTTTTCACAGCTCGCCGTGCAAAGCCAGTCGGTGACCGTCACAGAGGAGGTGGAAGGCCCCGGAATTTTTTCTCCCGACCCGGCTTCGCGGGTGCTGATCCGCCAGGAAATCCTGGACGCCAACCCGGGGCGGCCCGGCATGCCCCTATCGATCCCGGGCATGCCCGTAGAGTCGCCTGCCGGCGGGATCAAACCTCCGCAGTATTTCGTGCCGGGAGTCGCAGGAGATCACGGCGAGCCGATCGGCCAGTTCTTCCAGGTCGGCGGCTACCTGTTTCCCAATAACCTGCCCGCCAACGCTCATGGCAATGGCTACGCGGATCCAAATGTACTCATTCCTATCGCGATCGAGAGTGTGCAGACCGACGGAGGTTCATTCAACGTCCGGGAGGGCAACAACTCAATGAACGCGTCAATGATTTTCGGGCTGCGCGACCGCCTCCATCCAATGGTGCGATTCACGGCTGACGCCCACGATGTGAACCTCGTCGCCGGCTGGAGCCCGGCGAGCGCCGAAACCAAGGCTTGGGCGGGGCTCGAGCTTTCCTTGGGAAACGGATTTCTGGGCCGGCCCGAGCGCCGCAAGCAGTACAAACTCAACGGATCACGGGTGTTTCAATTCGGCCGCCACGACCTCACCGTCTACGGAATCGGCTATCACGGCTTTTCGTATCTGCCGGGCATGGCGCCGATCGGCGTGCCCGTACCCGGGGACACCATCGATCCGCGGCAGCGCGAAGAGGCAAGCTCCGGCATTGCGATTGTCAACGACGTCTGGCGTCTCACCGCCACGCGCCAGCTTCAGTTCTCCGGCTATTTTCGGAACTATTATCTCGATGTTCGGCCGGACTTCGGCGGCGGCCTGATCCGGCAGAGCGAGAACCGGACAGCAACGTCCCAAAGCGTGAATTACGCCTACCGGATTGCCCGATTCTTTTCGCTTTTGCTCGGAGCCGACTATCGCCGGGAGGCGCCCCGCAATCTCGATCTGGACAAGTTCAATGAAGCAGCCGCGGCGTTCTATCCCCTGACCTCGAATGACATCACGATCCAATTCTACACGCCTTATGCGGCGCTTGACGGCGCACTCACGCCGCGATGAGGTTGCTTTCGACAACCGCGACCGGCTGGCGCCGGTGCAGTCCTTTCAGCGGGAACAAGGGGTGACCTCACCCAAGGGGACCATTTCTTTTTCACCGGAGGGAGCCGCCTGGCTGCCCCGGATCGCCTTGAGTTACGGCCAGTCGTTTCACGTAGACGACCCGCGCATTGGAACCACAGCGATCGCTGGAGGAACTGTTGTTAGCAAGGCTCGCGCCTACCAATTGGTGATTAGAAAAACCGCCGCGCACACGGAATTCAAGGTGACGCTTGCCCATGTAACAACCGCGCAGCAACTGGCGCGGATCGATAACGACACCGGCCTGCAAGAGGACGTCGGGCCGGCCTTGATCCGCTCCATGACCGTCTCGGCGAGGCGGGACTTCGGGCTGGGTTCGCTCCAGGTGCTGTTCGCCAAAGCGGACGCCAGGGATCGCCTGACCGGCGAACCCACCCCCGAGGCCCCGCGTTTGATCGGCGATGTGCTGGGAACGGTGGAACGTTTGCCGTTCAAGCTGCGCGCACGGGGCGAGTACGAGTACGTGGGACGCAAGCCCCTGGGCGACGGCTTCGCTGCCGTGCCCGTACAGGAGTTTCGAGGCGCGATGATTCGCCCGTTCGATAGCAAGGGGATCGACGTTGGAATCAACCTTTTCCTCGTGCGCGGGTTTGCCGGGCAAACCCTCGAGACGCTGGCCCTGCCGGGCGAAGCAGAGCCCTTCGAGCGCATCTCCGGCTTTCGCCTCAAGTCTTACGCGACTGTCTCGGTGACCTACCGCTTCCGCCGCGCGAGCCAGTTATGATCAGGCGCCGCGCCGCCCTACTTTTCGTATTCGATCGTCGTGTCGGAGCTGAACCGCTTGTATTCGTCGTAGCGGATGGTGATCCGCACGCGCTGCGGGCCGCTGCGGAAATACAGCGTGTCATCCGCCAGGGTGCGCACAGGGAACCAGTGCTGGCCGTCAACCGGGCGGTAAATCGTCGTGAAGCGCGGGAACAGGTTTTCGCCGGTGCTGCGGTAAATTTGCGGCACAGGGCGGCCTTCGGCGCGGACAATTTGCCGGTCTTTCTCGCTGACCCAGATCAAACCGTCGAAGAGCCGCTGCCCGTCCAGGATCTGCCGGGGCGAGATGCGATAGACCATACAGGCAACGCCGTCCATCGCTTCCCGCCCCTGGAATTTCGATTGGTAGTAGAACAATTCGTCGCGGGTCAGCACGAACGGGTTGACCTCGCGCACGTCGCGGAAGTCTTCGTCGGTCAATTTCAATCGTTTCAGGTCCCTGTGCGGGCGGCCCACCAGGACTTCACTGCGCTTCTGGCCGGGAGAAAAAATGACGTCTCGGACTTCCTGGTACCTGCCCACCTCGGCCCCGTGCGCATCGAGCTCCTGAAAGATCATCGTCTGGCGGTAGGTATAGTGGGCTCGCGCGGCTTCCGCCTGACTTGCTTTCGCGGCGATCTCCCGGATCAGGCTTTCCTCCGGCTCCTGCCCGTGGAGCGGCGAGACGGCGCTTGAGACCGCCAGAGCGCAAGCTGCCGCCCAGAGGGCGGCGCGGCAAACTTGGTTAAGATGGTGCGATGCCCCGCGCATTTCTCCGAACCTGGCTGATCGTGGATGCCTTACTGGCGCTGGGCGCGGCGGTCTATGCGGCATCTCGCCACTTACCCGGGGCAATGGTTGTTCCCATTGTTGCCGCATTCTTAATGCAAATTTCATTCTATCTCGCACTCGGCTTCCCCGAGATGAGAGGCTGGCTGGCGCGCCGTTTTTCCCCTCCCCGGCTGGCCGCCATTGCGGTTGTGTGGGCGATAACACCATATCTGATTTACAGTCTTCCGGCCGGCGTCTTTCAATTTTCTGCGCTGGCGAAGCTGGGCGGCCTCGCGGGGACTCTGGGTTTCATTTTCGTTGTTTTTCCGGTCAAAGGCTCCCGGCTGACCTGGCCCGATGTGCTGGCGGCCGGAACGATAGCGGCGGCGCTGCTGAGCCGGGTACTGCGGCAGGTATATCTGAGTCCGATACCGGGGCTGCGGTTAGAATCGATGGGCCACGTGATGATCATCGGGCTGGGCGCGATGGCTTTTTTGTGCCTGCGGCAGGTGGAAGGAACAGGCTTTCGGTTCCAGACGTCCCGGGAGGAATGGAAAACCGGAATCAAGCAATTACTTCTTTTCTTGATTCCGGGCGCGCCGCTCGCCTTACTGACAGGTGCGGCGCATTTTCAACCCTTGCGTACGGAGCCATGGCTCTATCCGTTGCAGGCGGCTGGAACTTTTCTCGGGATGTACGCCGTGGTCGCCCTCTCCGAAGAACTTTTCTTTCGAGGGGTATTACAAAACCTGAGCGCAGCGAATCTAGGCGGCGCCACGGCGGCGCAAGCTGCCACGAGCATAATCTTCGGCCTCTGCCATCTGCCCTTTCGGGAGTTTCCCAACTGGCGTTTTGCCGCGCTCGGGGCGCTGCTTGGATGGTTTTGCGGGCAGGCGTACCGGGAAACCCGCAGCGTTGTGGCCTCCAGCCTCACTCATGCGCTGGCCATTTCCGCCTGGCGGCTGCTTTTCTCCGCTTAGCAGGAAGCCGCATCGCTTTCAGCAGGAAGCGGCGTCGCGGCCGGGGGCGAGAAGGGAAACGGAAAGCGAGCGCGCGCTTGCCTCGGTTACGACTCCCGGTCTAGATCATTAGTCTTACAGGAAAAGTACCAACATCCGGTAAGTATCCCGCAACAACGCCGGGCGCATATAAGAGCTTTGCCCAATATGGCCCGAAGCCCGGCTCTGGCTACAATCGGACCGGAACCCGGACAACCTATGAACATCCGATTGGAACCAGGCAAGAGCGAATATACGGAGACGGAGGCAGCCCGCGCCTTGGGTATTTCGCAGGCCCAGTTTCGATCGTTGTTGCTGCGACATGTTGTCGAGGAAGAGGAAAGCCTGGTGAATGTCGCGATCATGCGGTTTCGTCCGTCGGACTTGCTGCTGTTGAGCATGCTGGTGGAGGGCCGCCTGGCGCACAAGCAGTCGCCCTCCGCCGGCCACAAACCGCCCCCCGGTTAACGAATAAAGAAGAAAGTACCAGGCAATGGAACCAGTGGCCTAAGGTGAATCGGGCAACAATGCCGCGGGTGTAGGAACTTTCCCTAATTTCGAGCCGGTGCGGCGGCCACTTACAATTGCCCGAGAAACAATAAGGTTAGGCCTAAGGACGGGCCGCCATGAACATTCGATTGCAGCCAGGCAAGACAGAATATACGGAAACGGAGGCAGCCCGGGCGTTGGGCGTTTCTCCGGACCAATTCCGGTCCCTGCTTCTCAAGCACGTTTTGGAAAAAGAAGAAGCGCTCGGGAATGTCGGCGCGATGCGCTTCCGGCCTTCCGACTTGCTGCTTTTAGGGATGCTGGGCCGGGGCCAGGCCATCGAATAGCTACCAGGCGACCAGCAAGCGCAGATCGCGAATGTTATTTCCGGTCGGGCCTGTCACCACCAGGTCATCCAGCCGCGAAAAAAATCCAAAAGAATCCGAGCGCTGGAAATAATCTTCCGGCGAGAGTCCGAGCTGCGCCGCGCGGTCCAGCGTCTCACCATCGGCGACGGCCCCGGACGCAGGCGAATTCCCGTCAATGCCGTCCGTACCGGCGCTCAACACAGCGATATTTTTCTTTGCAATACGCTGGGCGCAGGCCAGGACAAAGGCCTGGTTGCGGCCCCCGACGCCATCCCCAGTCACGGGCGAACTCAGCTCGCCCCCGGACACAATGGCCACGGTGCGCCTTGGATTCTCGGCACGCAATCGGAGGAGTCTCTCGAGCAGGTGCTCGGCGGCCGGGATCAAGGGCCAATCATCGACCGAGAGATCTTGATCCACGATCCAGCCTTGCTCGCGCGCCGCGGCGGCGAGCTGCTCGGTCCCCTGTTCGGTCGTGAGCAGGGCATGCCAGGTCGAGCGTTTGAAACGAGAGCTGCCTGGCTTGGGAGTTTCCGGAATGGTTCCCGCTTCGAACATCCTGCGGATAGAAGCTGGAAACCGCGGGAGCAGATCGAGCCGCTTGACGATCTCCCAGCAATCAGCGACGGTCGATTCATCGGGCATGGTGGGGCCCGAAGCCACCGCGGAAGGGCGGTCCACAGGCACATCCGAAACGTACAGGGTAACCTGACGCGCAGGGTGGGCCGCGTACGCCATTCTGCCGCCCTTGGTGGCGGAAAAGTGTTTCCGCAGCGTATTCATCTCGACGATATTGGCGCCGCAGGTTACCAGAACGCGGTAGAAGGCGCGCATATCTTCGAGAGAAATAGAAGGGTCGACCGGCTTTTCCACGACGGCCGATCCCCCGCCCGACAGCAGATAGATCACGAGGTGGTCCTGATTGAGCTGGCGCAACAGTTCCAGAATCACTTCAGCAGCGCGCAGACTTTCGGCGTTCGGATAGGGATGGCCGCCGCGGTAGTGCAACAGGAAAGGCAGGGGAACTTCGGCCGGCTCGGAGCTCGCCACGACGCCGGAAGCCACGGCCGGCTCAAGCAGCGCCTTCACAGACCGCGCCATCTGAAAGGCGGCCTTGCCGATCGCCACGATGATGATCTTTTTATAGGCGCGCAGCTCTATTCTGTCGCCGCCGATCTCCATGACGCCATCCCGGACGCTGACGCGATGCGGAATGATCCGCTCCAGGGACAGCCTGTCCAGGGTTTCCAGAAAGAGCCGGCGAAGGCGGTCCTTCATGCGGGCATCAACTCTCGGTTCACCAAATTGGGCGGAAGTTTGCCGCTGAGGCCGGCCACAAGGTTTTCCGCAGCCAGCATACACATGCGGATGCGCGTGTCATGCGAGCCGCTGGCGATGTGCGGCGCGAGAACGACATTCTTGAGCCGTTGCAGGCCTGGATGCAGCTTGGGTTCTTCCTCGTAAACATCGAGACCCGCCCCCGCGATGCGCCCGCCCGCGAGCGCTGCGGCCAGAGCGGCTTCATCCACCACAGGGCCCCGAGCGGTGTTAATCAAAATGGCTGTCCTTTTCATGATCGCAAATTGCGGGCCCCCGATCATGTGCCGCGTCTCCGGCGCCAGGGGGACGTGCAGGCTCACGAAATCGCTTTCGGACAGAAGCTGATCGAACGGCGTGTATTCCAGTCCGAGTTCCCGCTCCAGTTCGGCGGGGCGGCGCGAAGAATCGTAGTACAAGATCCGCATGGAGAAGCCGCGGGCGCGCCGCGCCATGGCCTGGCCGATCCGGCCCATTCCCACGAGGCCAAGAGTCCGATGGTGGACGTCGTGGCCGACCAGCAGGTCCATCAGCCATTGCTTATATTGGCCGGAGCGTATGAAGGCGTCGCCTTCCACAACGCGCCGCGCCGCCGCCAGCAGCAGCGCGAAGGCGAAATCGGCGGTCGTATCGGTGAGCACGTCGGGCGTGTTGGTGACGAGAATCTTCCGCGCGGTCGCCGCACGCAAGTCAATATTATCGACTCCCACGGCGATATTGGAGATGATTTTGAGATCCGGCAACTGATCCATCACGCCCGGCGTGAATTTATCGGTGACCTGGCAGACAACGCCCTGCTTGCCTTTGAGCTTCTCAATCAGTTTGTGCGGAGAGTAGCTCTCGTTGCTGTCGTTGTACTCCAGCTCTACGCGCTGCCGGAGGTATTCAATCGCCGGAGGGTACACGCGCTTGCTGACGAGCACCCTCGATTTCATAAACTGGGTATTGTCGCACAGCCCCGCGGAGTCGTACAATCGGGGATTCCGTTTTTCATTCCGCACAAAAGGAGAAGATGAATGGCCAAGCTGGGATTCTTGGGTCTGGGACTAATGGGATATCCGATGGCGCGCAACCTGTTGCGCGCCGGCCATGAAGTAGCGCTGTGGAGCCACACAGAAGCCAAAGCCCGCAAGCTGGCGCAGGAGGAGAAAGGGACTTTCTGCGCCAAGCCGCGCGACGTCGGAGCGGCGGCGGATTACATTTTTGCCTGCGTCGGAGATTCGGCCATGTCCGAGAACGTCATGGTCGGACCCGACGGCGTCATTCAGGGAGCGAAACCGGGAACGGTGGTGGCCGATTGCAGCACGATCGCGCCTACCGCGAGCCGCAGAATTGGCCAGACCTTTGCGGCGAAGGGCATCCATTTTCTGGATGCGCCCTGCACCGGCTCGACCAGCGGCGCGCAAGGCGGAACTCTGACGTTCATGATCGGCGGCTCGAAAGAAGTTTTCGAGCGCGCCCGGGAATATTTCCTCATCATGGGGAAGAACTTGTTTTATTGCGGCGGAGCGGGCATGGGCCTGCACGCCAAGCTCTCGCAGAACCTGGTTTTGAGCAACGTGATGCAGGGATTTATCGAAGGAATGGTTTTGGCCACGAAAGCGGGCGTGGATCCGGAACTGATGTTTCAGATCCTCGATAACAGCGCCGCTAAAGCGGGTTTGATCAGCGCCAAAGCGCCGTTCATTTTCCGCCGGGATTTTACGACGAACTTCTCTCTCCGCTGGATGCACAAAGACATCGGTTTAATGCTGGAGACCGGCCGGGAACTGAATGTCCCGTTGCCCTCCACGGCCCTGGTCCATGAGTTGTTTGGCGCCAGCATCGCCCGGGGCCATGCCGATGAGGACTTTTGCTCCGCCGTAACCCTTTTAGAGGATTGGGCGGGGGTGCAGGTTAAGGCTAAGAAAAATACGTAGTTCGGTAGGGCTCTACCAAAAACTAAATTTTTGCACTTGCGCTGGCAGCGGGAAGTGTTATACTGAAAACAAGCCGGGGAGGCAACTCCCACCAAAGCGAGACTAACCTCGATAAAAAAGACCCCTGAAGCAATCCTCCCCGGCGCCCAAATCAAATTTCCAAAAACTTCCATTTTCCACAGCTTGAGACGACGCCGGTACAGGAAATCAAATTTTCCATCGGAGAAGCATCCGGCTCGTGCTCATGCCAGAGGGCCGAAACCCTGAGCAGAACGCGACGGCCCAGATCTCGAAAAGATATTGTTCGGGCCCGCGAGTCAGTTTGCCGGGTCCAACCGGGAGCAGCGCAGGCATGCTCCCGGCGCATACTGAAATCTCCGGCTGCAAACGGTTCCTGCTCGAAGGAACGGTTCTTCCAAACCTAGCCGCCGCGACCTAATTTCCGCGAACCATGGCGGAAAAGGCCGGGTACGCTTCCGGAGCTTCCCGGTTCATGCGCTCGATAAACGAGTTGGCCACCGTCTCCATATTTTTGAGAAGAGTGGGATTTTTAAAAGTTTTACGCATCTCCGGGATGAGTTCGCGAATCCTTTCCCAAACGAACAGCAGTTCGCGGCCGCTTTGATAGAAAAGGTCTTCGTTGAGCACTCCGCTGGTGACGAAGGAAGCAGCCATGTCCCAGTAGCTCACTACCATGCGGTAATAGGCATTCGGGTCGGATCCGGGCGGGCAAAGAGCCTGAAAATCTTCCAGCGTACGCGCTTTGAACGACTTGCCGAACCAATCGCGGGCCTGCCTCATTTTTTCTTCCCGGCGGAGTTCAAACAGCCGCAAAATGAGATTCACATCGTCATAGGTAGGGTGGCTTGCTGCCATGATTTTCGTTTTCTCCTCGTGTGGATTGCGCCTACTCCCACTCGATGGTGGAAGGGGGCTTATTGGAAATGTCCAGCAGCACCGCATCGATTCCGCCTGACTCCACCAGTTCGGCCGCCAGCTGCTTCAACTGCGGAACCGGGATGTGAACCACCTCGGCGGTCATTCCATCCACGGAGGAGATAGGCCGGAGCGCGATGGTCTCGCCGTCATTGCGCGAGAAGGGGACCAGAACCACAGGGCACTGCCAGATTAAATCGTACAGAAACTGTTCCTGCAAAAACCTGGTCACGATGTGATCGGCCTGGCGCAGCAGGCGGATTCGAGCAGGCGTGAGTGAAGTCCGCCGGATGCGCCACTCGCCGGGAATCAGATTTTGGGGCCAGACAGCGGCGGCCACGCGGTTCGTTTGAGGAAAGCTGTTTGTAATCCGAGTGGTGAGGCGCGCCAGCGCTTCATGGTGAATAGGAGCCCCGTGAAGCACGGTCAGCTTTCGGTACGTGCGGCTGTCGCCCTGGACGCCCACGCTGTTGAGCGGCAACAAAAAGGCCTCGTAACCTGCTTCTTCGGCGAGCTCCGCAATCGCCGGTTCCGGCTCGGGGCGTGCAGGACGCGGCGAGCAGACGCAGCGAATGGCCAGACCAGGGCCGGGGAAGGGGTGCCGCCGCAGCACGGAATCGGGCACGCCCAGCGCGCGGCCAAGCTGGCGGACCTCATCTTTGTAAAAATGCGCCAGGGGCTCGAGGATTCGCTTCTCGGCGATCAATTGCTGGATGCGATCAACGCGGTTGTGGTGCGTCTTGATGACAGCGGCATGCTTGCTGCCCCCCGATTCAATCGTATCGGGATAGATGGTCCCTTGGCCGAGCATCCACTGGCCGCTGCGGTAGGACGGTCTCGACAGCACTTGATCCTGAATATCCACAAACAGCCGGCCGATGATTTTGCGTTTTTCTTCCGGATCGGTCACCCCGCGCAAGGCCTGAAAAAACGATTGGCGGGCGTCGATTACCTCCAGGCCGTCCAGTCTGAGCTGCTGGAACAGGCCGCGAATTTCCTGAGTTTCGCCGTGGCGCATGAAACCGGTGTCCACATAAACGCCGTGGACGCGGCCAGGACCGAGGGCGCGCTCCGCCAGGGTGAAAGCGACAGTCGAATCAACACCTCCACTCAAGAAAAAGAGCACTCTGCGCCCGCCCGCGTGGCGGCGAATAGCGGCTTCGAGATCCGAGATCTGGTCGGCGGGATGCCAGTCGCCGCGGCACCCGCAGACCCGAAACAAGAAATTGCGCAGAATTTGCAGGCCGTGCTCGGTGTGGGTGACTTCGGGATGAAACTGGATGCCGATCAGGCGGCGGGAGTCGTCCCCCATAGCGGCGATGCGGCAATCGCGCGTGCTGCCGAGAACCTTAAAGCCGGGCGGCAGCTTGGAAACGTAATCGCCATGACTCATCCAAATCCGCTCGCGGCCGTTCAAGCCGGCGAATATGGATTTGCGGGATTTTATGACGATTTCCGCTTCGCCGAATTCGCGGGCTCCTCCGCCGGCCGAATCGCTCCGCTTCCCCGCCTCGACTTTGCCGCCGAGATGCTGGGCCAGGAGGTGCTGTCCGTAGCAGATGCCGAGAACAGGCAAGTGGAGCTTGAACAAACCGGGATCCGGCTGCGGGCTGCCCGGGTCAAAGACGCTCGCCGGACCTCCGGAAATGACCACGCCGCGGTAGCGCGACAGCCTCTGCGCTCGCGTGCCGAGCGGCCGGATTTCCGCATAGACCCCCAGTTCGCGGATTTTCCGGGCGATGAGATGACAATATTGGCCGCCGGAATCGAGGACAACAACCTTTTCCATGCGTGGCTTTTCAGTATATCATCGGAGTGGAGCGACGATGCTTCCCGCCGAAGCCATTCAGAAGCTGCGCAAAATCGCCGGCGACGATGCGGTGCTGCACCAGCCGCAGGACCTGATGTTGTATGAGTACGACGGCAGCGTAGAAAAATCCACGCCCGACTGCGTCGTGCTGCCGCGCACCACCGAGCAGGTGGCGGCGATCGTGAAGCTGGCGAAAGAATTCGAACTGCCGCTCGTGGGGCGCGGGGCGGGCACCGGCTTGAGCGGCGGCGCTATCGCGCGCTCCGGCGGCATCATGATCGGCTTTGCGCGCATGAATCGAATCCTGGAGATCGATCTGGAAAACGAGCGCGCCGTCGTGCAACCCGGGGTGGTAAATCTGGATCTCACCCTGGCAGTCCAGGGGCAGGGTTACTTCTATGCGCCTGATCCGTCGAGCCAGCGCGCTTGCACCATCGGCGGCAACGTCAGCGAAAATGCGGGCGGGCCGCACACGCTCGCTTACGGCGTCACAACCAATCATGTGCTGGGTCTCGAGATCGTGCTTCCCGACGGAACCGTCGTCCAGACCGGCGGCAAGGAGATTGACCGCGCCGGTTATGACCTGACCGGATTGCTTACCGGTTCGGAAGGAACGATGGTGCTGGTGACGAAAGTGATCGTGCGGCTCATGCGCAAGCCGGAGCTGGTGAAAACTTTGCTGGCGATTTATGACGAGCCGGACGACGCGGCGGCCACTGTGGCCGACATCACCGCCCGCCAGATCACGCCCGTAGCCATCGAGATGCTGGACGGGGTGATGCTGCGCATGGTCGAAGAAGCAACCCACGCCGGCTATCCGATGGATGCGAGCGCCGTGCTGTTGATCGAACTGGAGGGCTTGCGGGAAGCAGTCGAGGCTCAAACCATCGATATCGAGGAGGTATGCCGGCTGAACCGCGCGCGGGAGGTCCGTGTGGCGCGAAGCGCCGAAGAGCGCGATCTGCTATGGAAGGGCCGGAAGAACGCCTTTGGCGCTGTCGGCCGCGTGAGTCCGAGCTATTATGTCCAGGACGGCGTCGTGCCGCGCACCCGCATCGCGGACACGCTGCGGTTCATCTACCGCGTGGCCGCTAAGTATGATCTCACGATCAGCAATATCTTCCATGCGGGCGACGGCAACATGCACCCGATCATTCTGTTCAATCACCACAAACCGGAAGAATTTGAGCGGACCAAGCAGGCGGGCGCGGAGATCCTGGAGTATTGCATCTCGGTCGGCGGATCGATCACCGGCGAACACGGAGTCGGGATGGAAAAGAACGAGATGATGCCGCTTCTGTTTCCGCCAGAAACCCTGGAAATGATCGCCCGCCTGAAATCCGTATTCAACCCGGATGGCCGCCTCAACCCTGGCAAGCTGCTTCCCACGGGCAAAGGATGCCTGGAAGTGCGCCCCATGGCCTCCGCCGGCGCGCGGATGGATTGGTAACCGCGCCGCATCCTCCCTTTTCGGAAAATCCCAGGTAGAGCCGATCATGCGGGACCGGTTCCGCAAGCCACGCCCCGCGAGAGAATCTTTGCGATCTCCGGTTTCAGTTTGGGGATGGCTTTCGCATAAATCGCTTTGTAAGAAGCGCAAAAATAATCCAGGTCCTCGAAGCGTTTATTTCGGCCGTGCCGGAGCTTGGGACAGCCGCTGTGGCAGACCTGGGCGAATTCGCAAACCAGGCACTCCGGATGGGGAACCGTCTTTTTGGCGGCGAACGCATAGCGGCGCTGCCGGCGCGCGATCTCGGCGAACGAATCCACATTGATGTTGCCCAGCTTCCAATTTCGCTCCACAAAAAAATCACAGGGATACACGTCGCCGTTATATTCCACCACGCAATAACTGTCGCAGGTTTCATGCAGGGTGCAGTTGCCCGGCTTTATGCCCGCCAGCGCTTCCGCGATGTTGTCGAAAAACCGGATCCGGATTTTCTTCCGGTCAGGCCACCAGAGGTCGAAGGTTTCGCACAAAAAGCGGCCGTATTGTTCCGGTGTAATCGTCCACGGCCGCGGCAGGCCCAGGCCATCGAACTCCGCAAGCGGTATGTATTGAATATGCTGGATGCCCAGGCCGCGGAAAAAGCGGTACAACTCGGCGGGGCGTTCCACGTTGGCCGAGCTCAGGACGCAGAGGATGTTGAACTCGACCCCGTTTTTCTGGAGCAGCGCGACGCCCTCCATGACCTTTTTCCAGGTCGCTTTGCGCTGCTTGTTGAAGCGATAGCGGTCATGCAGCGGCTCCGGGCCGTCCAGGCTCACGCCAAGCAGAAAGCGATATTCCCGAAAAAGGCTGCACCAGCGGTCATCGAGCAGCGTGGCGTTGGTTTGCAGAGCGTTTGTCACCGACTGGCCGCCGCGTCCGTGCTGTTTCTGCAACTCTACGGCGCGCTCGAAGAAAGCCGCTCCGGCCAGCGTGGGTTCGCCGCCTTGCCACGCGAAGACGCTGTGCGGAGAGGAGTAAAAAAGGAAGCCGCTCACCAGGCGTTCGAGCGTTTCCTCGTTCATGCGCCGGCCCGGCAGCTCTTTGTAGGGGTCGGCTTCCCGGTCCAGATAAAAGCAATACTCGCAATCCAGATTGCAAACCGCCGAAACCGGCTTGATCAGCAAGGATTGGATACGAGGCGTGGAACCTAGAACCGGGGGCAAAATCCCATCGCCCATGGCCCGAGTGTAGCACGCAGCGCCGGGCGTCCTATTCCGGAGCCGGGCCGTCACGGCGGCGTGAATGCCACTCGGGCCCGCCAAAACAATCGCCCTGCGCTGCGGGGGCGGGCAGCGCGCCCTGGCGCCAGCCGGCCGCGCGGCCGCCGCGAAATGGTCGTCCGTGAAATTCGTTGACCCTCCTGCCCATTTCTGTTAGCTTGAAAAATTCCGAATCTGACTCCGTGAAGGAGGACTCCCTGGGATCAATGCTGGTCGCGAAGAAGATCTTTCTGACAAAAGGAGTGGGCAAGCACAAAGAGCGGCTCACGAGTTTCGAGCTGGCGCTGCGGGACGCCGGCATAGCGGCTACCAACCTCGTCCGGGTTTCCAGCATCTTTCCTCCCCGCTGCAAACTCATTTCCCGCAAGGAGGGCCAAAAGTATCTGGAGCCGGGGCAGGTTGTGTTTGCGGTGATGAGCGAAAACGCCACCCGGGAGCCGCACCGGCTGATCGCCGCCAGCATCGGCCTCGCTCTGCCCACCGACAAAGGAATGTACGGCTACCTTTCCGAGCACCATTCCTTCGGTGAAACCGAAGAAACGGCCGGGGAATACGCCGAGGAGCTCGCCGCCGAAATGCTGGCCACCACGCTGAATGTAGAGTTTGATCCCGACCGCAGTTGGGACGAGAAGAAAGAGATTTACCGCATTTCCAACAAAATCGTCCGCACGCTTAACGTCACCCAGTCGGCGATAGGCGACAAGCGCGGATGGTGGACCACGGTCATCGCCGCCGGCATCGCCATTTTCGAATAAATTGTTAATCAGACGCCTGGCCAAAGGGGCGCCGCGGCCGGCAGGTGAAACGGGGTCTTCCGGCCGGTGTAAATCGTATTCCCCAGAGGGTTTTCCAATATGCCACATCCTCCCAGCAAGGAAGAACTGCTATCTCAGCCCACGCGGCCCTTCACCATCGGAGCCGATCCCTCCGCCGCCTCAATACTCGAGCGAATGGAGGGGACCGCTTTCCAAGGCCGGCAATTAGGCCAGGCCTTCCGCGTGTGGAAAAGTATGCTTCGGGACCGCTGCTCGATCCTAATGGGCATGTCCGGCGCCATGGTGCCGGCGGGCATGCGGCGCCTGGTCGTCTACATGATCCAGAACCGGCTGATTGATTGCCTAGTTTCCACCGGCGCGAACTTCTTTCACGACATCCATGAGACGTTAGGGTATTACCACTACCAAAGCTCTCCGGCGATCGACGATGTGGCCCTGGCCGAGAACCTGATTGACCGCATGTACGACGTGCTGGCCGACGAGGCGAAATTCCGCGAGCACGACCGGTGGATCGGCGACTTCGCCGCGCGGCTGGACCCGTCGCGTCCGTACACCACGCGAGAGTTCCTTTACCTGCTGGGCCGCGAGCTGGCCAAGACGGCCAAAGAGGACGGCATTGTCTCAGCGGCGGCTAAGGCCAGCGTACCGCTGTTTTGCCCGGCTGTCGGAGACAGCTCGATCGGCATTGGGGTAGCTGTCAACCGCTACCACGGCAACAACCGCCTGATGTTTGACGTGATCGGGGACGTGCTGGAGATTACCCGCATCGTGGCCGAATCGCCGGAAACCGGAGTGATTTACTTCGGCGGCGGTACACCCAAGAATTTCGTGCAGCAGACCGAGGTGGTGGCCATCATCATGAATACCGGTAAAGAGGGCCACAAATACGCCATTCAGGTCGTGACCGACGCCCCCCACTGGGGCGGCCTTTCCGGCTGCACGTTCGAAGAAGCGCAAAGCTGGGGCAAGATCTCCAAAGATGCGCAGATGGTCGACTGCCACTGCGATTCCACGATTGCCATGCCCATCCTGGTCTCCGCGATGGCACAGCAGGTAGATTTGATTCGCAGCCGGTGGAAGCCGACATTTACGATGGGCCGGGATCTGGGCATTGAAATCTGAAAAAGGGAAATGGCAGCGATCAGCCGTCAGCTATCAGGGATCAGCCCTTCATCTTGCTCGCCCTTGCTCGCGTCTGCCGGGGAAACAAAGGCTGGGCTGCTTTCTCGGGCAGTGCGAGCCAAAGGCAGCAACGCCGAGAGCATGGGGCGAGCGCAAAACCGGTCGCAGTTGGGCGCGCAGGATCGCGGCGGGAAGATGGGCACGCCCGGTCAATCGCGGCAATCACGCGCCGGAAGATTCCGTTATCAATGACCTGCGAGGCGCCGAGAACGCCGTGGAAGTCATCATCGAGCCGCTCAAATCAAGACGGAAAACTCTTGTGCTGTCGAACGCAATGCTGTATCAGCCAAAGGTTCACGGCATAGTCGCCAGGCGGATGTGCGCTCATCCTAGCGTCCGGGGCCGACGTGGTGATCGCGAGTTCTACCGTGGGACATTCGAAATACGGTGACTGTCCGCGCGGGAACGTGAGCAATCGAGGTTCCACTGCCAGGCTACCTCCCCGATTGGTTGGAAATTGCGAACCGCAGCCCTCAGCGGCCCCGGAGAAATGAAGCTAATCGCAGTTTCGAATAGCAGTGTCAATATAGGATGGAAAACCCGCCGTCCGGCATACCTATGGCTGCGGCAAAACTCCAGGTCGGAATACCGGGAACCAGTCTGGTTTCGCCGCTGGGCCTGCCTGCGGGGTCGTAAACTTGATACGCGAATGAGCCGCCCTTCTGCCAACCCGTGCCTTCGGTCCAAACGAGTAGGATTTCGCCCCTTTCATTCACAGCCAGACGAGGGTGTTTGCGGCCCTTTCCCTCCCCTGGGGCGGCGGCCGGATCGCCGGTCCTTTCTCCGTTGATGCGGGTCCAGTAGACCTGGCCCGCGGTCTCCCAGGCACAGACGAGCGTATCTGCGTTCTCGGCAAAATCCATGCTGCTCATCGGACAAGCGTTGATATTCCATTTGTGGAGCAGCTTGCCTTGAAAGGTCCTGCCACGATCCTTTGAATGCAAAAGGTAAATATCGCGGTGCACGGACTCCGTTGCCGAGCGGTAGAGTGCGTATACATCACCCTTTCGATCGACGAAAGTTTTCATTCCACAGCATCCGCACGCGCCCGTCTCCTGCGCCCAAGCTTTCGCCTCTCCAGAGAACGTCTTCCCGCTATCCGCTGACGTCGTCACCCAAACGCGCCGTCTGGCCTCTCCCTCTTTGCCGGCGCCTTTCGCTTCCGATTGTCCAATCCCGTGCCAAGTGACGTAGACGTTTCCATTCTTGTCGGCGCCTATTGAGCCGCCGCCGTCGAGGCCAAACGAGCGGAGCATGAGGTTCCGCTCTGGCTCGAACTCATCTCCCGCATCATTTAAGCGCGTGTAGAGCATGGGTGCGCCCGGCGTTCCGGAATCCGGATTGACAGGGCCGGTGTGGGTGGAGCCGTTCCATGCGACGTGCACGCGGCCTGATTTACCGAGCGCGAACTGGGCTCCGCGGATCGTGCCCGCTGCGATGGCGGAGCCACCTGCATTGACTCTCAGAGCAGGTGAAAAGCTCGCGCCGCCATTCTTCGAACGCGCATAGAATATGTCTCCGTGATGGGTATCGCCGGAGTAATAAACAAGGTGGAGCGTGCCGCTGTCGTCGAGCGCCACCTGCGGCTGGATGCCGCCGTTGGGAACGCGACAAAACCGGATTCGATCAGCGTCCTTTTCAGCCGCCAAACCGGTGAATGCGGCGCCAAGAGCAAGTACGGCCTTTCTTCTCGTCATCATGGTGTCGTTTCTGCCCATTGTATCCCAGCAGCGGAGAGGCGAGCAGCCGCACATGCCTCACGGGTGGTCCGCCCACATCCAGGCCACTGGCGCAGTTAGCCCGCCATAGTTGTTTCGGAACTACGAAGCGGAGGTATGTGCATCCGCAAGCGGACGCGGTTTGCGCTGCCTTTGAGCGCGCCCGGTCGCAAGTGGAGGGAGGGCTAACAGCGCGTGCTCCTTTAGAAACCACGGGGAACCAGTGGCTCAATTCACTGAGTTAACTGGGCAGATCCGCCGTCACCATTTTCCAAACCTCATCGAGGTCCACACCTTCATAAAAGTGAATCAGTTTGTCGCGCGTTCCGGCGATCAGTTTCCACGGTACTTCCGGATGAGCCCCACGGAACTCGGGAGACAGCCGCTTCACGGCTTCGCCGATGATCAAGAGCTGATGCAAGACCGCGGACTGGGTCTTCAAGTCGGCGAGAAACTCGTCCTTGTCCGTTTGGCCTTTGAACTCGATGGCCAAACGGGCAGCTTTCAGGATGTCCAGAAGGTTGCCTTCATCGCGCGACAAAGTAGGGCTCCGCGCTCTCCAAAATGGCCTTGCGCCGGATCCAGTTGGAGCTTCGCTCAATCGCCCGGCGAGAGACGAGGTCCACCTTTCGGCCGAGGATGCCGGAGAGCTCTTCTTCCATCGCCACGTGATCCAGAAGACTCCAGTCGGCGTCCGAAGCGAAGCTCACAAGCAGGTCCAGGTCGCTATCAGGCCGGAAGTCCGCTCGCAAGGCTGAGCCAAACAGCCGCAGTTCCGAGATTTTCCAGCGGCGGCAGAAGTCCGCAAGGCGCTCGTTCGGGATTGGGATCTCTATTCCGCTCATGGCGTCCCCGCCCTACCGGCATCATACCAAGGCGGCCGTCCTGGCATGGGCAGCAAAGGGTGGGCACAAATCTGGTCACACCAGCAAAAACGCCGATCACGGGCGCAAAACCCGGGTCGGCGTATCGTGATGAGTGTTTTTGAGATAAATGGTCGGGGCGAGTGGATTCGAACCACCGACCTCCTGGTCCCGAACCAGGCGCTCTAGCCAGGCTGAGCCACGCCCCGATCGTCTTGAAAGGTCATTTTAGTGTATCGGTTGGTGCGGGAAGTGTCAATGCCGCACAATGGCTCCTCCCGTGCGGATCAGTTTCCCCGCCTCTTCTCCCCAGATTTCTCTTTTGTTCGCCACAGAAACCTGCTACATTGTTACAAACAAGTTCGATGTGAATTGGTGATGTTTCGTACGGCAACTTACGCTCTAATGTGCTGCAATCAAACGGGCTTGTTTTCCATGCAACGCCGCGCCGCCAGGGCCGGTTATGCACATGCGGTTCCACAGCGTAACTCCCTGAAAGAAAAAGGCTAAAGATCTCTACCTATCCAATTGTGGATGTTTCGGCGTGATTCACAATGTAACCGGTTCGAAACAAACATGAAACATTTTCTTGTCACGCAAGCCGCAGGATCGTTTACTCTCGACCGTCGTCGCCCCTGCTCATGACTTCCGCTCTCGGTGGAATTGGTTTTGATCGAGGTCTCCCCGCCAATATTGAAGCGGAGCAATTCGTGCTCGGCTCGATCTTGCTGGCGGACGCGGTGTTCCCTCAAGTCGCCGGCACGCTCGACGCGGACGATTTCGTCCTCGAAAAGCACCGGAAAATTTTCGAGCGCATGTCGGATCTTCATGCGCGTTCGGAAAAAATCGACTACGTCACTCTGGCCAACGAGCTGATCAAAAACAACCAACTCGAAGCCTGCGACGGCGTCGCTTATCTCTCCGCGCTGACCGAAGGCCTGCCGCGTCTGGAAAATATAGAGAGCTACGTCCGCATCGTCAAGGACAAGGCTCTGCTCCGGAAGCTCATCTATACCTCGCAGCACATCATGGGGCAGTGCCTGGAGGCCGGAGAGGAAGTAGATGAGATCCTCAGCAAGGCGGAGGAACTGGTCCTCAAGGTCGGCGATTCGCGTATCCGCGGAGGTTTGACCAGCCCCCGGCAGATCGTGGAGCGATTCCCCGGCGGCGTCAACACATTTCTCGATCCCAGCAAGCGCTTGCGCGGCCTCAGCACCGGTTTCACAAAGCTGGATGAGATGACCACAGGCCTCCAGCCCTCGGAGCTCTGCGTCATCGCCGCGCGGCCCTCTATGGGCAAAACGGCTCTGGCCCTCAATATCGCTCAGCACGTAGCCGTCAAGCTCGGCAGGCCAGCGGCGATTTTCTCGCTGGAGATGTCGGCGGAGTCGCTGCTGTCGCGCATGTTGTGCGCGCTGGCCCGCGTGGACAGCCATCGTTTCCGCGGCGGATTTTTGAACATGGAAGAGCGCCGGCGTCTTTCCGGAGCGCTGAATCAACTGGTCCGCAGCCCCTTGTATATTGACGACTCGGCCAGCACGAACCTGATGGAGATGCACGCCAAGTGCCGGCGGTTGAAAAGCGAGAGAGGCGATCTCGCGCTGGTGGTGATTGATTACTTGCAGTTGATGAGCGGCAAGGGAAAGTTCGAGAACCGCAATCAGGAAATTTCGGTGATCTCACGAGGCTTGAAGCAGCTCGCAAAAGAGATCAAGGCGCCCGTGATGGCGCTTTCCCAGCTTAGCCGCGCGCCGGAGGTTCGCACGGGCGATCACCGACCGCAATTGAGCGACCTGCGCGAGTCCGGATCGATCGAGCAAGACGCGGACCTGGTTGGCTTCATCTTTCGCGAAGAGGTTTATAAGCCGGATCGGGAAGACCTGCACGGCCTTGCCGAGCTGATCATCGCCAAGCAGCGCAACGGCCCGACCGGGAAGATCGATCTGGCGTTCCTGCACAAATACACGAAATTCGAGAACCGGGCCGAAGATTTGGGAGACGCCGAGCCGCCCCCTGAATCGGTACAATAAAACCGGTGGAACGGACGTTCGTCGAAATTTCCCGGCAAAAGCTGATTGAAAATTATCAAGCAATCCAGCGGCTGGTAGGAACCTCTGTCGAAATCCTGGCTGTAGTAAAGGCCGACGCGTACGGCCACGGCGCGGTCGAGGTGGCGCGGGCGCTGGAGCGGGCCGGAGCGCGCTGGTTCGCCGTCACGTCTCTTCCCGAAGCAATCGAACTGCGGCGCGGAGGCATTCTGGGCCGAGTGATCGTTCTTGCTGATCTGGCGCGCAGCGATCAGGACGCCTTCGAAGAGTTTGGCCTCACCCGGATGCTCCACAGCATGGACCAGCTTCACGATCTCGAAGCTTGGCTGCAAAAACAGGAGGGCAACCTCCGCTCCGCAGCAACAGCAGGTCCTGACGCCTTCGCGCCAGCAGGCAGATCGCCACAGAATGGCCGCCGGTCCCTGCATTTGAAGCTTGATTCTGGCATGGGGAGACTTGGGTTCCACGAGGCGTGTCTCGATGAGATTGCTTGCTTGCTGGCCCGGCGCCCGGACCTCCACCTGGAAGGTCTGGCCACGCACTTTGCCTCGGCCGAAGAACTCACGAGCGGACAAACCGAAGAGCAGATTGGCCGGTTCCAGCAGTTCGTGAGCGCTCTGGCCGCCCGCGGCATCCGCCCTTCTTTCACCCATATGGCGAATAGCGCCGCGCTGGTCTATTGGCCGGAGACGCGGGCTTCTATGGTGCGGCCGGGCCTAGCGCTTTACGGTTACATCATGCCGGCCCGGGGCGGAAAAGCGCCCGCACCGCCGCCCTTGCAGCCTGTTCTGACCTGGAAGGCGCAGGTGATTTCGGTCAGCGATTTTCCAGCCGGAGCGCCGCTCGGCTACAACGCCACGTATCGCACGGAAAGGCCGATGAGAATCGGCGCAGTCGCAGCCGGCTACGCCGATGGGCTGGACCGGCGGCTTTCCAATGGCGGGCCGGTGCTCGCCGCCGGCAGGCGTGTGCGCATCGTCGGGCTGGTGAGCATGGATGTGTGCCTCGTCGATCTCACCTCCACTCCCAATGTACGGGCCGGCGACTACATTACCATCTTGGGGCGAGACGGCAGTGAAAGCCTTGATGCCATGCAAATGGCCGCGTACTGCGGAACCATCCCCTACGAAGTCCTTTGCGGGATTGGGAAGCGAGTTCCCCGCCTCTACGTGGAGTGAAGGCCCGGTGCGGCAGGGACGCAAGGGTTGCCCGCGCAACAGCATGCCGGCGCCAAGCAAAATCTTACCAGCGCGGGCCCGCCTCTCTCGGCGAGCCGACTTCCCCGGTAAAATGGGGTTAACATTCACTTCTTGGCTTCGGAGCAGGAGCGCTGAATTCGAGCCGGATGTGGTCACGGAGAGCTTTTCTGATCCTGGCCGGCGGCTCCCTTCTCCCGGCTCAGCAGCCGGGTGGTGAAATGTTCGCGGACGCAGAAGCCTACGGGCGTTTCATGGGCCGTTGGAGCCGCCGGATGGCGCCGCTGCTGGTGGATTTCGCCGGAGTTCCCGATCGGGGCCGCATTTTGGACGTGGGTTCGGGGACCGGATCGCTGGCTCTGACGATCGCCGAACGAAAGCCGCATTGCCGGGTCGAAGGCATAGATGTCTCCCGGGAATACGTAGCCTATGCGGCAAAGCGAAACCGTGGAGACAGGGTGCGTTTTCAAGTCGGGGATGCGCAGCGCCCCGCGCCGCCTTCGATGCGAGCCTTTCTCTTCTGGTCCTTAATTTCATCCCGAATCCCCGCAAAGCCCTCGACGAAATGCGCCGCGTCACCCGCGCACGGGGAAGCATTGCCGCCGCTGTTTGGGATTACGGTGATCGCATGCGGATGCTGCGTCTGTTTTGGGATGCGGCCGTATTCCTGAATCCGGAAGTCGAGACGCTTGATGAGAAGCACATGCTGCTTTGCCGCGCCGGCGAACTTCGGAATCTGTGGGAGCAGGAAGGCCTGGAGAACGTCGAGGAACGACCGCTCGAAGCGAACCTGGAGTTTGCATCTTTCGAGGACTTCTGGAGCCCGTTTCTTCTGGGCCAAGGTCCTGCCGGCGCCTACGTGAAACGCCTCGCCCCGGAGCAAGTCGCAGCCTTGCGCGAGGAACTGAGACGCCGTCTCGGCCCAGCGAGCCAGGAGCCGTTTCCATTGCCGGCGCGCGCATGGGCCGTGCGGGGAACGGCCGGCCGCCAATAGGAGCGCTTTGCCGCGGGGACCAAGCGCAGATCTCCTGGGTTGTTGGGCGGCGTTCGCCTCCCTTTGCTGGAAGCGTCGAAGACTCCAATTCGCGCATCCTTAAGCCCGCAAACGAGGCTGTTCCTCAAAATCTTTTAGCGCCCGAGGAAGGCTTCCAGTTTCTCGATATCACGCTCGGCCAGGTCCAAGTTGCGTTTTGCCGCGGTGTTGTCGCGGGCGGCGAGAGCGCCATTGGCTTCGCCCATGAGAAATTCGACGCGTTGGGCTGCCGCGGCCATGTCGGCCCGCATGCCCAACCCGGAAGCGCGCTGCTGCCGCTCGATGCCATCCATGCTGGCCTTCACGGCATTCGCCCGAGCGGCCAGATCCATCATGCGCTCGCGCAATTGCTGCGCTTCCGCCACTTGCGCCGCTGCGCCAGCGGGGGCCGCAGGGGGCGGGGCGGCGGCGGGCGAAGGCAAAACCAGATCGGGTGCGGCCGCCTTGGGTGTGCGATTCGCAGGTTGTTGGGCTTGCTGGGGCACGCTGCGCAGCGCTGCTTGCCCCGTACGGCCCGGCTCGCGCGCAACTCTGCCGGCCTGGGGCGCCGGGGTAGGAGCAGCGGAGAATGCCGCATCTTGACCCGCTCCCGCTTTCCGGCTTCCAGAATCCGTGGCGGCCGCGCCGGCGACTGCGGCCGCGCCGCTCTGCCCCGCCAAGCCCGCCGGTGTTGTATTGGGCTGGGCGGGGCCTGCCGCATCAGTGCTGCGCGCAGCGCCGAGCGGTGACGCTTCCGGCTGGCTGCCGCCCGTTGAATTTACTGGTTGCCGAGTGTTTTGCTCATCAGCGCCGGCCGGGGCTGTTTCGGGAATCGCGCCCGCTCTGGTCTTCCGCCAGTTGGCCACCTCTATGCCGGCGGCGATCAGCAGCACCAGCGTCAGCACGCCGCCCGCCAGCATATAGAAACCCCGGCGGCTGGGAGCAGGCGGGATTGGGGCGGATCTTCGAGCCACTGGCGGCGATCCGCGCGGAGCGGCGGGGATCGCTTCGGAAGGCATGGGCGGCGGAACCGGCGGCGCTGTATCGAGGCGCGGGCTCGGGGCGGCCTCTGTGCGCGGAGTCTGCCGCTGCGCTCCGGGAAAGGCCGCAGCCTCGGGAATAAGCTCCGCTTGCACGCTCTTCAGCGCGGTTCGGAACGCATTCGCATTTTGAAAACGGTCCGCCGGATCTTTGGCAATCGATTTCAAAATAATCTCGTTCAACGCTCCGGGCAGGTTCGGGTCCACCTCGACGGGCGGTACGGGGGTCTTCTCCAGATGCGCCGACATAATCGCGTAATCGCTGTCGCCCTGAAACGGGCGCGTCCCGGTAACGACCTCGTAAAGAGTGATCCCCAGCGAATACAGATCGGAGCGCGCGTCAAGCGCCGTCGTTCCTTTCACCTGTTCCGGCGACATGTAGTAGAGCGAACCCATAGTCGTGCCCGTCATAGTGAGCTTGCGGTCAGCGGCGGCTTTGGCGATGCCAAAATCCATGAGCTTGATCACGCCGTCGTTCGCCAGCATGATGTTCGCCGGCTTAATGTCGCGATGAATCACCCCGCGCTCGTGCGCATACGCGAGGGCGCAAAGCGCCTGGCACATGTACTCGATGCCGTCATACAGAGGGATGGGGCCCCGCTCGAGCAAGTCCACCAGCGTGCGGCCCTCGACGAACTCGATCACCATGATGAGCTGATTTTCCGCGCGCAGAGCAGTGCGAAGAGCCGCGATGTTGGGATGATCGAGGCTGGCCTGCACCTTGATTTCCCGCACAAACCGGTCGGCCAGTTCCGGGTCGCCATGCAGGTCGGGGAGCAGCACTTTCATGGCTTCCAGGCGGTCCGAGATTACATTGCGGACCTTGTAGACCTTCCCCATGCCGCCTTCGCCGAGAACGCTAAGGATCTCGTAGTCGCCGATCGTATCGCCGGGTTGGAAATACATCGCCGCTTCTCGTTACGGCAACGCCGCCACCCTGTCACCCACTTTGGGCGCCGCGCCTGCGTACGTTCCGACCGATGAGTTCTCGTCAACCTCGCTGATGGTGATTTCGCCGAGCTTGTCTTCCACCCTTCGCAGAACCTTGCCTGTGGCCGGGTCCTTGATCTCGCGCACGGGCCGGCGTATTTGCAGCCGGTCCCCCACTTTCACGCCCGCCTTGCTTCCCACGTTCAACGTCAGCGTGCTGCCGGAAACATCGGCCACCAAACCGTCAACGGCGATCTTCCGGGAGGGCAGCCGGGCCGCGTTCTGGTCCAGATTTCGCGCCAGCATCGCAACCGCCTGGTTCACCGCCTCGCCCAGAATCGTACCGGCGAAATTCTTGCTGGTCATATCATAGCCGCCGCCAGCCGCCGTGCCGCCGGCGCCTCCCGCGCCCAGCAGGCCCGCTCCGGAGCGTGTGGACTCGCCTTTTCCCTCGGCGACGCCCAGGATCTCGCCTGTCTCCACGCTCACCAAGCGGGCCGTGATCCCAACTGCGGCCTTGCTCTGGCGTTTGGATACGCCGCCGATCCCGTACTTGCTGCCGAACCCGCCGAGAACGCCTCCGCCGACGTTGGTGGCCTTGTCATCCCGGCCGAACTGCGTGATGCTGCCGATCACAATCGCGTCCACGCCGAGCAACTGGCCTAGTTTGGCCGCTGTCTGCGGATTGGCGCGGTCGCTGTTGGAGAAGTTTTGCTCGGCCAGAATTTTGTCAAGCGCCTTGCGCTCGATTACCGAGTACACACCGCTTTTCACCAGATCGTCCACAAGCAGATCGGCCACCCCTTTGCCGACGTCCACATCGCTGCCGAAAATCGAGGCGACGCTGCTATGCACGGTCGCGTAATCGAAGTTGAGCACCGCCACGCGCTTCTTCTGCTGCGCGCTCAAGTCTCCAGTCAGGGTCATGAGAGCCAATAGAATGGCCGCAAATCGAAGCATGGCGCCCTCCGCTCCGCGTATTATATCGGCCTTATGGGCGAATGAATAGTCCTACCGGGGTGCTACGCCCTCCGGGCGGGGACGTATTTCCGGGCAAGATTCCCTACCCAAGGCAGCTTGTATTCGATCCCCTCATATGCCTTGAGCATGCCTAGAATCCAAAGCAGGAACAACCCGATCCGTATCACTCCCCAGACCGTGGCGTATATGATCGGGAACGCTCCCATGGTCCCGATTTGGACCGCCACTATGGCCAGTACGGCATTCATCAGCAAGACCACCGCACCGTAAAAGACGGCTTGTAAACAATGGAACCGGACATAGGGGTTGGCGCGGCGCCTGGCGGCGAATAAAAAAACAATGCCGGTAATCCAAAAGTACGCCAGAGCCGCCGTCCAACGCTCGAAACCGGTTCGCACCGGCCCGCAAGTGGGGCAGCCGGCGGCCCCTTGCAGAATTGCGCCGCAGGTCGGACAGGAGGTCATACCGACATGCTCTCCGTCACGGCGGCGCGAATCGTTGCATGAGCGGCGGCCGTCCAACGCCGGCATCCGGTCCAGATCCGAGCGGCCGTCCGGTTGCCGCGGCGTCACAATTTCTCCAGTTCGCTCTGCCTTACCACCAAGCCCAGGCCCGGCAGTTCCGGGATCTTCAGGAGCCCGCGATCGAACTCCAGCTTGTTTTCAAAAAAGCGGTCGAGGTCGGCCCGCTCTCCCGGATACTCCTGGCGGCGAGCGGCATTGGAACAGGACGCAGCAAAGTGCAGCGCGGCCGCCGTGGCGACCGTGGGAGTCGTGTTGTGTACGACGATATGCTTGTTATGGGCCAAAGCGAGCGCCGCAATCTTCTTTGCCTGGGTGAGGCCGCCGCATTTGGCGACATCCGGCTGCACGATCGAGATGCCGCTCTGCGCAATCAGATCCTTAAATTGCCAGATCGTGTATTCGTGCTCGCCGGCGCTGATCGGCACTTCGAGCGCCGCCGCCACCTGCGCCATCGCCGCATAGTCGTACTGCGGCGTCGGCTCTTCGAACCACGCGATATTGTACCTTTCGTAAAGGCGCCTGCCGACAGCGATAGCCCTTTTGGCTGTGTAGCCGTTGTTGGCGTCGAAAGCGACATCCACGTAGTCGCCTACGGCCCGGCGAATGGCGGAGATGAACGCCTCGGAGGGGTCATCGGGCGCGTCCAAAACGGCGCTGCCGAAATCCATGCGAATCTTCACCCCGGTGAAGCCGCGCTCGGCCGCCTGCGCCATCAACTTGGCCACGCTTTCCGGAGTGTCGCGTTTGGCGCTGCCGCGGCCGTAACTGAAGTAAACAGGTTGGCGGTCGCGGTACTTGCCTCCCAGCAGCTTGTAGACGGGAACGCCGAGAATTTTTCCTTTCAGGTCCCAGAGGGCCATATCGACGCCGGCGATCGCCTCCGACACTGCGCCCATCGGCCCGAGCTTGAAATTCGGATAGAGCAGCTCGTCGTAGAGGGGTTCGACTTGAAAAGGGTCTTTGTTCAGCAGGCGCGGCTTGAGAACGTTCTGGATGTTGGCGGCGAGCACCGGCAGATTCATGGGAGAGCATTCGCCCAGACCGAACATGCCGTTGGAGGCGCGCACTAGCACGAACAAGGTCCGTCCGTTGATGCTCAGCGGCCGGACATCCGTGATGCGAATGTCCGCCGGCGCATCGGCCCGCGCGGGGACGCTGGACGCAGCCATGCCGGCGGCCCCGCCGGCCCAGCGAAAAAATGAACGTCGCGTGATCTTCATATTGCCCATCTCCCTGTCGCAGCGTCCGGCTTCTGATCAGCCGGACCGGAGCGGCCTGCCGCCCCTCAGTGTACAACTCGGCCGAACGTTGAGCTCAGAGGCCGCCAGAAACCTCAAGCCGCGCAAACCGTCCTCAACCGCCGTTGCCGCGCTGCTCGAGAACGCGAAGGGTTTCGAGCAGGACCTGGCCGACAATCCCGAAACTGCGCGCGCTCAGCTTATCCATCGTGTCATTCACCGTGTGCCAGTACGCGTTGTCCGGCCCATAGTCGAGGTCAATCAAATCCAACGCCGCGATGCCGCTCTCGGCAAACGGGACATGATCGTCGGCGATGGCGTTGGGCCGGTCCCTGGGAAATTGGGTAGAGTAGCCCAGGCGCCACGCCACGGACCACACCAGATCACGCAGCCAGCCTGTCGAGTTCAGTTCGTAAGCCAGATCAAGATCGGCGTCGCCGATCATATCCAGGTTGATCAGCGCCAGAATCGAGCCGGCAGTGCCGTCCGAGCGCCAGCGGCGGGCCAGATGCGCGCTGCCATAGGTGTGATCGTCGCCGGACCAGTTCACCAGCGACTCTTCTCCATCCAGCCACACGATCCAGATCGTATCGCGGTGCGCAATCCGGGCGACGGAGCGCGCGAGCTGAAGAAGAATGCCCGTCGAGGAACCGCCGTCGTTGGCGCCCAGGAAGCGGAGACCAGGCCGGTCGTAGGTGTCGTAATGTCCACTCAACACCACGATGCGGCGCGAGGATCCCGGGAACTTGGCGATCAGGTTCGTCATCGGGCGGGGGCCAAGCACGGTCCGGGCTGTAAAAGCGTCCTCCGCCACTTCGCACCGGAGCCGCCGCAGTTCGGTTTTGAGCCACTGGCGAACCAGTTCGTGCGCGGCGGATCCAAGACGGCGCGGGCCGAATGAAACCACGCGCCGCGTGGCGTCCAGGGCTGCCTGGCCGTCGAACACAGGAGGAGTTTGCGCATTCCCGGCGGCGCAAGCAACCAGGCTGAGGGCTAGCAGCCGGATGATTTTTTGGCA
>DASREK010000156.1:0-8036 GCA_035652135.1 Bryobacterales bacterium | reverse complement strand
GGAGACCTATAAAGCGCAGGTATTCAAAATTCTCGACCGGGAGCGAACCGAAGTCCGCTTCAACAGCGAGTGGCTGGGCGAAATGAAGTTCATCGAGGATGTGATACCGCTCTGCTCGCGCTATACCGTGGCCCGGCTGCTTGAGCGGGAGGATTTCGCCAAGCGGTTTCGCGAAGGCCAGCCCATTTCCGTTCACGAATTGCTATACCCCCTGACCCAGGCTTACGATTCCGTGGCGCTCCAGGCCGATGTGGAGATGGGAGGTACGGACCAGAAGTTCAATCTCCTGGTCGGGCGGGAAATTCAGCGCGATTACGGCCAGCCTCCGCAAATCGTCGCCACCATGCCCATCCTCGAAGGCCTCGATGGCGTGCAGAAGATGTCGAAGTCGTTGGGCAACTATATCGGGATCACGGAACCTCCTGAAGTGATGTATCGCAAGGTCATGCAAATCAGCGACGAGCTGATGTACCGGTACTACGAGCTGCTGACCGATCTCAGTCTCGCCGAAATCGCGCAGCTTAAAACGGAAATGCACCCGATGCAGGCCAAGAAGGATCTGGCGCGCCGCATTGTAGCCGACTTCCACTCGCCCGAAGCTGCCGAGAAGGCGGCGGAGGAATTCCGGCGCGTGGTGCAGGAAAAGGAGGTCCCGGAGGAGATTCCGACCGTGCCGCTGCCCAACGGTGCGCGCAGCGCCGGTGTGGTTCGCATGAATAAGCTTCTGCCGCAGATCGGTCTGGCTGATTCGGTGTCCGACGCGACCCGAAAAATTAAGGCCGGCGCGGTAGAGGTCAACGGCGCCCGGCACCGGGATCTGGGTCTGAAGCTGGAGGGAACGGCAGGCCAGCTTCTCATCCAAGTGGGCAAGAAGTGGCGCCGGGTAACCTGGTAGGGATGCCCGGACTTCTTGCAGCCGGTTCGACGCAGGCGAGACGCGCGTGGCCCGTCGGCCCCCGCAAACCGGTCAAGCCGTTGGACGCCTGGGTGCTGTTGTGATGGAATGAAATGCCTGGCCTCCGCACGAATGTGACGCTCGCCGCCGCGTCGATCCGGGCGCAGCGGCTGCGCTCTTTCCTGACCGTCCTCGGCATCACGATGGGAGTGGCCACGCTGATGGCCGTGATCACCCTCGTGCAAGGGGCCAACACCTATGTCGAACAGAAAATTGCGAATCTCGGAACGAACGTTTTCCAGGTGAGTAAATACCCGTTCGCCACGACGAACTTCGACGAGCTCATCCGTTCGCGCAGAAACCGCGATATTACGCTGGACGACCTCGAAGCCATACGGCGGGCCTGCCTCCACTGCGAGGCCGTAGGAGGGCAGGCGGAGGCCGTGGCTCACGTCCGCTATAAGGACCAGGAGCTCCAGGATCAAACTTTTTACGGGCACACGGCCAACATGAGCGTGATCGGCTCCCGCACCCTCGAGAGCGGCCGCTACTTCACCGATCTGGAGGAGCGGCACATGGCCAGCGTATGTCTCATCGGAGACTCCGTTCGAACCAAGCTTTTTGCCGGAACGAATCCCATCGGCCAGGTTGTGCGCGTAGGCAAAGACGATCTGATTGTCATCGGGGTGTTCGAAAGAATCGGCGCCGTGCTCGGCCAGGAGCAGGACAATTTCGTGGTGGCTCCGCTGCCGCTGTTCCTGCGGACAGTGGGGATTCGCCGCACGGTGACCATCAACGCCAAGGCCAGCGGCGGCGAAGAGATTTTTCAGCACGCCCAGGACGAGGCCCGCCTGGTCATGCGCGCCCGCCATCATATTACGGGCAACAAACGCGAGGATTTCTATATCGGCACGGCCGAGAGCTACATCGCCCTGTGGAAGAGCATCACCTCGTCGTTCTTCACGGTTTTCCTGATGCTCTCCTCGATCGCGGCGATCGTGGGCGGAATCGTTATCATGAACATCATGCTGGTGAGCGTGACGGAGCGGACCAAAGAAATCGGCATCCGCCGGGCCTGCGGCGCCCGCCAGGGGGACATCCTGCGGCAGTTTCTCACCGAAAGCGTTCTGCTGTGCATAGCGGGAGGCGTGGCGGGCGTGGCTCTCGGGTTCCTGGCTGCTCTGGGGGTCCGCACGCTGGCCGACTTTCCGGCCACTGTAAAATTTTGGGCTGCTGCGCTGGGCGTAATTCTGTCCTCAGTCATTGGCCTGTTTTTCGGAATCTATCCGGCGGTCAAAGCTGCCCGCCTCGATCCGGTTGCCGCCCTGCGAACGGAATAAAGATGGGCAAGCGATCCGGGCTCTGTCCTGGCCGGGCCAATGGCTGACAGCGAATCTAGGGCTGCTCGATCTGGTCTCCATGACTCGCGCTGAAATTCACGAAAGCCTTCTGATCGCTTTGGACGGCATTCGCAGCCGCAAGATGCGCTCGTTTCTTACGGTGCTGGGCGTCGTGATCGGAGTCACCTCTGTCATCGCCGTCGCCGCCATCATCGATGGATTGAACCGGAATATCTTGGAGCGCGTGCAAGCTCTGGGCGCGAGAACCTTCTTTGTGAGCCGGCTCCCGGTGGCGCGGTTTGGCCGTATACCCGAGGAGATCCGGCTGCGGAAGTACCTGAATGTCTCCGACGCCCAAGTGATCCGGGAGTCCTGCCCGGCGGTCGCAGTAGCCTCGGCTTTCGCCACGCGCGCCACTTTCACCGGCGACGTGAACGACGTGCGGTATGGAGACCAGCGGGTGACCAACTCGATCCTGCGCGGGGTGGACGCCGACTACGGCGCCGCAGTGCCGGCATTCGATGTCACTAACGGCCGGTTTATTTCCGGCTACGACATGGACCACGTGCGCTTTGTCGCCGTGATCGGGCAGGGCATCGCCGATTCTCTGTTTCTCAACTCGGATCCGGTTGGAAAATTGCTGCGCCTGAACGGATTGCCGTTTGAGGTGATCGGGGTCTTTGGCAAGGATTCAGGTTTTCTGGGAGCGCCAGGCGTGGACAGCTTTATATGCATTCCGCAATCCACGTTTCAGAGGCTTTATCCCGAGTTCCGGGAGTACAACATTGCTGTTTCCGTTCATGATGCGAAGGACTTGCCTGCCGCCGAAGATGAGGTCGTAACGGCGCTGCGCCGCCGCCGGCGCGTCAAGCCTTCGGCCCCGAACGACTTCGAAATCACCATGCCCGATTTTCTTTCCAATCTCTGGAATCAACTGACCGGGGCTCTGGTGATCCTGACGACGGTTATCAGCTCGATTGCGCTGCTCGTCGGCGGCATCGGCGTGATGAACATCATGCTGATCTCGGTCACAGAGCGCACGGCCGAAATCGGCGTACGCAAAGCGCTCGGCGCCCGGCGGAACGACATTCGCGCCCAATTTTTGATTGAGGCGATGACGCTCACCAGCGTCGGCGGCGCTATGGGAGTTCTGCTCGGGGCCCTGGTCAGTTGGGTGGTGCGGACCTTCGTTCCTTCGCTGCCTACCTATGTTTCTCCCTTTTGGGTTGCAGCCGGGCTGCTCATGTCCGCTGGCGTGGGGCTCTTTTTCGGCTTTTACCCAGCCAACCGCGCCGCAGGCCTGGACCCCATCGTGTGCTTGCGCCACGAGTGACGGCGCCCCGGCCCCATGCGGGATCGACAGGCGGCCTCTTTTCCGTGGCGGAGAGAGCCTGTGCTCACGGTCTCGCCGCTTCCTGCACGGGAAGCGAAACTTTATCTGACGGCGACGTCGATAGACTGCAAAACAGCGCCGTTGTAAACGATCGACACCGGCGCTCGGCCGGGGGATACGGCGTCGGGAACCCTAACGTTGATCTGCCAAACGCCCGTCAGGCCGGGGGCCAAGCCGCTGAAGAGAACCTGAGCGGCGATGCCGCCGATGCTGACCTCCGGAAGGGTGTCCGTGTAATACAGCAGAGTCCCCGAAGCCGGCGGCGCGAAGTTCAGGGCCGGCTTTTGATCGGCGAGGTCCAGGAACAGGCCTCTGGCCGACCCGAATAGCTGTAGGATTGTTCCGCGAGAGGCAGGGCCCGTCCCGCCATCCTCATTTAAGGCGGCCACGAAATCAGGTTCGCGCGCCGGCGGGCGGGGCAAGTGAAAGAAGCCCTCGCCGGGTTCCGGCGTCAAGCCAAGAATGTGGCCGTTCACAAGCACGTGATGGCCCGGCGGCAGGCACTCGGTTCCGGGTGTGATAGTGTGGCCGTGCTGGCCGTGGTGGACATGGCTGTCGCCGTCATGGCCGTCAGGCGGCGTAGTGGTGACATGTCCGCACCCGATCACGTCGGGAGTCGCGTTTCCGCTCAACCCAGAGTCCGTCGAGTTTGGCGCCGACATTACCGGAGTGAATCCGGGCCTGATCCTTGCCACATTCGACAACGGCAACCCCGCCATCATCGCCCAGGGAAACGGCACCGTGTCGCTAGGCGGCGGAGGAGCCTGCCCCGATCACACCGTCCAGTCTGGGCCATCCCGATGGCCGGGGGATCCAACTTTACCCTTCCCGTTAACGCTCTCTCTCACCCGTGCGGGCTCGCGAAATCGTGAAGATCGCCCCTCCACTGCGCCCGGTATAATTGAAGTGTGGCAGTACAAGCTGGCAGGATTTTGGCGCTCGATTTAGGGGCGCGCCGGATTGGTCTGGCCGTGAGCGACGAGCTGGGATGGACGGCGCAGGGCCTGCCTACGCTCCTGAGAAGAAACACGCAAACCGATCTGGACTCCCTGGCCGCCGTGATTCGCGAGAACAATGTCGGCTTGGTGCTTGTGGGCAACCCGTTGCGGATGGGCGGCGGGGAGAGCGCCGGCACACTGCAAGCGGCGCGGTTCGCCGGCCAACTGAAACGGCGCACCGGAGTCGAAGTGCGGTTATGGGACGAGCGGCTTACAACGCGGGAAGCTTCGCGTGTGCTGCGGTCGAGCGGCGTCAGCATCTCTAAGCGCGCGAAGGCGATTGACCGGCTGTCAGCGATTCTCTTGCTCGAAAACTATCTCGAACACGAGAGCGCCGCCCGGAAGCAACCCTGATGCTGCGGCGGGCTGCGCTGCTGATCTTTTTTTTTCTCGCCGGCGCCCTTTTTTACACAGCCTACTCCATCCTCAAACCGTATCGCGCCTACGAAGGAGAGGTTTTTGTGGACATCCCGCGCGGGGCAGGCACGCTGGAAATATCGGCGCGGCTTCGGTCGGCCGGAGTCCTGCGATCGGAATGGCCGTTTTGGCTGATCCGCCTTTCGCGCTCGCGCGGTATGCTCAAAGCCGGCGAATACCGCTTTGACCGCCCGCTTTCGCCTCTCCAGGTCTACCGGAAAATAGCGTCCGGCGAGGTTTTCTATTACTCGCTGACCATCCCAGAAGGCTACGACATGTTCCAGATTGCCGAAGCGGTAGCCCGAACGGGCATCATGAACCAGCAGCAGTTTCTGGAGGCCGCCCGGCATGGCGAGCGCGTGGCGGCCTTCGCCCCCGGCGCCAAAACGCTCGAAGGTTTTTTATTTCCCGACACCTACCGGCTGACCCGGCAAACCACGGCCGAAGAACTGGTAGGCCAGATGGTCCGGCGCTTCCGAGACGTGTTCCGTGAGGTGCAAGGCGAACATCCACCGCAAACGCAGCAGGTGCTGGAGACCGTTACTTTGGCTTCGCTGGTCGAGAAAGAAACGCCTGTCGCGGCCGAGCGGCCGATGGTGGCTTCGGTGTTCCGCAACCGGCTGCGCATCGGAATGCCGCTGCAATGCGACCCTACGGTAATCTACGCGCTGGAACTCGCCGGCCGGTATACGGGGGAGATTCGGAAAGAAGATCTGGCTTTTCCAAGTCCTTACAATACCTATCTGCATCCCGGGCTGCCGCCAGGTCCCATCGCCAGCCCGGGCCGGGCGTCCATAGAAGCCGCGGTGAATCCCGCCAAGACCGATTATCTTTACTTCGTCGCCGACAACAAGGGCGGACACGTATTTTCAGCGAACCTCCAGAAGCATTCTCAGGCCGTTGCGAGCTACCGTCGCGCCAATGGTCGGCGGCCAGGCCCGGCGCAATCCGCCAAGAAAGATGCCCGGCGCCGGTAAGAAGCCCTCGCGCAAGTCAGTGTTCGAGGAATACATCCGGGCAAACCCACCCGCGGAAATCAACCGGCAGACTCTGGCTGAGCTGCGCGACTCCATTTCTCAGCGGCTCGGGGGCGCGGCGGTTTCCGAACGCTACCTGCTGGAGCTAATCGAGCACACCGCCGTGCCAATCTCTCGCGAGCTGGGCGGCTTGCCGCCGGACCTGCGGAACCGAGTCCGCTTTCATGATTTCGCTTCGGCAGAGGCGAGCCTGTATGATTTGCAGAAAGAGTATGAAGACGCCCGCCGAGCGGGCGACCGTTTGCGAGCGCAAGATTGCCGGCGTGCTGTGCTGCGGGGCAGGCAGCGCCTGGAACTGCTGTTGCGGCGGCCGCGGTGGCGGGCAGAAAAACGCGCCGAGAAAATCGAAATCCTGGGCTGGTTTCGGGTATGGCTAGAAAACCCCGAGCTGTTCCGTACCTGGCTCGAGTTGAGGAAGCGCGCGATCGACTGGGCGCAAGGGAAGACGGAAACCGGCGATTAAATATCCGGCCCCACGGCCAGTTCATTGCCGTTCGAGAAGTGGAAACGGCGGCCGCCGGGAAAGCGGAACACAGATTTCATAATTTTGCCGCCAGCAGCCGTTATGTTCGCTTCCATTTTTTCCAGATCAGCCCAGCAGATCGCGATCAGCGGCCTAGAGGCGCGCGCTTGCGGAGGCTTGAAGAACCCTCCGGCCAGCCGCCCGCCGTGGAAGCTCGTAATCCGGCCCATAATCCTCGAACCTCCGCCCGAAAATCATCGAGTCGAACTCCTTGGCCTCCGCGATGCCGGAGGCCGGGAACTCGATGTAAGCGATGCGCCGGTCGTGCTCGGCATTACCCATACGCTCTCCTGAAAGATTGTCGTTGCAAGAGATAAATGATCGCGAAGCCGCCCGATCACCGGCGCTTCACGCATTTGCCTTGGGGGAGTCTTTGAACCCCTTCTTGTATTGATCGAGGATGTACTCGCAGGCCCGCGCGGTGACCGCCATCATGGTGAGCGTGGGATTCGCGCATCCCGACGAGGGAAACGAAGCGCCATCGGTGACAAAGAGGTTTTTCACGTCCCAGCTCTGGTTCCACTTGTTCAGCACGGAAGTCTTCGGGTCTGTTCCCATGCGCGCCGTGCCGATTTCGTGAATGCAGGTTCCCGGCGGCCGGGGCGTGTAATTCACTTCGGTAATTTCCGCACCGGCGGCCAGCAGCATCTCCTGCGCGGTATCCACCGCGTCCTTCATCATTTTCAACTCGTTGTCGCCGAACGCGCACTCGATGTGCAGCACCGGGACGCCCCAGCGGTCTTTCTTCTCGTAATTGATGCGCACGTGGTTTTCATAGCGCGCCAGGCACTCGCCCCACGTAAACAGGCGGAGGGGGTATGGCCAGCGCTCGCGCACCGCCCGTTTGAAAGCCGCTCCATAGCCGGGCGTGCGCTCGGCGTGCGTGGGGAACATGCCGCGCCCGCCGCCCCCCTGGTAGCCGAAGCCCCGGATGTAATCCGGGCGTTTCGTTTTCAGGTTCCGGAAGCGCGGCACATAGATGCCGTTTGCCCGGCCGTCATCCCACCTGTCTACGGGGCCTGCGGTTCTGGTAAGAAAACCCGCGGCGCCGCAGCCAATCGTGTGGTCCATCAGATAATGGCCGAGCACGCCGCTCGAGTTGCCGATGCCGTTGGGATGAAAGCGCGACCGCGAGAGGAGCATGAGCCTGGTCGATTCCAGCGTCGAAGCGCAGAGCACCACGGTCTTGCCGTAGACTTCCCGGCTCCGGTTCGTGAGCCGCTCAATGTAGGCGACGCCCCTGGCAAGCCCGTTTCCATCCACCAGAATTTCGTGCGCGACCGAATCGGGCTGCAACGTGAGGCGTCCGGTCTGGAACGCCGCCGGAATCGTCGAAGCGGGGCTGGAATAGTATGAGCCGGTGGTACAGCCGCGCCCGCAATGGCCGCACCAGTGGCACGCCGGCCGGCCCCGGTGATTGCGCGTGAGTATGG
>DASREK010000155.1:0-16538 GCA_035652135.1 Bryobacterales bacterium | reverse complement strand
CCATCGAGTTTCCTGCGGCGCCGCGGGGCGGCGCAGCGGTCATCGATTGCGATCAGATCCCGGAACTTGCGGCCCGGGAGCGGATTTCTTGCGTGATCGTCGCCGAGCGGGATTCGCAGCGGCGCACCGAAGTGGCGGCGGCCCTGCTCGACTGCCGCTTACGAGGTTTGCGCGTCGTCGACGCGGTGGATTTCTACGAGAAGCTGAGCGGCAAGATCTGGCTGGAGGGATTGCATCCCCAATGGCTCGTCTACACCGACGGATTTGACCGCTCCCGGTTGACCGTTTGCGCGAAGCGTTCTCTCGATCTGCTGTTCGCCGCTCTCCTGCTGCTGCTCACATCGCCTGTGCTGGCGATTGTCGCCGCCGCTATCCGGCTGGACTCCGGCGGCCCGGTGCTGTTCCGGCAGGTCCGGGTGGGGCAGCATGGCAAACCGTTCGTTCTTTACAAATTCCGCTCCATGCGCCAGGACGCCGAGGCCGAAACCGGCCCTGTTTGGGCCGGCGAGCACGACAGTAGAGTCACCACCGTTGGGAAAATCCTTCGCAAGTTCCGGTTGGATGAAATTCCGCAAGCCTTCAACGTATTGCGCGGGGATATGAGCTTTGTAGGGCCGCGTCCGGAGCGGCCTTACTTCGTGCAAATGCTCCGGCCTAGGATTCCGTTTTACGATCTCCGGCATTGCGTAAAGCCGGGGATCACCGGCTGGGCGCAGATCGAGTACCCGTATGGAGCCTCTATCGAAGACGCCTACGAAAAGCTGCAATACGACCTTTATTACGCAAAGCATATGTCTCTGCGCTGCGATGCAGTGATTCTGCTGCGCACCTTGGGCATCGTGCTGTTCGGGCGAGGACGATAATGACCAGACTCAGCATCGTGGGCATCGGCGGCGGCACGGGATTGCCGGTTCTGCTTCGTGGTTTGCAGCCATTCGCGGACGGCAGCCACAGCCGTTTATCCGTCGATGTCAAAGTTTCGGCGATCGTTTGTGTCACCGATAACGGCGGGTCGAGCGGGCGCCTGCGGCGAAGCTTCAACATTCCGGCTGTCGGCGATCTGCGCAATTGCCTGGTGGCGCTCTCGCCGGACGATTCCGTGCTCGCCGAGTTGTTTCAGCACCGATTCTCAGATGGGAACGGGCTGGCCGGCCACGCGCTCGGCAATCTGATTGTGACCGCCCTCTGCCAGAAATCCGGAAGTCTGGGCCGAGCGGCCGCGCTGGCGGGCCAGCTGCTACCGCTGAAGGGCGAAGCGCTTCCCGTGACCGAAGCTCCGGTAACGCTCTGCGCGCGGCTACACGATCGGACCATCGTGCGCGGCGAATCTGAAATTGGGGCAGCCGGTGGACGCATCGAGCAAGTTTGGCTCGAGCCGGACGGAGTTTCGCCCGCGCCCGGGGTATTGGAGGCGATCACCCATGCCGACGCCCTGGTGCTGGGACCCGGCAGCCTCTATACAAGCTTGATCCCGAATCTTCTGGTCGCCGGCGTAGCCGAGGCTATCGGCCGGTCGCGGGCGCTCAAGATTTTCGTATGTAACCTGATGACCGAGCCCGGAGAAACCGACGGATTTTCCGCCGCAGATCATTTGCGCACGCTCGCAGCTTATTTGGGGCCGCGGCCGGCGGATTTCTGCATTGTCAACTCCCGGCTCGCGCCGGCCGCCAGGACGCTAACCGGCCGTAGAGACTGCTGCCAGCCGGTGCCTTGTGATTGGCGGGAGATCGAACGGCTGGGGGCCATGCCGATCTGCGCCGACCTGCTCTCGCCTCAGGAAGAAAAGATCCGCCATGACCCGGCCACGCTGGGTCATATCGTCATGTCGCTCGCGCGTGGAGCTTTGCACGGCTTCGGCGGGTTCTCGTCCAGCGCGGCTGCGTGAGGAGGAAAATACAATGTGCGGCATCATCGGCTACATAGGCACGCGGGATGCTCCGCAGGTGCTGTTGGAAGGTCTGAAGAGACTCGAGTATCGCGGCTACGATTCCTGCGGCATCGCTTTACTCGATAATGGCTCCCCTAAAGTCCTGCGCTCCGCGGGTAGAGTGGCGATGCTTGAGGAAAAGGCGCTGGCTCTGCCGAAATCTTCCTCCCGTTTCAAATGCGGCATCGGACACACGCGCTGGGCTACTCATGGCCGTCCGAGCGAAATCAACGCGCATCCTCATTGGGACTGCACGGGCCACATTCTGGTGGCCCACAACGGCATTATTGAAAACCATATTTCTCTGCGCGAGGAGCTCAAGCTCGAGGGCCACGTCTTCCGGACCGAAACCGACACGGAGGTGCTGCCGCACCTCATTGAGGCCCATTTCAATGGGTGCCTGGAGGAGGCGGTGCGCGCGGCGTTGCAGCAAGTGGACGGTTTGTACAGCCTGGTCGTGATTTCCACGCGAGACAACATGAAGATTGTGGCTGCGCGGCGGGGAGCGCCGCTGGTGGTCGGCGTTGGAGAGCAGGAGAGCTTTGTAGCCTCGGACGCTCCGGCCCTGCTCCCCTACACGCGCGACATGCTCTTTTTGGACGACGGCGAGATGGCAATCATCCGGCCCGATTCTATGGAACTCCGGACCCTGGCCGGTTCCAGCGTCGCACGCCGGCCGCAGCCGATCGCCTGGAACTCGGAGATGGCGGAGAAGAATGGTTTTCCGCACTTTATGCTGAAAGAAATCTTTGAGCAGCCCCGTGCTCTGCGCGAAACTCTTTGCGGCCGCCTTAAGAACGGCCAGTCCGTGAACCTGGACGACGAAATCAGCCGCCGCGAAGTATTCGAAGGACTCGAGCGCATGCACGTAGTGGCCTGTGGAACATCCTTGCACGCGGCGCTAGTGGGGAAGTTTTTCATAGAGAATTTGGCCCGCCTCCGCGTGGAAGTGGACTACGCCTCCGAGTTCCGCTATCGCAACCCGCTGATCGGCCGCGGCAGCATGGTCGTAGCAATTACACAGTCGGGCGAAACGGCCGATACGTTGGCCGCCCTTCGCGAAGCTGGCGACAGGCGAGCGCCGCGTCTGGCGATTTGCAACGTGGTCGGCAGCATGGCGGCGCGGCAGGCGGAAAACGTGCTGTATACTCGCGCGGGGCCGGAAATCGGCGTGGCATCGACCAAAGCCTTTACCACTCAATTGGCGGTGCTCTATCTGCTGGCGCTGTGGCTGGCCCAGGCCCGGCGCACACTCCCGCCCGAGCAGGTTCGTGTTCGCGTCCGCGCGCTCGAACAGATACCCGATCAGATGCAGGAGATTCTCAATCGATCGGGCTCGATCGAGTCGCTCGCGCAGCAGTTCTGCTCGTATCGCAGTTTCCTCTATTTGGGCCGCGGAGTGAACTATCCCCTGGCAATGGAGGGCGCCCTGAAGTTGAAAGAGGTCTCCTATATACACGCCGAAGGCTATCCGGCCGGCGAAATGAAGCACGGTCCTATTGCGCTGATCGACGCTGATATGCCCGTGGCGGTGCTGGCGCCTCGAGACTCCGTTTACAAGAAGACCCTTGGCAACATCGAGGAAGTCGCCGCCCGGGGCGGAAAGCTTCTGGCGGTGGTTACCGAAAACGACGGAGACATCGCCAAGCTGACTCCGCACACGATCCCAGTGCCTTACACGAATGATCTGCTGTATCCGCTCCTGGCGGCATTGCCGCTCCAGCTCTTCGCTTACCATGCCGCCGTTCTGCGCAACTGCGATGTGGATAAACCTAGAAATCTGGCCAAGAGCGTGACGGTGGAATAGAAGCATCCTTCTATGGCAGAGGCTGTTTTTTGGATTTCGGTGATCTTTATCGCGTATGTGTACTTCGGATACCCTCTGTTGCTGGCAGCGTGGAAGCTTGCGGCGCCGAGGAGGGTCCATAAGAGTTATGGGGAGCCCCCGGTAAGCATCGTCATTGCCATGCGCAACGAGAGGGCCAATGCCGAAAGGAAGATCCGCAACTGCATGGAGTTGGATTACCCGGCGGAGAAGATGCAAGTGATTGTGTCTCTGGATGGCCCAACCGACGGCGTCGAGGCCGTTGTCCGGCCGTATGCGTCGAGGGGCGTGGAAATTGTTTTCTCGCCCGTGCACCGCGGCAAGGCTGCGGCCCTGAACGCCGCGATGGAGGCGGCCACCGGGGAGATCGTCGTGTTCACCGACGCCCGGCAGCAGCTTCATCGGGACGCGGTTCGAGAGCTGGCGGCGAACTTCTCGGATCCGGAAGTGGGCGCGGTCTCCGGCGAGCTGGTGCTGCTCGAAGAATCAGGCAGGGAAGCATCTAGCGCAATCGGCGTCTACTGGCGGTATGAGAAATGGCTGCGCGCGCTCGAAAGCGCCACGCATTCGGTGATCGGCGCGACCGGCGCCATTTACGCGATCCGGCGAGAGCTTTTCACGCCGTTGCCCCCTGGGACGATCTTAGATGACGTGCTGATTCCTATGCGGATCGTGCTGGGAGGCAAGCGCGTCGTGTTTGACTCCTCCGCCCGCGCCTATGATTTGGCGGCCGCGAACCCGAAGGCGGAGTATGCAAGAAAAGCGCGCACTCTGACAGGAAACTACCAGCTGCTGGCGGAAATGCCGGCGCTGCTCGCGCCCTGGCGGAATCCGGTATTCCTTCAGTTTCTTTCCCACAAGGCGGGCCGGCTGCTCGTTCCCTATTTTCTCGTCGGGTTGTTTGTTTCGAATCTTCCGCTGGAGCAAGGAATCTACCGGGCCGCTTTTCTGCTCCAGCTTTTTTGGTACGCCCTGGCGGCAATCGGGGCCCTTGCCGCGAGACGCCGCCCGCCGGGTACGCCGGCTGAAATCGAGTGCGGAAGGAACCAAAGGCAGATATGACCGGCATTTGGAGAAAACTTGCCTTGCTTTCTTACACGTTTGTCCTGATGAATTGGGCCGCCGTGGCCGGGCTGTACAACTTTGCGCGGGGGCGGATGGACGTCTGGCATTCCGGCGGCACGGCCGCCCGGTAAAAGCTCGCGGGAGATTTCGTGGAGATATGACAACAACGAGGGCCGAGACGGGCGGTGAATGCCTGGCTGTAGAGCGGGTCAGCGACATTCACGAATTTGAACGTTTGAGAACCGAGTGGGACGAGCTTCTCGAGGCAAGCGCCGTGAATTGTCTGTTCCTGACCTGGGAGTGGCTCTATACCTGGTGGAAACACCTGCGCGCAAACCGGAAACTGTGGATCTTGACGGTCCGCCGGGAGGGTAAACTAACCGGTCTCGCTCCGCTGGCCTTGAGGCCGCCCAGCCTGATGCGTTCGCATCCTCTGCCGGTCCTCGAATTTCTCGGCTCCGGCTTCGCAGGTTCCGATTATTTGGACTTCATCATCCGCCGCGGGTGCGAGCCGGAGTCGCTCCGCGCTCTCGCTGGCAAGCTGGCGCCGGAACTGCTCATGATCGAATTGAGCCAGCTAAAACGGGGCGCGTCCTTGGCTGAGCGGGCAATCCCGATCTTTGCGGCGAAGGGCTGGCGGGCGTCGCCGAGCGTAAGCAATGTATGCCCGTTCATCTCCCTCGAAGGACATTCGTGGGAAAGCTACCTCGAGCAACTGGGGTCCGAGCACCGTTACAACATTCGGCGGAAGCTGCGCCGTATGGAGAAAGAATTTGATGCGCAGTTCGAGGAGATCAAAACCGAAGGACCGCTTGGCCCGGCGCTGGAGGAAGTCGTTCGGCTGCATCATCTGCGATGGGACGCGCGCGGCGGCTCCGATGCTTTCCACACTTCCGAGCTGCTTGCTTTTCATGAAGAATTTGCGCAGATCGCCCTCAGCCGCGGGTGGCTGCGCCTCTATTTGCTGCGCCTGGATGGCGCTCCCGCAGCGGGCGTGTACGGATTCCTTTATCGCCGCGTGTTCTACTTTTATCAGTCCGGTTTTGATCCGGCTTATAGCAAGAACAGCGTGGGCCTGGCGGCAATCGGCTTATCCATCAAAAGCGCCATCGCGGAAGGGGCGTTGGAATATGACTTCCTTCACGGCGGCGAAGAGTATAAGAGCCGCTGGAGCCGGCAATCCCGGGATCTCCTGAAGTTGGAATTGTATCCGCCCCGGGCGCGGGGTTGGCTCTATCGCTCGTCGCTGGAGATCGGCCGTGCATCGAGAGCAGTGGCCCGCCGCGTGCTGCCGCAAACCGTCGTAAACCGCTTGACCGTGAAGGCGCACCGGAGCAGCCGCAGATGATGATTCGAACGCTGGTCAAAACAGGGGCCGCCGCGGCCCTGGCCCGAAGCGGCATGGGCCAGCTTTTTCGCGTTCTTTCCCGGATGCGCAACAGTCCGGTGATTGTGGCCTACCACCGCGTAGTCGAGAATTTTGCCTCGAGCGCCGAAACATCCATCCCCTCGATGCTGGTGAGCCGCCGCACCCTCGAGCAGCATTTGGATTCGTTCGGACGCCGCTTCCGTTTTGTCTCTCTCGACGAACTGGGCGCGGAGCTCGAGGGCCGAGCCCGCTGCGGCAAGCCGATGGCGGCCGTCACCTTTGACGATGGCTACCGCGATTTTTACGACTACGCGTTACCCTTGCTGCGGGCGAAAGGCATCCCCGCGGCGGTATTTGTCGTGACCGCAACTCTTGGCACGGCAGATCTTCACGCTCACGACAAACTTTATCTTTTGGTTTCAAAAAGATTCGGCCGCGACAAATGGCCGCCTCCGCACTTCATAAAATTGCTCCAAAGCCTCAAAATCCGGCTGCCGCATTTCAAACCGAGGGATGCTTTTGAAGCCACGCGGGTTTTGCTCGAAAACCTGCCGCGGGCCGAGCTCGACAAGGTGCTTGCGAAGCTTGCCTCGGAAACGGAGATTCCCGAAGAGGTTCGGAAGCCCTTTCGATCTTTGACCTGGGAAATGCTGGCTGAGATTCATAAGGCCGGGATCCTGATCGGCTCCCACAGCCGGACGCACGCCCAGATGACGCGGGAAAGCCGGCAGCGCGTGCTCGACGAGGCGCAGGAGTCGCGCCGCGAGTTGGAGAAGAGGTTGGGGCTCCCGATTCGCCACTTTGCTTACCCCAATGGGCAGTTCGACTCGATTTCCGTAGACGCCGTGGCCAGCGCGGGGTATCGTTTTGCCTATACAATCTGTTCGCACCGCAACCATGTTCATCCTCTGCTGACGGTGCCGAGGACGGTGCTGTGGGAAAACGCTTGCCGCGATTCTCATGGGTCTTTCTCTTCCGCCATGCTGAACTGCCATCTGGATCGCGTGTTCGACCTCTTTGTCGAGCGCTGCCGCCAGAACCACACAATCGTCCGGAGGCTGCTGGATGCCGAAGTATAACCAGCCGGAGTTGGCAATGGAGGAAGGCGGCGGAACGGCAATCCAGTTCGCCCGGCGCGCCGTCCCCGCCACCTCCATTTCCTATTGGCTGCTTCTCATTTTCGTCTTTCTTCTGTATACCAGCCTCCCTCTCCAATACCCCGCCCTGGAGGCCGTGCGGCCGGCGCAGCTTACGGCCATAGCGGCCCTGATCATTCTCTCGATGGAAGTCGTCTTTGCGGGGCGCAGTTTCGATCCGGCCTGGCCCCAGGGTTACGCCTTGCTGGGCTTTTTGGGAGCGGCGGCGCTCTCCTGCTCTACGGCTTTATGGCCGCGTCTTGCGTTCGAATCGACTCTGGATTTTCTGAAGATTGCTCTGATTTTCTTCGTGGTCGTGAACTGCGTGGACAGCGAACGGAGAGTGCGAGGCCTGATGTGGGTCATGCTAATCGGCGGATTGGCGCCCGCGGCAGGAGCGTTGCGCTACTACGCGGCTGGCCAGACTGTGGAAGGGAGAGCGCATTGGCTGGGCATTTTTGCGAACCCAAACGAACTGGCCGCGAGCCTCGTTGTCCTGCTCCCACTGGCGGGATGCCTGGCCGCAAAATGCCGTCTTACCGGGCGGGTGGCGCTGCTGGGATTTTCTCTGCTCTACGCCGCCGCAATCTTTTTGACATTTTCCCGGGGCGGCATGGTGGGCCTGCTCGCGGCTTTACTGCTGTACGCGTGGCGGCGCCGCAGCGCCGCAGTGCTGTGCCTGCTGGCCGCCGCGGCATCCGTTGCGCTGGTCTCGGCCGGCCGCTATTGGTCGCGGGACGAAGGTTTTTCCGATTTGAGCCAGGACGTCAGTTTCCGGCAGCGGTTGGCTACGTCGCGCGCCGGCCTTGCCATGTTCGCCGACCATCCGCTGCTCGGCGTTGGCTTCGGCTGCTCGTTGATAGCGTGGCCGCTGTATGCGCCGGAAGATCTCTACCGGCAAGGCAGAGGCGAACTGGTGACTCATAATACCTTCATCCAGCCGTTGAGCGAGACCGGCTTGGCTGGGTTCATTCCTTTCATCCTCTTCCTCGGTTCGGGTCTTGCTACTGCGCGGAAACTCGCCCGGCGCAGGCCGGCGGGGAACATCACGCCGCTTGCTGCGGGCCTGGAGATCGCGCTCTGGGGTTTTGCGGTTTGCGGACTATCGGGAGGTTACGTATTGAGCTGGTTTCCCTACATTCTGACGGGACTGATCTGTTCGGCGAAGCGCGCCGCGGAGCAGAACTCATGACCCTGGCGGCCGATCGCCAGATCCGAAGCACGGATTCCATTTTCCGGCCGGCCCTCCTGCTGATGTCGGGGCGGATCATGGCCTTCGCCGCGACGTCATTCATTCCGGTCATTCTGGCCGGGATTTTCGATCGCGCCGAATTCGGAACCTACAAGCAGCTCTTCCTGATTTACACAACCGTCTTCTTGATCGCTCAAATCGGCATGTCGTCGAGCTTGTACTTTTTTCTGCCCCGATTCGCCTCAGAGGCAGGCCGATTCGTGGCCAACTCCGCGCTCTGCCTGGCCGCGAGCGGCCTCGCGTGCCTGGGCTTTCTGGCCCTGGGCGGTCCCTGGCTCGCCCGCTGGTTCAGCAATCCGGGGCTCGAGCCGTACATGATCTGGATCGGTCTGTTCCTGTCGCTGATGATGGTTTCCTCGCTGCTGGAAATCGTGATGGTGTCGCGGGGGAGATACCTCTGGGCATCGGTTTCCTACGCCCTATCCGATTTGACGCGGGCGGCGGCTCTCATTATCCCGGCGCTGATTGTTGCGCGCCTCGACGCCGTCCTCAAAGCTGCCGTGGGGGTGGCCGCGCTGCGCGCTGGAGCCATGATGTGGTACCTGCGCCGGGAGTTCGGCGGCGGCCTGAGGCCGGATGCCGGGCTGCTCAAGCGGCAACTGCTTTATGCGCTTCCCTTCGGCATGGCGGTGGTCGTGGAGATCGCCCAGTCCAACTTGCACCAATACGCCGTATCGCACCGGTTCGACCCGGCGACGTTTGCCGTCTATGCGGTTGGGTGCGTTCAGATTCCGTTCGTCGATTTCGTGGCCAACCCGACCAGCGACGTGATGATGGTGAAGATGCAGGAGCGTCTTGCGGAGGGCAGGCAGGAGGCGGTCCTGCGGATCTGGCACGAGACCACGCGCAAGCTGGCTCTCCTCTTCTTTCCGCTGGCGGGCTTCCTGGCGGCGGCGGCAAAGGAAATGATTGTCTTCGCTTTCCCGAAATACGCCGCCAGCGCGCCGGTGTTTGCGGTGTGGTCCGCCGGAGTGATGCTGGCCGTGTTTCAGATTGACGGCGTTCTGCGCGTCTACGCCGAGACCCGCTTTTTGCTGGCGATGAACCTGATGCGGCTGGCCATCATAGCCTCGCTGGTCGGCTGGTTTCTGTCTGAATTCTATCTTCTCGGCGCGGTGCTCGTGACGATGCTGGCCGCGCTGGCGGGAAAGGCGGCGGCGCTTATAAGAATCAAGAAGCTTCTTTGCGCCGATTTCGCGGGAGTGCTGCCCTGGCGCAACCTCGCCGCCGTGTGGTGCGCGGCCATTGCCGCAGCTACGATCGCTATGGCAGCGAAGCCGCACCTTCCTTTGGCCACGGGCCGGAACCTGCCCACCTTTACGGCGCTGGCAGCCACCGCCGGGATTTACGGCGCAGCTTACGCCGCCATGCTCTGGCATTTTGGTCTGCTGCGCAAAGAGGAGAAGCTGGCTGTGACGGGATGGTTCCGGCAGGCGGTCGGAGCCGCCGCCCGGGCCTTCAGCTAAGCGCGGATTCTATGTGCGGCATTGCGGGAATTTTCAGCTACGGAGGCAAGCCCGTTTTGGGCCATGAAGTGCGCGCCATGTGCTCCGCGATTGTGCATCGCGGACCGGATGACGAAGGTCTTTATCTTGGCAGCGGCGTGGGCCTGGGAATGCGGCGGCTCAGCATCATCGACCTCGACTCGGGCCGTCAGCCGGTCCGGAATGAGGATGGCTCGGTGTGGGTCGTCTTCAATGGCGAAATCTACAACTTCCGGGAGCTGGTCATCCGGCTGCGCGCCCGCGGCCACCGCTTCTATACGCGCAGCGACACGGAAACCATCGTTCATCTATACGAGGAATATGGCGACCGGTGCGTCGATCACATGCGCGGCATGTTCGCTTTTGCGCTGTGGGACGAAAAGAAACGCCGGCTGCTCCTCGCCCGCGACCGGCTGGGCATCAAGCCCCTCTACTATGCCGATGTCGGCGGCAGGCTCTTATTCGGGTCGGAGATCAAGGCTCTTCTGGAGCTCCAGGAAGTCGAGCGCAGGCTGAACTGGGACGCAGTCGCGCACTGTTTGTCGTATCTCGTTACGCCCCCGAACGAAAGTGCCATAGCGGGCGTTCACAAGCTGCCCCCCGCCCATCTGATGACCGCTTCGGCAGACCGCCCCCCGGCTGTTTCCCGCTACTGGGACCTGCACTTCGAGCCGGATTACGGCAAAACCGAGAAGCAATTCATCGAGGGCTTGCGGGAGCACCTCGAGGAATCCGTTTGCCTGCATCTGATCAGCGATGTTCCGCTCGGCGCGTTTTTGAGCGGCGGCATCGACTCGAGCTCGGTTGTGGCCTCGGCCGCCAGGCAAAAGACAGAGCCGCTGAAGACCTTTTCCATCGGTTTTGCCGAGCAGGAGTTCAACGAATTGGGAGCGGCCCGCCGGGTGGCGGAAGCTTTTCATACCGATCACCACGAACTCGTGCTCCAGCCGGACATTCTGGAGCGCCTTGACCATCTGGCGTGGCATCTGGACGAGCCTTTCGGCGATTCATCGGCCATTGCCACTTACATGGTCTCCCAAATGGCCGCGCAGCACGTGAAGGTCGTGCTTTCCGGCGACGGCGGGGACGAATTGTTCGCCGGATACGACAAGTACGTAGTGGAACAGCGCGAAAGGAGCAGGGCGCCTTTGCCTGCCCCGGCCAGAAAAATGCTGGCGTTCATCAGCCGCGCGATGCCGGAGGGCATGCGCGGCCGGAATTTTCTGCGCCACGCGTCGCGCACGGGCTTTGAGCGCTACCTGGACGCGTCCACTTTTTTCCGGCGCGAAGAACTGCGCCGCCTCTTCGAGCCAGAAATCTTTGCCATGCTCTCGCCGGAACCGGATCCCGGCCGCGGCGCCGAGCCGGATGGGCTGGAAGGCCGCCACTGGCTCACGCGCCTGCAATACCTCGATATCCAGCGCTATCTGCCTCTGGACATCTTGACAAAAGTGGATCGCATGAGCATGGCGCATTCCATCGAGACCCGAGTCCCCTTGCTCGATCACAAACTTGTGGAGTTTGCCGCAACGATTCCACCGGAAATGCAAATGCGGAATGGGACGACTAAGTACATTCTGAAACGGGCGATGCGCGGAATTCTCCCGGATGAAATCATTAACCGGCCCAAGCACGGATTCGCCGTGCCGCTCCGTTACTGGTTCCGAAACAGGCTAAGCAACTATGCCCGCGAGCTCCTCCTTTCGGCTCCCAGCCGCCGGCGCGGGGTGTTCAACCAGCAGTACGTCGAAAAAATTCTGCATCTGCATGAGAAAGGCCGCGATTTTGATTTGCAGCTCTGGACTCTGATCTCGTTTGAGCTTTGGTCCCGGGCAATTTTGGATCGCGGCGCAAGGACCGAGGTTGCGGCCTGAAGCGGCGTTCGTATGCAGTTACAAAAAATCAGGCTTTTGAAGCTGGTCACGAATTTCAAGATTGGAGGGACGGAAAGGCAGGTCGCTAATGTAGCGTTGAGGCTGGACAGTTCGCGGTTCGAGCTTCATTTGGGATCGCTCAGAAGGCATGGCGAACTGCTGAAAGATTTGGAAACGCTCGATGTCCCGCAGCCCGAGTTCCAAATCGGAAAGTTTTACGACGGCAAGACTTTTTTACAGGCGGCGCGGTTCGCTCAATACATCCGGCGGAACTTGATCCAGGTCGTGCACAGCTACGGTTTTTACTCGAACGTCTTCGCCGTGCCTGCGGCGAGAATGGCCGGCCGATGTGTGGTCGTGGCTTCCATCCGCGACACCGGAGAAGTCATGACGCCCATGCAAAGGCGGGTGCAAAAGGCGGTATGCCGGATGGCGGATTGCGTGCTTGTCAACGCGGAAGCGATTCGCAGAACCCTGATTGAGCAGGGCTACCGGCCCGAAACGATTTTCGTGATTCGCAACGGCATCATGCTTTCGCGATTCGCCGCAAAACAAAACGGCCATCTCCTTCGCTTGCAGCTCGGGCTTCCGGCCTCGGCGCAGTTGGTCGCAGTCTCTTCGCGGCTGAATCGAATGAAAGGAATTGAATACTTTCTGGACGCCGCCGCCATTCTCGCGGCCAAGTTTCCAAACGTTGCGTTTCTCGTGGTCGGCGACGGCGACATCCGCCAGGAATTGGAAGACCACGCGCGGCGTGTAGGAGTCGGACGCCGGGTCATTTTCACGGGTTTTCGCAGCGATGTACCTGAGCTGTTGTCGGAAGTAGCGGTGTCCGTACTCCCTTCGCTCAGCGAGGGGCTTTCAAACTCGTTGCTCGAATCCATGGCAGCGGGAGTGCCTGTGGTGGCGACGCGCGTCGGCGGAAACCCGGAGGTGATTGAAGACGGAGTCACTGGATGGCTGGTACCGGCGCGGGACCCGGCGAGCTTGGCGGAGGCTATCGGCCGTTTGCTGGAAGACCGCGAGCAAGCTTTCCGCTTCGGTCAAAACGGTCGGCGCAGGGTGGCCGAGCTGTTTTCCATCGAGCGCGCCGTCCAGGAAACCGAAAAGCTTTATTCGCGGTTGGTGGAGGCCAAGCTGTGCGCCTGAAAGTTCTTTTGATGGGACCGTACCCGCCGCCCTACGGGGGCGTTTCGGTGCATGTGCTGGCGGCTCACAAGCTGCTGACGGAAGCGGGCCTGTCCTGCCAGGTGCTGAACCTGCCGGAGCCTTCGCGCGCCAAAGGCGCCGCACGCCTGCGCCATTGGGCGCGGCTGATCCGGTCGCTGCGGCGTCGGGCGAAACAGGGCTGGATTATTCACGTTCATATCAACGGCCATAACTGGAAAAGCTGGGCGGTCGCGGCCATCGGCGGCGTTTCCGGCAGCGCGGCAGCAGGCCGCATTTTGACGTTGCACTCGGGCATGGTTGCCAAGTACCTGGGAACGGCCTCCGCCTGGCGACGGGCGCTGGCGGCGTTCGCCTGTGCCCGCTTCACCCGGATTGTCTGCGTCACCACCGAGATTCGTGCTGCGCTGCTTTCCCTGGGCGTGCCCATAGAGCGAACGGAAATCCTACCCGCCTATCTTGGCGCTGTTCCACGCAAGCAAGGCATCGAGGACTGGTTGCTTTCCTGGATCCGCGAACATTCGCCCGTGATTTCAACGGCGCTGTTCTTCCGGCCGGAATACGGCTTTCGGCTGCTTGTAGAGGCTGTCTCCCGCCTGCGCTCCCGCTATCCGCGCCTGGGCTGCCTGGTCATGGGGAGCGGGGAAGAGCAGACCGAGGCTGAACAGTCTATCGAAAAACAAGGCCTGCAAAACGCGATGCTCCTCCTGGGCGACGTGGATCACGAGACCTGTCTCGCCCTGATTTCGGCCAGCGACGTATTTGTAAGGCCGACATTCGAGGACGGCGACTCCGTCTCGGTGCGCGAGGCTCTGGCTCTCGGCGTTCCCGTCGTCGCGAGCACAGCCGGCGTGCGGCCCGGCGAAGCCATCCTCTTTCAATCGGGGAATTTGGAAGACTTGCTTTCCAGTTTCGAGCGGGCGCTGGCTGCTCCGCCTGCCAGGCACGGGCAAGCGCCGGATGGAACCGCTCGCTTGATCGAAATCTACCGGCAAGTCGCAACTACAGGAGCCGAATATGCCGCCGCTTGAAAGGAGCGGGGCCGCGCACAAGCTCAAACGGCTAAGCGCTATGCCGCCCCGGGAAATCACATTCCGCCTGCGGGAAAAGATAACTTCAGAAATGGAGCGGATCGGCGTCGGCGGCGCCAGATTCCATCCGTCCGATTTCCGGGAATTTAAGAGCCGCCTCGCCGGCGCTCTGACCAGCCGCTTCTATTGCCGCCGCCCGAAGGAAGCCGCCAAATTCATACGCCAGCACCGTCCGGAGTGGGCCGGCAGGGCTGTCGAGGAGGCGGAACAGCTTTGCCGCCATATAGTCGAATTGCTTGGCTACGGTCCCCTCGAGCTGGGAACGGAGATCAATTGGCATCGTGATCCGCTCACTGGCAGGGTATGGGAACGCCGCTTCTGGCGCGACTACAATCTCCCGCAAGACTGCTCCGCCGGCGACCCCAAGACAATTCACGAACTGAACCGGCATCAGTATCTGCCGCGGCTGGCGAAAGCTTATCTCCTTACCGGAGAGGAGCGCTACGCCGCCGAAGCGTTGCAGCAAATCGAGAGTTGGATCGAGCAAAATCCTCCCGGCATGGGCATCCATTGGCACTCGAGCCTGGAAATCGGCATTCGGGCAATTTCCTGGATGTGGACTCTCTTCCTGCTTATCGATTCTCTTTCTCTCGAGGAGGCGCCGGCTCTGCGTATCGGGGCCTCTCTGTTCGCCCAACTGGAACACGTCTACCGCCACACTTCTGTGTTCAGCAGCCCCAATACGCACCTTATCGGCGAGGCCGCGGCGCTATTCATCGCGGGCTTGGTTTTCCAAAACTCGTTCAGGCCGGCGGCAGCCTGGCTCGATCGTGGCGCGGAGTTGCTGGCTATGGAGGCGGGCAAGCAGGTTCTGAGCGACGGCGTCTACGGCGAACTGTCATCGTATTACCACTGCTATGCCCTCGATTTCTATCTCCAGGCGCTGATTCTCGCGGACCAAAACGCCTTCCGATTCCCGGAGAACGTGCGGCGCACGGCCGGCTCTATGCTGGATTTTCTGCTGCACGTCACTCGTCCGGATGGGTCGCTTCCGCTGATAGGAGATGACGACGGCGGCCGGGCCCTCGCTCTGGTCCAGAAAAACTACCGCTCGTTCCGCGACGCTCTATGTCTGGGCAGCGTACTTTTCTTGCGCGAGGATTTCAAGCATCAAGCCGGTGAGTTCGCGGAGGAGGCGCTTTGGCTGCTGGGTCCCGAGGCGCACGAAATCTACTCATTGCTGCGGGCCAAAACGCCGGCGGCGAATCAGGCCTTTTACCCCCGCGCCGGCTATTGGATTGCGCGCTCCGGCTGGGACCCGCCGGCCAGCCACTTGATTTTCGACTGCGGCGGCCTCGGTATGGGAGCGGGAGGCCACGCCCATGCCGATGCGCTTTCCCTTTCCCTGTTCGCGAGCGGCCGGGAGTTGCTGGTTGATCCCGGAACCTTTATCTATAACGGAGCGCCGGAATGGCGCAGCTATTTCCGCTCGACCCGCGCGCACAACACCGTAGTTATCGATGATCAGGACCAGGCGGCGGCCGCAGACACATTCCGGTGGAAGACAAAGCTGCCGTGCCGGGTGCTGGAGCATCTGGCCCGGCCGGAGATTCAGTACTTGGATGCGGAGCACGCGGGGTATAGCCGGGACCGGCAAGGCGTGATCCATCGGCGGCGCCTGCTTCAGGCGGCGCCCGGTCATTGGATCGTCGTGGACGATTTTCGCGGCTGTGGCGCGCATACATTCGATTTGTGCTACCACTTCGGTCCGGGCGCACAGCTCTCACTCGTGCGGCAGAATGGCGGACGGGAATTGGCCATCTCCGCTGCGTACGGAGACGCAGCTCTTCATCTCTGTATCTGCGCGTCCGGGCCGCTCTATGCGGATTTCATCTGTGGCAGCAGTGATCCGATCGCCGGATGGATATCGCATCAATACGGCCAAAAGCTTCCGAGCACGGCTTTTCGAGCGCGGCTGGAAAGCGCAGTGCCTGCGGCGGCTGTGACGTTTCTAATAATGCCTTCTTGCCAGGCCTTTTCGGCTTCTCCGCCGCTCGCCACACGGCTGGCGGTGAAAGGGGAGGGCGCGATTGCGTGTTCTTGCGACTACCAGGGTTTCGAGGATGTCGTCGTGTTCTCAGACGGAGAAACTGAGATTCAGGTTGAAGCCTTCCGTATGCGGGGCGAGTTCTTTTGGCTTCGAATGAGAGACGGCATTTTGAAGCGTGTCCTGGCGATCCGCGCCCAGAGTCTCAGCCAAAGCGGCCGAACAGTGTTTGAGAAGCAAAACCCCGGAACTTACTTTGCCGCGAAAGACGCCGGCCTGGAGAAAAGCGATGTGCGCGATTTGCGGAATCGTCAATTTCGACGCGGCTGACCCAGTGGATCAGCCGACTATCGGCAGAATG
>DASREK010000154.1:0-6795 GCA_035652135.1 Bryobacterales bacterium | reverse complement strand
ATGGGGATCGTCGGCTTCTTTTGCTAAGAGGTCTTGCATATCGGAGCTGATGCCGGAAACGCCCAGGATTCCGGCTTGGCGGTTGACGATATCTCTCGTGCGGACTGGGGAAAGGCCCTTCTGCTCGAGCAGGTAGAGCATGACGCCCGGATCGAGGTCGCCGGATCGCGTACCCATCATGAGTCCCCCGGCAGGCGTGAAGCCCATGGTCGTGTCGATAGGCCGCCCTCCCCGAACCGCGGCCATGCTGGCCCCGTTGCCCAGGTGCGCGATGATCACGCGCCCGTTTGCGGCCTCCAGGCCAGCCTGTTCCGCCAGCTCTCCCATTATGTATGAGTAAGATAATCCGTGAAAACCGTATCGCCGGACACCCTCGTCCCACAGAAAACGGGGAAGAGGATACAGCCGCGCAATCTTCGGCATTTGCGAGTGAAAAGCAGTGTCGAAGCAAGCCGCCTGCTTCAGATCGGGGTGCGCGCGGCTGACGGCCTCGATCGCTTTCAGTTCATGAGGGAGATGCTCGGGGGCGAAGGCGATCAGCTTCTGGAGCGCCGTTGTCAAGTCCCGAGTGATCCAGCGGGGCTGCGTGTACTCCAGGCCGCCGTAGACCAGGCGGTGGCCTACCGCCGCCAGATCCGCGGGCGAGTGTTGGGGAAGCCAGGCGAACAGCCGTTGCAACGCTGCCTCATGGTCCGGGAGATCGTCCGATTCCTCGATCAGGGCTTCCCCGCGCGAGCCGCGCGCGCGAAAAAATCCGCTGTCCAGGCCGATCCTCTGCAAGCTGCCCGAGAGAACGAGGCTCTCGCTTTCGGCCATGCCGTATAGCGCGAACTTGATGCTGGACGAGCCGCTGTTGATGGTCAGGATGTGGCGCGGGGACGGCATCTTCCGTGAGGGGGCCGCAGCCATCTGCCAGACGGCCGGGCGAAAGCCCAGACTGATTTTCCTATATTACCCGCCTTCTATAGCTGTGGCCCCTCGGCGCAGCGCCATGGAGCTTCAGTACGATCGCTTTGCCAAGAACTCAATGCGGCCGAATAGGTCGCGGTTTCAGCCGGCCCTACCTATGGCCATTTGCTCAGAGAACTGGTCCGATAGGGATGCCGAGCCATTTCAACCCCTCTTCGGTCGTCGGACAAAAATTCATTCCAGCGATAGGCCCGTTTCCTGCACCCTTTGCATAATTCTCCGTCCAATATTTCGGATATGATGCGCTGGTATCGCTGGTTCCGGCCGATATAAATTATGGGATTTGTTTTCAATTCGAACGTATTTCCCAAAACCGTCCGTTTTCCGAAAGAGGGTTTGATCGTCAGGGTTTTCACCAATCCACACCCAATTGCCGCAGCGCTGGCTCGAGGCGCCCTGCGTTTTCAAACTGAATCGCGTGCATTCCGGCTCTCCGGGCGCACTCGACGTTCAGCGGCCTGTCATCCACAAATATGCATTCGTGCGGCTCGCACTGCGCGAGCTGCATAGCCAGACGGTACATGGCCGCATCGGGCTTTCTCACACCGAGATAGCAGGAGCTCAGAAAAACGGCAAAATAGTTTCGCAAATGAAAACGCCGGATGCGGTATTCATTCAACTCCGCCGATTCATTGTTGAGCGTCCCCATCACATATTTCTTCGTGCGGGCCAGGCGCTCCACAAGGGCCAGGCTTTCCGGCTGGGGAGTGGACTGCGCGCAGATCCACTCCCGGAAAGACTCCTTCGTGAACAGCCGGGCCCGGTAGAAAACGGTTCGATCCAGGTATTCGTCGAGCGTCAGTTGCCCTTTTTCGAATGCAGGCACGACGAGCTCGTGGCGGTCCTCAAATTCTTCCCAGTCGAGCTGAAAGTGCGCGACGGCGCGCCGGCGGATGCCGCGGTCCCACGCGTTCGAAAGCAGCACGCCGCCCACGTCCCAGAACAGGGCGCGCGGTGCGATCGCGACATCACCCATTGGCGGCCTCCTCCAGCTCTTGCAGCCTGCCTGTCACATCTCGTCCCAGATGGATTTGCACGATGCGCCGGCCGCGCTGTTGCAAAGCCTGATAATCGCCGAAGGCCTGCGCCCGGATCAGCGCCGCAAAGGAATAGTCGGTTTCCGGAACGGGTAGAGCCTCCTCGGGATCGTCGATCAATTGCAAAAAGAGACCGGTGTTGGGACCGCCCTTGTGGAGCTGTCCCGTGGAGTGCAAAAAGCGCGGCCCATAGCCCAGGGTTGTCGCGAGACGCAGCCGGTCGCGCAATTGCACTCGAATCACCTGAAGGCGTTTGGTGGTGGCGGGATCCGGCGGGAGGTAGGCCTGGATGGCCACATAGTCGCCTGGCCTGGCTTGCGAGAGCAGTTGATCCAGGGCCGCGCGCATGGCTCCGCTCTGGGGCGCCGGCGCGGCGGCTCCCCCGCCGGAGACGCCTCCTCTCTTCATCTCCTGGCGAGCCAGCTCCTTGGCCAGCTCGACATCCGGCTGGTTGAAGGGATGAATTCCGAGCACGGCGCCGGCAGCCGCCACAGCCATCTCCCAGCGGAAGAATTCCTGGCCGAGATCAGCCGTCTCGGCCAGTTGAATGCGCGCCGTCGGATGCCCGGCCTTCTCCACCCGCTCGAGGTCCTCTTCCAGCGCGGAATCCGCCGCGCCGTTCAGACCAAGATACACAAAAAAGCGGTCGGAGCCGTAAGAGTCAACCTTGCCGAGCGGCTCCTCGGCTACTGGAATGATGCCTTTGCCGTCCTTGCCTGTGCTTTCCGCGATCAATTGCTCGGCCCAGGAAGGAAACGATGCTAGGGCCGGCGGGGCAAGAAAGGTGACCTTATCTCTGCCAGTGAGCGCCAGTTCCCCCATCGCCGCGCCCAGTGCAAGCGCCGGATTTTCAGGGACGGGCACGCAGGAGGCGCACGCTTCCGCCATAGTCCAGGCGCGGTCCAGCAGGTGATGCACGTCGAGTCCAATCAGAGCCGCCGGAACCAGGCCAAAGACGCTCAAGGCGGAATAGCGGCCGCCGATATCCGGCGGCGCGAGGAAGATGCGCCGGAACCCGCGCTGCTGCGCCAGGCGCTCGAGCGGCGTGTTGGGATCCGTGATGGCGGCGAAACGATCTCCCGGCGTCTTCGTCACGCGGCCCACCAGGCTCCAGAAATACCGGAAGAAAGAAAGCGGCTCGATGGTGGCGCCCGATTTGCTCGAAACCACGAACAGAGTGCTCCGCAAATCGATCTGCTTCTCGACCGCCCGCACGGCCGCGGGATGGGTGCTGTCAAGCACGATCAGCTCCGGAAAGCCGTCCGCGTGGCCGAAGGTTCGGCCGAATACATCGGGCGCCAGGCTGGATCCCCCCATGCCAAGTACTACGACATGACGCACGCCGTCGGACCTCACCTGCCCGGCGAAGGCGGCGCACTCCTCGGCGTGCTCGCGCATCGCCTCGGGAAGAGTGAGCCAGCCGAGGCGGTCCGTCAATTCAGGCTGCGGCTGGGCGGTCCAAAGCGTGGCGTCTTTCCGCCAAAGCCGGGATGCGAACCCGGCGGATTGCCAGGCTTTTAACCGGGCGTCGGCGCGGTTCTGGAAGGCCCCAAGACGAAGACTTTGCCGGCCGGCCCGGTCAGCCCTCAAGGCTTGCCGCTTCTTCTCGAGTGCGGCCAGCAACTGATCGAAGGAGGTTGAGAACGCCGCTACGCCTTCCTCCTGGAGCTTTTCCGCGATCGCGTTCAAATCAATATCGAGAGCCCTCAGCCGCTGGAGGGCGGCGCCGGCGTCCTCCAGCCCTTCTTCGAGCGACGGCCGCACGCGCCCATGATCGCGGAAGGCTTGCAGCGTGGGAAGCGGCATGGTGTTGACAGTATCTTTGCCGATCAGCTCCTCCACGTAGAGCACATCGCGATATGCCGGGTTTTTCGTGCTGGTGCTGGCCCACAGCGGCCTCTGAACGCGGGCGCCCCGCTCGCGCAGCGCGGCGAAATCTTTTCCGTAGAAAATTTCACGGAAGCGCTGATAAGTCTTCTTCGAGTTGGCGACGGCGATCTTGCCTTGCAAGGCCAGGGCTTCGGGCGTCCCGATGGCCGCCAGGGCCTTGTCGACCGCCGTGTCCACGCGGCTCACGAAAAAAGAAGCCACCGACGCTACCTTCTGCGGCTCGGGCGAGCGCGCCAGGCCGCTGATATAGGCCCCCGCTACAGCCTCATAATGAGCCAGAGAAAACATCAGCGTGATATTGATGTTCACGCCCTCGGCAAGAAGCGCTTCAATCGCCGGAATGCCTTCCTTCGTCGCCGGCACTTTCACCATCAGGTTGGGACGGCCTACGCTGGACCACAAACGGCGCGCCTCGGCGATAGTGGCCGCTGTGTCGTGCGCGAGTTGCGGCGCGACCTCGATGCTCACAAAGCCATCGGCGCCGCCGGTCTGATCGTAAACCGGCCGGAGCACGTCGGCCGCCATGCGGATGTCTTCGATGGCAATCGACTCGAACAGCGCCCGGGTATCGGCCCCAGGGTTCTTGGCCAACAGTTCCCGCAGCGGCTGGTCATAATCGGAGCTGCCCGCAATCGCTTTCTCGAAGATCGTCGGATTGCTGGTCACTCCTTTCAGGCCGTCTTCCACAACGAGCCGCGAGAGCTCGCCGCCCGTGATCAGATTGCGCCGAATGTAGTCGAGCCAGACGGACTGGCCTTCCTTCTCGAGTTGTTTGAGAGGGTTCATCGCGGGCAACCTCCGGTTCGAAAATAACAGCTTCCGTAGAAACAACAGAACTGCTCGGAGTACAGCGATTGGAGTCCTGCGCCCGTGCGCTCGTTGCAGATTTCACTTAAACCGCCCGGGCCCTTCCTCCTATTGCAGGAATCCCCGCAGGCGAGCTGTTAGGATTTAGCCACACGGCCGGAGAGAGCGCGTCGAACCGCGGGCGGGGCTGTCTCGCCGCACCTCTGGTGAACGCCCTTGCTTTATTGCGGCGGCTTCTTTTTGTTAAGGAAGCGGTCGAGCAGTCCTGCCGCCTTTTCTGTGGCCGTTTGTACGGCGAGCCGCCCCGCATCGGGGTAGACCTTCGGCGACTCCAGCGAACCCCGCACCTTGACCGGCACCTGGAACTGCGCCCGTCCGGAACTGTCGGGGCGCCCGCCCAGCGAGGCCGCCAGCCCGCCGGTGACGTTGGTGGCCAAATCGAAGCTGATTTCGCCCAAAAATGTGAAATAGCCCCGGCCTGCAATGCGGGAGGCGCCATTTTCGAGGACCAAATCCGGCAGGTTCACCTGCCGGTTGGCGATTCGAAAGCTGCTCTGGAAAGTGGTGAAGTCCGTAGAACCTGAGGCCGGCTGGTCGCCGCTGGAAGCCCTTTTGACCACCTGCTCGACGGTGTTGAGCAGATCGAAAAGGGCGAAGCGGCCCTTTTCCAGCGTAATGTTTCCTGCGCCGTTGAGCGAGTCGCGGATTTCTTCGGCGTTCCGGCCGGCGAAGCTGATTTGGTAATTGGGAATTTCAGCCATGCCAGACACTTTATCTCCCATCGAAGTAAATGCGGCCAGCATCTGACGGATCTGCACTCCGGTGATGGCGCCCTTGCTGCTGCCCGAGAGGCGCGAACCGTCAAACCGCGCCGCAGCCCCGCCTTTCCACCGCCCATCGCCCAGTTGCAGCACAGCGCCTTGTGCTTCCAAAGCGAAGGCAGGGTTGCTCAGTGCGCGCTCTACTGCCAGGCGCAGGGGAGCGGTTCCCCGCAATGGAATCCGGCTGGCTCGATCTTTGCCCACCTCAAAGTTTTCCAGAGCGAGTTTTCCCTGGCCCTCCAAAGTCCGCATCAAATCGCCTTGCATCGTGGCTTCCAAGGTCATGCGGCTTCTTTCCCCGGGATCGCGCATCAGGTCGCCGAAGTATGCAACGCGAAGGGCGGCGGGCGCCTCGGCCGGCGCCAGCTTCACGGAGAGGACGCCTTGCGCGGGCGTCGAATCCTCCCGGAAAGGTCCGGCGCGTCCGGTGAAATCGAAACGGGACGTTTTGCCGCCGAAAAGGCGCGCGCCCGCTCGAATGTTGCAGCTCGCGTCCAGTGCAAAATCCGTCAGGACGACGTCCAAATCACGGATGGTAAGCGCCGGCTGCTTTTGCGACTGGTTCATGAATCGAATCGCTCCGGATTGCAAAGAAAACGCGGCGATAGAAAAGACAGTCGGCGCTGATTTGTTGGATGCCGGAGCGCCGGCGGCGGAGCCATTCCGCTCCCTCAAGGACCCGAGCAGAATTTCCAGGTTGGTACGGCCGTTGGGGCCGGTCTCGACGCTGAGCTGCGGCTCTTGTAACACGATCCGCCGGATATCGGTGCGTCCGTGCAGCAGGGACGGCAGGGCGATCTGGGCCGAGACGGACCTGGCGGCAAGCAACGGCTGTTGTGAAAAGCCCGGAGGGTTGCTGATGGACAAATCCCGGACGGCGACCGACGGCCGGAAAAGAAACCACTGCCCCAGATCGAAGTCGCCTCCGCTAGCGGATATCTGAACGGGCGAATTGGTTCCGAGCGACGCGAGCACGTTCTGTATACGGCCGGAAGAGAGCAGCGCCTTCGCTGCCAACCCCGTGATGAGCATCAGAACGATATAGATAACAACGGCGCCGCCGGTAATCTGAATCGCTTTCTTCATACCGCCCCCTTCCAGCAGAACGTGACGGATCAGGCGCCGTCCCGGCGGCCGCAGCCGTCCGGCTTGCCTCGCTGGCCTGTGCTTCCGTGATTGTAGCAGTAAAGGTCTTCGACGCCGGAGCCTGGCGAAGAATTCGCCAGTCATTGTGAACGCAGCGACGAATGTGCCTCTGTCATTTGCATTTT
>DASREK010000153.1:0-21774 GCA_035652135.1 Bryobacterales bacterium | reverse complement strand
AGGAAGTAAACCGGCAGTTCACCAAGATCTCCTGGGAGGCGCGCAACCCGGAAGCGCTGGCCTTGATGACGCGCCGCGCTTTCAAAGTCGCTGCGACAGAGCCGGGCGGCCCGGTCTATCTTGCTATGGCCCATTACGCTCTGGAAGCCAAGGGCGTAAAGGCGCAAATCTTGCCGGCCGAGCGCTTCATGATCCGCGGGCGTATCAGGGCAAGCGCCGGAGCCGTGCAGGATGCGGCGCGGATGCTCATTGAGGCCCGCCGCCCCCTGGTTGTTGTGGGCGATGAGGTCTGGAAGTCGGGGGCGCAGGCTAATTTGCTCGACTTTGCCGAGAAGCTGGGGCTCCCCGTGGCGGCCGGCGTCCAGGGATATGCGAATTTCCCCGTTATGCATCCTCTTTACCTCGGCGGTTTCAGTATGTCGTCTGAGTACATGAGGAACGCCGATTTGCTTTTGGTCATCGGCGCTCGGGATTTCGGCGGCCGGGTTACGCCGCACTCGCCCGAGGTTCCACTGGAGGCCCGGATCATCCGCGTCGGCGTGAACACTTCCGACATGAGCCGCAATTACGCCACTGATCTGGCGCTCGTTTCCGACGTGAAGGAATCTCTGAACGACCTGCGGGAGGCGATGGGAAGTATGCTGACCCGGGAACGAATGGCGGCGGCCGCTGCGTCACGCTCCGGGCAGGTGCGCGCCCTCACTGCGGCCATGCGCGCCAGAACGGAAGCCGAAATTCGCGGCAACTTCGGCCGAAACCCGATGCATCCCGATGAAATGGGCGCCATCCTGGCCCGCACCATCGACCGCGACGCGATCGTGGTTACCGAAAACCTGACCGGCAAATACGATTCGTTCCTCTTCGGGTTCCGGCCCAATGAGCAGATGAGACTGGCTAATACCGGCAACTCGCTCGGCTGGGGCATCGGCGCGGCTACCGGCGCCAAGCTGGGCGCGCCCGACCGTCAGGTCGTGTGCTCCATCGGCGATGGCTCGGTTATGTATAGCGCTTCCGGATTTTGGACTCAGGCGCGCTACGGCGCGCCCGTTCTCACGGTGGTCTGGAACAATCATAATTACCAGACGGTGCGGTTTGCCTATTATAACTACAAAGGAAAGATGGCCAGCACGGGCCATTATAGCGGCATGTATTTGGGCGACCCGGACATCGATTTCGTGAAGCTTGCCCAGAGTCAGGGGGTCGCCGGTGAAAGAGTGGCTACAGCGCGGGATCTGGAGCCGGCGCTGAAGCGCGGCATCGCCGCCACCCGCGACGGGAAACCCTATCTGCTGGATGTCATAATTTCGCGTTATGGCGGCGGCGCGGAATCCACCTGGTATCAGAAGTTCAATCTGGCGGAGCGGAGGAAGCGGAAGGTGTGAACGCCATTCCGCCGGGCGCACCACGGCCTGCCACAAGAAGACGCAACACGAAGATGGCCGGAAAAGGGCAGGGCGCCTGCGCAGATCGGCCCCCGTCACGGTTATGACCCGGCGTAAGTTTCTGGTTTCGGCAAGCGCAGGGGTTGGATCGCGGCTGATCGCCGCTCCCGCGAAGACTCCGAATATTGTCTTTATCCTTTGCGATGATCTAGGCTACGGCGATCTGGGGTGCTATGGCTCCAAAATTCGGACGCCCAATGTGGATCGCCTGGCTCGGGAGGGCGTCCGATTTACAAATTTCTGTTCGGCCGATCCCGTGTGTTCTCCGTCGCGCGCGGCCCTGCTCACCGGCCGCTATCCCACGAGAGTCGGCGTCCCGCGTGTATTGTTTCCACAAGACACAGGCGGTCTGAACCTGGATGAGACAACCTTGGCGGACGTGCTGAAGGCTCGCGGATACAAGACTATGTGCATCGGGAAATGGCACCTGGGCCGTCCGCCGCAGTTCCTGCCCACCAGCCGCGGATTCGACGAATACTTCGGCATACCGTATAGCAACGACATGAATCCCCGGGTGTTGATGCATAACACTGAGGTCATTGAGCAGACCGCCGATCTCGCATCACTTACCGCGCGATACACCGAACGGGCAGAGAGATTCATAGCGCAGTCCAATCGATCGCCGTTCTTTCTTTATATGCCGCACACGTTTCCGCACATCCCGCTGGCGGCGTCGCCGCGGTTCCGCGGCAAGTCGCAAGAAGGCCTCTACGGTGATGTTGTCGAGGAACTAGACTGGAGCGTCGGTGAAGTGCTGCAAAGCCTGAGGCAGAAAGGGTTAGAGAAGGACACGCTGGTGATGTTCTCCAGCGATAACGGCCCCTGGTATCAGGGAAGTCCTGGCAAACTAAGAGGCCGCAAAAACACGGCCTATGAAGGCGGCGTCAGAGAACCTTTCATCGCCCGGTGGCCGGGCCAGATTCCGGCTGGACACGTCTGCGATGCACTGGCTTCCATGATGGACGTCTTTCCAACCGTCACGCGGCTGTGCGGCGGAATCCTCCCGCCCAAACCGCTCGATGGCATCGACATATGGCCGCTCCTGACAGGCCGAAAAAAGTCAATCGAGCGGCCTCCGCTGCTGTACTTTGATGGCTGGGACCTGCAATGCGCGCGCTGGATGAACTGGAAGCTGCATATTGCGCGGCACAACACGGCTCCTTATACGCCCGCGCCGCCCGGCGGGCGCCATAGTTATTTGTTGTCTCGCCCCGAGCTGTACGATCTTTCCAGCGATCCGGATGAGAGCTATGACGTCGCGCCGGAGAATCCGCAGATCATTGCGCAGCTTCAAGTGAAACTTGCGGAGATGCTGAAGGGGTTTCCGGAACCTGTCCAGAAGGCCTATGCGGAAGCGCAGGCGCGCAAGGTGAATCCGGCAACCCCGGCCGCCGCGTACCCAAAGCCGGCCGAGCCATAACATGCGGTTAGAGCAGGCGCCGCCCCTTGACCGGCCGGAGCCGGTTCGGAGCGCTCCCGGCGCCACGGCTACATGAACTTGATGCGCTGGTGGCGCGCAGAGTAATCAATCAGTTTTGCCAGCCGTTTGAGCTGCGTCTCTTCCTTTTTGGCGCTGGCTATCCATCCGATGGTCAGGCGCCGGTAATACGGCGGAAACCGCTGGAAGTTTTCCCAGGCGTCCTTCTGCAACTCAAAGCGGTTCTGGAGCGGCTGCGGCAATCGCGTCGGCAGGCGCGGCGACTCTCGGCGCCGCCCGGAACGGAAGGCCTTCCGCCCGGCCGCCGTCATCCGGCCCTGGGCGATCATGCGCTCCGCGCGCCGGATGTTGATGGCCGACCATCTGCTGCCGGGTCTTCGCGGGGTGAACCTTTGCGCATAAGACGCTTCGTCGATGCGCTTGATCTTTCCGTCGATCCAGCCAAAGCAGAGGGCTTCTTCCACCGCATCCTCGTATCCGATGCTGGGCTGCCCCGATTTGTTCTTGTAGTAAAGGAGCCAGATTTCGTCGCGCTTGCCGCCATTCTTGCGCAGCCAGGCGCGCCAGACGCTTCGATTTTTGCAAGAGAGCATTCCCATAAGGCGGCTCCGATTAACGCCAAATGATACAGCAAACGCTGAGGCCGCGCAGCGATCTCTGCGTGTATAATTCAAGCCATGGGATCTGCACGTCCTTTTCCCAAAGCTCGTCCCGAGCCGATCGCCCTCGAAGTGCGGGCGATGGACAATCTGCGCTACATCCGGGAGACTATGGAATCGGCGGCATCCTTCACTGCCGTTCCGGGCCTGGGCGGCGTGGTCATGGGCGTTACCGCCCTGCTGGCGGCGGCCATCGCGGTCCGCGAACCGGGCGCCGTGACTTGGCTTGCAACCTGGCTAGGCGAGGCGACCCTTGCGTTTCTAATTGGCGCTCTGGCGATGGTGCGCAAGGCTCGGGCGGCGAAGATGCCGGTGCTTCGAGGCCCGGCGCGAAAATTCGCTCTCAGCCTGTGCCCGCCGATTGTGGTGGCGGCTTTACTTACCATTGTGCTTTATCGGGCGGGCCTGGCTGGCGTCATCCCCGCCATGTGGCTGCTGCTGTACGGAACGGGAGTCGTCACGGGAGGCGCCTTTTCCGTACCCATCGTCCCTGTAATGGGCCTCTGCTTCATGCTCGAGGGCGCCATCGGACTATTCTGCCCGGCCGCTTGGGGCAACTGGCTCATGGCCGCCGGATTTGGCGGTTTCCATATTATTTTCGGCATCATCATTGCGAGGAGGTACGGTGGCTAGAGCGGGGGCACTTGCCGAGGATCGTCATAAGAGCCGCGCCGAGCCGCCGGATGGCCGCCCCGCCCGCGGCAAAGCCGGAGAAGGCCGTCCCCTGGAGCTTGATCGGCTGATTCACGAGCGGATGCGGCTGGGTATCGTGAGCGCCCTGGCGGTCAACGACGCCCTGAGCTTCAACGACTTGAAGAGACTGCTGAAAACCACCGACGGCAATCTGAGCGTGCATGCCCGCAAGCTGGAAGAAGCGCGCTATATTACCTGCGCCAAATATTTTGCAGGGCGTCTTCCCAAGACCGAGTACCGGCTCACTTCCGCCGGGCGGCGCGCCCTGGAGAGATACCTCGATCACATGGAAGCCCTGATCCGGGCGACCCGAGAGAAATAAGCCCAGGGAAGGCAAATACCGATACCGAGACACAGCAGGGCACAGGACCGCATTCCCCGTGCGCTCGCGCCTAAACGCCTTTCAAGAACGGTGCGAAAGCCGGCGGGCGATCATGCCGCAGTGGGATGGTCCTTGAGCCAGCGAATGACTTGAGCGGCGTTCTCATCCGGCGGAAAGACAGGATAGAAGACATGCTCGATTCGCCCGCCGGAAATGATCATCGTGAGGCGCCTGAGGAGCCGCATGCCGTCCACCTCGAAAGTCGGCAGACGCAGGGCGTCACAGAGTTGAAATTGAGCGTCGCTCAAGATTTCGAATGGGACGCGGAGGCGGCCGGCCATCTCGCCCTGGTATTGGGTGGTTTGCGTGCTCAGGCCAAACACATCGGCGCGAAGCTGCAAGAGGTCCTGATAGTGATCACGAAAGCCGCACGTTTGGGGAGTGCAACCGCGCGCCCCAGCAATCAGATCCCACCCTTCAGGCAAGGGCTTCCCTGGAACTCCGGTCATCGGATAGCAGTAGATCACGGTTCTGGACGCGGTCAAACCGGAAAGATCCACCATTCTGCCCGCGGTGGAAGCGAGAGAGATGGAGGGCATCGGCGCGCCCGGAAGGTGGTCGGCCGCGCCGTCATCGAGCGGCCGGGGCAGATCAGGCGGCAGTGGGAAATCGATGGGTTCTGGCATGACTAGCGTGACGCCTCTCCGCGAATTATATAAGAATTCCAGCGAGCGCGGCCGCACGGACGCAAGGGCTGACTCAGGGAAGGCATAGCGCTCCTATCGGCCGTCGGAATAGATCTTCCGTAGCCGCGCCTGGTCTGACGCTGAAATGCCGGAGTTTCGCCGAATGTGTTCCCGGACCGATATCTTCCTCCGGTATCGGGAAAAGTACTCGAGAATGTCGCCTCCATAGGCGAAACTGTACATGATGTCGTTGTAGTCGGCAGTGTGGGGCAACCCGATGGCATGGCCAGTTTCATGCAGGCAGGTCAGGTAGACGACCGCCTGCCGGAACAGAGCATCCTCGCGGCCGGCGGCGGCGATCGCGGGCCCAAGCTGGGAAACGTCGGGCAAGACGTATACAGCCGCGCCGGGCTTCCCATCGACCCGGATGGGCATCGCTTCGCCATACAATCCCGCGCGGCCGGAAGCCCAATAAATCCGGATCCTCGCCCTTTTCTCTTCCGCGGCCTTCTCGAACCGGATTCCGCCGCCCGCGGCGGCTTGCCAGGCATGCAGGGCCCATTCCGCCAGTTCGGCATCGGCGGCCTGACAGCGTGAGTCTTCGGCCACCTGCCCGGAACACGGCTGAATCCAAAAGGAAAGGTCTTCGCCGGCGGCGCAGCTCGCAGCGAGACAGACCAGCAGCAGGTATTTCACGTCCTGCGGTAGGGAATCGCGTCGGGCACGCCTGCCTGAGCGAAGGCGCGAAGGCGCAGCGCACAGCTATCACAAACGCCGCAGGCGGCTTCGCTTGACTGATAGCAGGACCACGTAAGGCTCAGCGGCGCGCCGAGCTCGAGGCCGAGACGGATTATGTCGGCCTTTTTCATGTGTATCAGCGGTGCGCAGATCTCGATGTGTGTTTCCGGCTTCACTCCGAGCCGGATTACCTCATTGAAGGCCCGGTAATATTCCGGCCGGCAATCCGGATATCCCGAGCTATCCTGCTCGACCGCTCCGATGAAAATGCGGCGCGCGCCCAGAACTTCAGCCCAAGAAACGGCGGCTGCGAGGAAATGGGCGTTGCGAAACGGGACATAAGTGATGGGAATCGGCCCGCTCTGGGGCGGACGCAGTTCCCCTTCAGGAATTGGCAACGAGGGATCAGTGAGCGCCGAGCCGCCGATGCTGCCGATGTAGTGCTGCTCGATGGCCAGGCGGAAGGCGGCGCGGTAATAGTCGGCAATCTGCTGGAAAGCTTGCTTTTCCCTGGCCTCGGTCCTCTGGCCGTAGCTCGAATGCAATAGGGCCAGCCGATGCTCTCGCGCAGCAACCGCGGCGGTCACGCAGCTATCCATCCCGCCGCTCAGCAGCACGACCGCGACTGGCTTTTCCTCTGTGCCTTCGGCCCCGCTCACGTCTCCTCCATCATAACGCTGGGAGCGGGTTCGGAAATAACCCGGGAGTCAGGCAGCCGCAGCACGACGCGCAATCCGGGATGGGTATTCGAGGCCGTGATTGTGCCGCCGTGCATTTCGATCGCCCGGCGGGCGATGGAAAGTCCCAGGCCAACGCCGCCAGTCGAACGATCGCGGTCGCGATCCACTCGGTAGAACGCGTCGAAGATGCGGGTCAGGGCCGCTTCGGGCACCCCTGGGCCAGCGTCTTGCACGGTGATTTCCACGCCCCCATTGCGCCGTTGGGCCGCCACGTGAACATCGGTTCCCGGAGCTGTGTAGTAAACGGCATTGCGCGTTACGTTCTCCACCGCCCGCTGGAGCAGCCTGGAGTCGGCCGATACAATCAGCGCGGGCGCGCCGTCCAGGACTACGCGGCATTGCCGCGCCTGCGCCTCGATTTGCACATCTTCGACCACCTCCTCGAGCAGCCCAGCCAGATTCACCTCCGTCGGCCGCAGCTCCTCGCGCGTCATGGCGAGCAGCTCGCTAACCAGTTCGTTGAGGCGGGCGGCCTCCCGCTCGACGCGATCGAGCGCTTCGCTCGGATTGGAGCTCGACCGGGCCAGCTCCACCGCCACAGCCAGTCGGCTAAGGGGCGACCGCAACTCGTGAGATACGTCTTGCAGCAATTGCCGCTGCGCGGTTACCGCATGCTCGATTTGCTCGGCCATTTTGTCAAAGGTCCGGGCAAGCTCGCCGAGTTCATCCTGGCGGCTGGAGTTGACGCGGGCGGTGAAGTCTCCAAGGCCCAGCCTCTCCGCGGCCAGCCGCAGTTGCTGAACCGGCTTGCTGATGTGCCTGGCCAGCGCATAACTGAGCAGCAAAATACAGAGCAGCAGCCATAAGTGGGGCGCCGTCAGCGTCTGCCGGAACCGGAACCAGAAGCCGAAACGCTCGCTGGGCACCAGCAGCAGAAACCAGTAGGCGCCGCGCCGTCCCTGTACCTCGGATGCAAACACCAACACCCGCCGCAAAGGAGCGCGGAACACACGCCTCTTTTTCGCCTGCTCCACCAGGGGGCCGAAATCCTCGGGGGGCCCGGTCAATGCCGTTCCCTTTGCATCAGTCAGCACGCCGTTGAAATCGTAGGTCGTGTCAATGCGACGGAGCATATCAGCCAGAGCCGGCTCGCCGCCTTCTTCGTAAGCGTGGACCGCCTCGCCGGCGAGGAACCGGACGGCCCGTACGACAGGTTCGCGTGCGCGAGGAGAAAACGAGCCCAAGATAGCCGAAATCGCCACGAATCCGGCGACAGCCACAAACGCAGTGGCCAGAAGCAGCAGCAGAATCTTCGAGAACAGGGACGATTTCATGTGCCCGCCTCCCGTGTGAACACATAGCCCACGCCGCGAATGGTTTTGATTAGAGGACGGTCTCCGAACTGCGGCGCCTCGAGTTTCCGCCGCAAATGACTGATGTGCATGTCGATGGACCGGTCAAACGGCGTGGCGGGGCGTTCGTAGAGGGCGTCCATCAACTGATCGCGCGAGAGGACGCGCCCAGCGGATTTCATCAACTGCTCGAGAATGTCGAATTCGAGAGTAGTCAGCTCGATTGGGATGCCTTTCCGAGTCACTTTGCGCGCTCCGGGATCGAGCTCGACATCCTGCACGCGCAGCACGCCCTGCGGCCGTGCCGCCGCCTCGCCGCGGCGAAGAATGGCCCGGATCCGCGCCAGCAATTCCCGGGGATTGAACGGCTTGGGTAAATAGTCGTCAGCGCCGATCTCCAGCCCTACGATGCGGTCGATATCCTCGCCGCGCGCCGTGAGCATGAGTACGGGGACGTGCGATTTGGCCCGCAGGCGGCGCAGCACCTCCAGGCCGTCAAATCCGGGCAGCATCACATCGAGTACCACCAGATCCACCGAGGGCTCCAGCGCGGCCTCCAGTCCTTCCGGGCCCGTGTGCGCCGCCTGTACTTCAAACCCTTGCCCGCGCAGATACTGGTCGAGCAGCGTGCACAGCTCTGTGTCATCGTCAACCAGGAGAATTTTGGGCACGGCTGCGTCCCTCTTTTTTCACTTCTAGCACGATCAAACCGGGGATTCGAGCCCTTTACAAATCTTTACAGCGCGCACAAATGGAGCTCAATCAGGCCGGGTTAACTGGCAGTAGGAGGAAATAGGCTATGTTTCAGAAAATATTTCGCAAGCGAAACTCGCTGGGCGCCGGGGCGGCTGTCTTGGCGCTCGCGGGCTTACTGGCCCTGGGAGGCGCCGCGTATGCCCAACAAGCGCCCGCTCCACAGCCGGCGCGGCGAATCGACCGGGTCGTGGACCACATGAAGACAGTTCTGGATCTTTCCGATGCGCAAGCATCTCAGATTCGCGGTATTCTCCAGCAGCAGATGCAAGCCGCCCAACCCCTCGTGGACCAGCAACGCCAGGCTCGCCTGGCTCTCCGGCAAGCCGTGGTGAGCGGCCACACCGACACGGCGACCTTGCAGCCCCTGGCCAACCAGATCGGCCAGACGGCCTCTGAGCTAGCCCTCTTGCGTGCGCAAACCGCCGGGCAGATCCTGCCGATTCTCACGCCGGACCAGCAAGCGAAAGCAAAGAAGCTGTTCCAGGCCAGAGGCCGGTTTGCCCGCCATCGAGGCATGATCCGCCAGCAGTCTGTGGCCCCCAGCCAGCCGTAAGCACAATCGCCGCCGGGTGCGCGTTGGTTTCAGAACCGCGCGCGCCCGCACCGCCCGGTTTTCCCGTTTCGGCAGCAGCCTTTGCTTTGCCCGGCTGGTACCTGAACCTCCCACCGTCTGCGATCGCCGGAATTGGGTTGCTGGAGCTGCCAAAGCACGGGCTCCCGGCGCCCCCGAATTCGGGCCACAAAGTTCGATGATGGTTCAATCCGAAGTTCCCTTGACTTCGTAGAACTTCAGGCTCTATCATGCGCCGGGGGCAGGGAATGCGCCGCTCTATGCTTTGGTTTACGTAGGGGACGCAGATCGGCTGGGGTTCGGAAAGCCGGGCGGGACTCGGCGCATCGCCGGCTGGAGATCCCCTGTTCCATTTCTTCAGGCACATCTATGGTGATTTTTAAGATTGGCGATCTGGAAGTGCGTTCCGAGTGGAATCAATCGCAGACCGCGCGCAGTATTCTCGCCGCTCTGCCGCTGGAGTCAACGGGCAATTACTGGGGAGGCGAATTCTATTTTGAAATTCCGGTGAAAGCGCCCGCAGAAAAAGATGCACAAGATGTCGTGGAGAGAGGTACCGTGGCCTACTGGCCTGCCGGGCGCTGTTTATGCATATTCTGGGGGCCTACGCCCGCCAGCCAGGGCGATGAGTGCCGGGCCGCCAGCAAAGTGAATGTCGTGGGCCGCGTGGTAAATGTCGAAGCGCTGCCAAAGCTGAAGGGGCGCAAGGTCCGCGTAGAATCGAAGTAGCTTCTGTAACGCCCGCCGAATCAACGTTTTTTCCGCAGAAGAATATTACGAATCCAGTTCCGGTTGTGAGTCATCTCATGTTTGTGGTAAGCTAAATAACTGCATCTCTATAGGGATTAGGACCATTGCACAAGCCTTCGAACTCCAATTTTGGGGAATCTCTTGCGCCGGGAAGCCCGGTTCTCCCCGGCACTTTCAAGCAACTAAGCGATCTGTTTCTCCTCGGGGAGGGCGGCTACCGGCCGGTTTCGCGGTTTCTGACGGCCCATGAAGTCCGCGAGGTGGCCGAGACGATGCACCTTCCGAGCGGCGAGCCGTGGAGCATCCCGATCATCTTTCCCCTCAGCGCCGAGCAGGCCGAAGCACTGAAGAAAGCGGATCGTGTGGTGATTTTGGACGGCAGCAGCCCCGCCGGCGTAATTCAAATCCAGGAAATCTTTCCATTGGACAAGGGTCATTACGCCCGTCACGTTTTTCGGACCGAGGATACATCGCATCCTGGCGTAGCCTGGCTGCACGGCGCTGGGGAGTTTAGTATTGCGGGTCCTGTCGAACTGTTCCCCGGTTGGAAGCTGCAATTGCCCGGAGGATTGCCTTTCGCCCCGCGCGACGTACGGGCGCTGATCGAGCAACGCGGCTGGAAGAAGGTTGTGGGATTCCAGACGCGGAATCCGATTCATCGCGCTCATGAGTTTGTGAGCAAGGTGGCGCTCGAGACGGCCGACGGTCTGGTGATTCATCCTTTGCTCGGGGAAACTAAGGCGGATGATATTCCGGCCGAAGTACGGCTTGCCTGTGATCGGGCGCTCGTTGAAAATTACTACTCGCCCCAGCACACCTTCATCGCCGGCTTTCCGGCTTGGATGCGCTACGCGGGGCCCCGAGAAGCCATTTTTCACGCGCAGGTGCGGCGCAATTATGGAATCACGCACCTGGTTATCGGCCGCGACCACGCCGGCGTCGGAAAATTTTACGGGCCGTTTGATGCGCAGCGGATTTTCTCGGAGTTCAAGCCCGGGGAACTGGGCGTCGAGCCTATTTTCTTCGATACCGTTCACTATTGCCGCAAGTGCGGCGGGATGACTTCGCCCAAAACGTGTCCGCACGGACCGGAACACCACGTTTCCCTGAGCGGCACGGCTGTGCGCAAGATGCTGAGCGAGGGGCAAACGCTGCCGCCCGAGTTTTCCCGTCCGGAAGTGGCCCGAATCCTGATCGAGGCAGGAGCCCGCGCGTGATCGCAACAGCAGAACTGTCGCGCCTTGAAAACGCCACGGCTACGGACGTGCTCGCCTGGGGCATCGAGACGTTCGGCGACCGGCTGGCGGTCTGCACAAGCTTTCAGGCCGAGGGCATGGTGATCCTGGATATGGCCGTACGGCTCAATCCTGCCGTGCGGGTGTTTACAATCGACACGGGAAGGCTGCCCCAACAGACCTACGATCTGATGACGGAGGTCCGCCAGCGGTACGGCGTTCGCGTGGAAGTCGTTTTTCCCGACTTCCGGGAACTCGAGGCAATGGTCGGCCGGCATGGGCCGAACCTGTTTTACGAAGGCGTGCCGCGGCGAATGCTTTGTTGCGAGATCCGCAAAGTCAGGCCCCTCGACCGGAAGCTAAGAACGCTCAGCGCCTGGGTCACCGGGATCCGGAAAGGGCATAGCGAGAGCCGGGCTGGGGTGCGGAAAGTGGAAGTCGATGCAGCGCACGGAGGAATTTTAAAACTGAATCCCTTGGCCGACTGGACGGCCGGCCAAGTGGAGGCCTATACGCGCGAACACCAGGTGCCCCGCCATAAACTTTACTCTCAAGGCTACACGAGTATCGGCTGCGAGCCATGCACACGCGCCACCCAGCCTGGGGAGGACTTGCGCGCTGGGCGCTGGTGGTGGGAAACCGACGCGCGGAAGGAATGCGGCATCCATTTTTCGGCTCAGGGGAAGGCGCAGCGCGAGGTTGATGTGCTCCTGGAGGATATTCTCAGTGCAATCTAAATTTCATCACGAGGGTTTTACGATCTGGTTCACGGGCCTGTCCGGCGCGGGCAAGAGTACGGTCGCGGGAATCCTCGAGCGCCGCCTCCGCCATCTCGGCGCGCGAGTTGAAGTGCTGGACGGCGATGTCGTCCGGACGAACCTTTCGAAGGGCTTGGGCTTCAGCAAGGAAGACCGGGACACGAATATCAAGCGGATCGGGTTTGTCTGCCAGTTGCTGTCGCGCAACGGCGTGATCGCCATCGCCGCCGCGATTTCTCCGTACCGTGAAACCCGTGATTTCGTCCGATCCCAAGTCCAACACTTCGTAGAGGTTTTCGCGCGGTGCCCGCTGGACAAACTGGTGGAGCGAGACGTCAAAGGTTTGTACAAGAAAGCCTTGGCCGGGGAAATTAAAGAGTTTACAGGAATTTCAGACCCTTACGAAGAACCGCTTCATCCGGAAGTCATCATTGACACTCACCTGGAGACACCCGAGCAGAGCGCAGATAAAATCTGGGCCAAGCTCGAAGCGCTCGGCCTTATAACGAGCTATCCGGCCTCGACGCTTCCCTTCGCGCAATCGGGTGTGCAGCCTCGCGGGACCGCTGTAGATAACTAATTTCCAATCCCGCTTCCCGCATTTGGGATAGCGGCGCTTGGCCGCCGGCGCCAGGGCCAGAAAAGCGGACCGCCGGCCCCCGTACACACAAACAGATCTGCGCGGAAATGATCGACGATCGTTTATTCTAGGAACTCCTGCTCCCAATAGGCGGGAGCGGCTATGATCGATCTCCACTCACATACCAACAAGTCGGACGGAACTCTCTCTGCCGTGGAATTGATTGATCTTGCCCGCGTCAAAGGCTTGCGGACTTTGGCCATCACGGACCACGACACGCTCGAGGGCTACAAGGAGGGCGCTTCCTACGCCCGGCAACAAGGCCTGGACCTGGTTTGCGGGGTCGAGTTGAGCACGAAATTTCACGGGCAGACGATCCATATCTTGGGCTATTTTTTTCATCAGCAGCCCGGAGAAGCCTTTTGCGAGCGCCTGGATTCTCTGCAAAAAGCGCGTAAAGATAGAAATCGCCGGCTCGCTGCCAGGCTGCGCGATTTGCATATCCCGATAGACCTGGAAGAGGCGGAAAAGTTGGGACGGTCGCAGACGGGACGTCCGCATTTCGCGCAGCTTCTCGTCCAGAAAGGCTACGCCGGGAGCATTAAGGAGGCGTTTGACCGCTATCTGGACGAGAGCGCACCCGGGTACGTGGAGCGCCGTGAGGTGGCTCTCGAAGATGTGATCCGCTGGATCCATGAAGCCGGAGGGCTGGTTTCCTGGGCGCACCCCGCTCGCATGTTGACGCGCAGCGGATTGTCCGTGGAGGCCGCTTTTCGCGAAATGGCGGGGAAAACGATCGACGCCGTAGAAGCCTATCACAGCGATCATGGCCCCGAACAGCAGGCCGTCTATCAGGCCATTGCGACCAAGTTGGGCCTGGCAGTAACCGGAGGATCGGATTTTCACGGAGCGGCGAAGCCTCACATTGAGCTCGGGCAGGTGACGTTGCCTGCGCCAGCGCTGGACGTCCTCCGCCGCCTCCGGCCTGCCCGCCCCCAAAACGCCCTTCCTTAGGGCTGCCGGACTTGCCGCCCGGTCGAAACCCAATTTCCTCCTTATCTGACTCGGAGATAGCCCTATCCCGCGCCGGCCCGATCCTCTTTATAGTGTATAATGCTTAAAAATTTGCTCTTAGGAGAGATGCCGTGAGTATCAGCCCGGGATCGTCAGGAAACTTCGGTGGAGATGCGGGACCGGCATGGAGGCCGGAGCCAATCTCCGAGCCGCGGCCGAAATGGTTCAGCCTGTTCGTCATCATTGCGGTGGCCGCCCTTGCCGGCGCAAACATCTATCTATTCACCCAACTGGCGTCCGCCCGCCAGAGTCTGGCACAAGCGAACCAGAAGATTCAGGCCCATGATGAGCAGATCGCAAAGCTCGAAGGTTCTGTCTCGCGGACCTACAAAGAGGCCGAGCAGGGGCTGATGGCTCTGAAAGGCGAGGTCTCATCGACTCGCGGCCAGATCAGCCAGGCCACCAAGCAGGTCCAGACAGAAGTCCTCTCCAAGACCCAGCAGATCGCGGAACGTCTCGCCGCGGAGCAGAAAGCTGAAGTTGCGAAGGTGGGCGGGGAAGTGGAGCAACTTAAAACCGTGGCTTCCACAACGGAATCCAAGGTGGGCGCTCTGAGCGGCGAGGTTTCGGGAGTGAAAACCGACGTTTCCTCGACCAAGGCGGAATTGCAGCGAACCATTGCCGAGCTAAAATCGGTTCGCGGCGATTTGGGCGTGCAGAGCGGGCTGGTGGCCACCAACGCCCAGGAACTGGCTGCCCTGAAGCGCCTCGGCGAGCGCAACTATTTTGAATTCAATATCCAAAAGAGCAAGCAGCCCCAGCGCATCGGGACGATCTCGGTAAAATTGCGCAGCACCGATACGAAACGAAATCGCTATACGCTGGACGTAATCGCTGACGACAAGCTGACCGAGAAGAAGGACCGCACCATCAACGAGCCGGTGCAGTTTTACGTAGCCAAGGCGAAAATCCCCTACGAGATCGTCGTCAACCAGGTACAGAAGGATCGAATCGTGGGCTACCTGGCTACGCCCAAAGATCAAGGGCGCTGACGTCGACTGGAAGGCTCGTTGAAAAGGCATTGACAGCGCCAGCCTCCTGGTCTATTCCGCGGCCCTGCTTTACACCGCCAAAGAAAGCGAATCAGCGAATCCGCGGCCGCCGGGCTCGCTGCGGTGGGACACCCACAATGGCCATCACAGAAGAATCAAGCCGCGCCGTACTCCGATAGTGACCGCCTCGGTGCGGCTGGCTGCATTCAGCTTGCCGAGTATCGAAGTTACGTGAAATTTCACGGTGTGTTCGGAAATGCCGAGCCTCCCTGCGATCTGCTTGTTGCCCAAGCCCTCACCCAACAGATTCAGCACTTCAATCTCACGAGAAGTGAGCGGCTCTAAGCCGCCGGCCTCGGATAGCGGCTCCGGCTCCTCAGAGGCTTGCGAAGCCGCTCCGGCGTCTCCGGATAAGAGAGTTTTGACAATCCGCGGATCGATTACGATAAGACCGCTGGCTGCGGCTTGTATCACCGCTTCGAGACTTGGCGGAGCGATGTCGAACGTGATAACAGCCCGCGCTCCCGAACGCAGCGCGTCGATGGTCCGTTGCGGCTGGGGGTCGTCTGCCATCAAGGCTATTACGGCCGGTTTAAACGGAGCGGCCGCAAGCTGGGGCCAGGCTTTTTCGTAGCTGGCCAGGTCGGCGATGATAACTTCAGGTTGCCGATCTTCCATGAGCTGCAAGAACGCATCTACATCGGAGGCGGCGCCGACGACCTCTACCGCCGAACTCGAGCGCAGCAAGGACTGAAAGCCGGCGCTCAATACGGGCGAAGCAGCCAGGATCGCCGCACGGATCAAATCGCCTCCACCCGCTTCGTTTCCAGGCTCACGCTGACCTCTCGCTCCCAGCGCCGGCCGCCTCGGAAGAAATGCAATCGCAGCGCGCCGCCATGGGCTTGTTCGATGGCCCGCGGCAGGTCGTCCAACGAGCGAAACGGCCGGCCGTCTGCGCCGGTCAGCACGTCGCCCGCCAGGAGCGAGGCTTGGGCGGCGGGGCCGTGACGATCCACCTCCAGCACGAGCAATCCTATGCTATCGTTATCCACCCTGACAGGACGCACGATCACGCCAAGAGAGGCCCCGGATGAACCGCGCCGCAAAAAACGCTCCACTGTGTTGCTGGGGATGGCCAGGGCCAGTCCTCCGGCAACCATAGTGTTAATACCAACGAGGGAGCCGCTCGCGTCCGCCAGCGGGCCGCCGGAGTTTCCGGGCGCCAGGCGAACATCCGCTTGCACCCAGTCGCGCCCCGTCAAAACGTGAAGCGGTCCGGCGATCGTCAAAGGCCCGACCGCGTGGACTACGCCTGTGCTGACAGCTCCTATGAAGCCAAACGGGTTGCCTACGGCGATGACCAGTTCGCCGACTCGAACCGTCTTGGTATCCCGGCTGGCCACAGCCGGCAGCGCCCCGGCCTCGATTTGGAGCGCGGCCAGATCCAGCCTGGCGTCTTTGGAAACCACCGCTGCCCGATGGACACTCCCGTTCCACAGTTGCACGGTGACCTGGGGTTCTGGCAGCACGTGAGCGTTGGTGATAATGAGTCCCTCGGGCTTCCAGATGACGCCGGAGCCGGCGCTCGGAGATTGCGCGGCTCGAATCACTACGGTCGAGCGCCGCACCGTTTCGGCTACTTCCCCCAATCGCTCCATGGGCATCTTAGCCTCTCCGGTACAGACGTTCGGCCACGGTAATCGGGATTTCCTTCAGAACGCCGCCTCGCAGGATTTTCGCGGGAATTGTATTGCCGACAGTCTCGGCGCCGAGCGCCGCTTGCAAGTCGCCGGCTTCGTTTAGGCGCTTTCCGCCGAGGGCCAGCAAAATATCGCCGATCAGGACGCCGGCACGGTCCGCAGGGCCGTTGCGCTCAACAGTCAAAACTATCAGACCAGCATTGGATCCTGGCCACTGCGGGACGTTTGTCAGACGATCGGGCAGTGCGACGCGCTGTAAACCCAACCCGAGGTATCCGCGCACGATATGGCCTTTAGCGAGCAGCTCCTCGGCCACGCGGCTTACGGTCGAAGCCGGAATCGCCAATCCAGCCATCCGCGAGAGGCCTGATGTAGCCATGCCGAGCAGGCGGCCTTGCACATCCACCACGGCGCCTCCGGACGCGCCTGGATAGAGGGCGACATCCAAACGGATCAATTGATCGACCATCCCGCCGCGCCACGTCTGCCATCGCCCGCTCACCGAGCTGACCACGCCCATCGTGGCGTTGACGCCGGCTTCTGCGGATCTGCCCACCGCCAGCACCAGAATTCCCGGCTTCACCGATTCACTTGGGGCGATCTCAACCGAAGCGAATTGTGCGCCTTCCACCGTCACAACGGCCAAGTCGGTTCCAGGATCGCGTCCGGCCAGCTTGGCCGGGGCCGAGCGCCCGTCCGGCAGCGTGACAGCGATCTCTTCCTCCCGCTTGATCGCGTGGTCAGCCGTGACGATCACGCCCTGCTTCCAATGCACGCCGCTGGACGAAAGGTGCCGCCTGGCGTTTACCGCCGCCACATAACGGCTGGCCCGCTCCACGGCCTCGGCCAAGGTGTTGGAAAGCGCCACTAGTGTATCTTCCATGCTTCCTCCTGCATTCAGTATGCAGAAGAGCCGAGCGGAAGCACATCGCTCAATTGGGCAGGCAGGGGCCTGGAAAAAAGTCCAGGCGGCGATCGGGCTGCGGGCCAGTAAACTTACTTCAGTTCCCGAATCTGGATGCTGCGGAAGTAAATGGTTTGATCCCGGTCATGGGATTGTACGCCGATGGCTCCTCGCAGCGACCGGGTGGCGTCGTTTTTCTCAACGACTTTTTCGCCGTTTAGAATTACGGAAATCAGCGGCCCGCGCGCCGTGATCTCGAACATATTCCAGCCTTCGTCATTCAAGGGCAGATATTTGGCCCTGAGCTCGCCGAAAATACTGCCGGTCGGCCAGGGAACCTCCGGGTTGTCATGAATTTGAATTTCATAGCCAGAGTAGGTTGGGTTTTGAGCGCCGTGAAGCGGGTCGCGGACAGCGACGCCGCTGTTTGTCTGTTTGGGATCTCCGCGAAATTCGACGCGCAAAATGAAGTCGGAAAAGTCCCGCTCGGTGAGCAGCCAGCCGCCGCCGTGCTCGCGGGCTCCCCAGTGGCCAGTGAGAATTCCGTTTTCCACCTTCCAGACGGCGTTACGAGTTGGCTTCCAGCCGCTAAGGTCTTTGCCGTTGAACAGGGGAACCCATTGCGCCTGCAAAAATCCGGCGGCCATCAAGGCCATTGCGAGTGTTTTCATGTTTCCCCCCACTTCATCTTGCTTCGAAGCACTTCAAAGAAGCGCAGGCGCTGCGGTTCGATCAGGTGCACGCGGTGCTTGGATTCCGAGCAGCGCACGCGGTCGTGACTGCGCAAGGCGACGCCGACCTGGCCGTCGATGGTCAAATAGGATGCGTCATCGGCGCCTTTCACGACCACTTCGATCTGCGCAGTTTCGGAAAGCACCAGCGGGCGGTTGGTCAGCGTGTGGGGGCAAATCGGAGTAATGCACAGAGCGCGTACGGAAGGGAAAATCACCGGTCCTCCGGCGGAAAGCGAGTACGCAGTCGAGCCGGTGGGAGTAGAAATGATCAACCCGTCGGCCCGATAGCTGCATACGAACTCATCATCGACATAGGCGTCCATGTCGATGACGCGCGCCATGGCGGCTTTGTTCACCACGACATCGTTCAACGCGTCATAAGAGCCGATCAACTCTGCGCCCCGCAGCAATTCGCCGTGCACCATCGTCCGGCACTGAATATGAAACTGGCCGGCGAGCACGCAATCCAGCACCGAGTAGAGCTCATGCGGGCTAGTGGTCATCAAAAACCCCAGTCCACCCAAATTGACGGCGAGCAACGGGATTTCACGAGCTCCGGCCGCCCTGGCGGCGGAAAGCAAGGTTCCGTCGCCCCCAAGCACGACGAGCAGGTCTACGGTCGCCGCCAGCTCTTCGCGCGTCACGCCGCCGCTGGCGCCGATGGCCTGGGCCGTCTCCAGGTCGTACCCATAGGTAAGATGGCGCGCCTCAATCCATTGCATCAACGCAGGGGCGATTTCCCGGATGTCGGGGCGGCGCGGCTTCGAGATGATGCCTATTCGCCGGAATGGAACTGCTGGCTGAATTGCCATCCGTATACTAGAAATTCCCGATTTCCCTCCGCTCCCGTTATCGGGCTTTCCAGCCACTCGACTCTCTGAAATCCCAAATCGCGCACGGCCCGGCGCACCTTTTCAACGACCTCGGCGTGGATCGCCGGATCCCGCACGATGCCGCCCTTTCCTACCTGTTCGCGGCCCGCCTCGAACTGCGGCTTGGCCAGAACGATAATGCGGCTCTCCCGCCGCAAAAACTGCCGGATGGCCGGCAAAATTAACATTACAGAAATAAAGCTGACATCACAGGTTACCAGATCTACCGGCTCCCCGATGGTCTGCCATTGCAGGCAGCGTGCGTTTATGCCCTCGCGGATCACCACGCGGGGGTCTTGCCGCAGCTTCCAGGCAAGCTGCCCCTTACCCACATCGACGGCGTAAACCCTCCTGGCCCCGCGCTGGAGCAGGCAATCGGTGAAGCCGCCCGTGGAGGAACCAATATCCAGGCAGGTCTTACCCTGAACGTCGATGGAAAAGTGATCGAGAGCGGCTTCCAGCTTGAACCCGGCCCTGCTGGCGTACTTCAGAGCAGCGCCTTCCATGATCCTTAGCGCTGCATCGCCGTTCACCAGCGCGCCCGGCTTCGCGGCTTTTTGCCCCGCGACCAGTACTTGGCCGGCCAGAATCAGGGCTTGTGCCTTCTCGCGCGATTCCGCCAGGCCGCGCTCCACCAGCAGGCGGTCGAGGCGGACCTTCTGCTTCATGCACTCCGTTCGACAATCAGCCGGGCGAGCCCGCGCAGCCCGTCCGCGCGGTCGCCGAACAGGGCGAGGGCGTTTACCGCCGTTTGCTGCGCTTCGAGGGCCATCGCGCGCGAGCGCTCTATGCCGTAGAGGGCCGGAAAAGTCGCCTTTTGCTGCCGGGCGTCTTTCCCTGCCGTTTTGCCCAGACCTTCCGTAGAGGCGACCACATCCAGCACGTCATCGACAATCTGGAACGCCAGGCCAATCTGGGCGCCAAAGCAGCTCAGAGCGTCGAGCTGAGCGTCGGCGGCGCCGGCATAGATGCCGCCCACCCGCACAGCGGCGCGGATCAGGGCTGCGGTCTTGGCGCGGTGAATGTAGTGCAGATGAGCTTCTTCTACGGGCTTGCCTTCGGCCTCCAGATCCGCGACCTGGCCGCCGATCATGCCGTCCACCGTCCCAGCGGCGCGCGCCAGTTCACAGGCAATGCGGACGCATCGCTCGGCGGGAACCGTTTCCATTTCGGCGACGATCTGGAAAGCCCGGGTCAGCAGCGCATCGCCGGCAAGAATCGCAATGGCTTCTCCAAAGGCCTTGTGACAGCTCGGCTGGCCGCGCCGGTAGTCGTCATTGTCCAGGGCCGGCAGATCGTCGTGAATCAACGAATAGGTGTGGATCATTTCCAGCGCCGAAGCGGCTGTCTCGATACCCGGCGTCGAATCGGAAACGGCTGCGGCGGCCTCAAGGCAGAGGATGGGCCGGATGCGCTTGCCGCCCGCAAACAGGCTGTAGCGCATCGCCTTGTGGATCGAAACCGGGTATTCGGTTTCGGCAGGAGTCAGGCGTTCGAGAGCCTCCTCGATGCGGCGTTGCTGCCGGTTAAGATGCTCTTGTATAAGCGCGGGAGCAGTCACAAATTTCTTAGCAGTCTGGAACGGCCGCCATATGCTCCGGCAGTTGGCCGGCCTGCCGCCCTGAGAACGAGCCCACGGTTGCGCCCGGGAAAGCGCCGCAGCCGGTGCTAACGCTCGCCGCCCTCGCTGTTTTCAAGTTGGAACGGCACAGCTTCCACTTTGCCTTGCTTTTTGAGCAGCATCTCGACCCGTGTTTCGGCGGCGCTGAGCTGTTTGCGGCAGTTCTCGCTCAATTCCATGCCCCTTTCAAACAGCTCCAGCGATTTTTCGAGGGGCAGATCGCCGTTTTCGAGTTCTTTGACTATTTTCTCCAGCTGCTCGAGGGCGCTCTCAAACGACTCGAGTTTCTGTTGTGCTTCGGGCACGCAGTCTCCATCGTTATTGTAATCGAAAGCGGGCCCTAACCTGTGGGCAAAAACACTTTGCGATTGGCGCCTCTCGGATTATTATCTGGCACAGGCGCTACGCTGAAATCAGACGGAAAAAGGTACCTTCCCACGTGCAGGAGGCCTTAAGATGCTGCCGCTCCGCTTTGCTTCCGATGCTCCGCCCATACAAGTGGAATTGTGGAACGGAGAGCTGCTTGCGTCGGCCCGTGACGCGATCGGCCGGGTGCTAATCAAGACACGCCGTGCTTTCGCCGAGATCAGGCGAGATCCATCTCTCGGATTTGCAAGAGGTTACGCTCAGGGGGAAATCGAGATTCAGGGCGATCTGGTAGGGACGCTCTGCGCGGTTCTCAAGAGCTATCTGGCATGGAAGACTCCTCGCCTGGTGTCGAAACTGGCTCGGTCTTTCTCGCCCAACACGATACGCCGGGCGCGCGAAAACGCGATAGCCCACTACGACCTGGGAAACGATTTCTTCGGTCTGTGGCTGGATGAAACTATGCTCTACTCGGGAGCGATCTTTACGGCCGAAGGGGTTCCGTTGAGTCAGGCGCAAGAGGCCAAGTGTGACTTAATCTGCCGCAAGCTCGACTTGCAGGCGGGCCAGCGCTTTCTCGACATCGGCTGTGGGTGGGGCTATTTGTGCCTTTACGCGGCTAAGAAGTACGGTGTTAACAGCGTCGGCATCACGCTGAGCCCTCGGCAGCACGGTTATGGGAACGCCCGGGCGGCTCGTCTCGGCCTCGGGGATCGCTGCCGGATCGAATTGCTGGATTACCGTCAGATAGCCGGTTCCTATGACGCCATCGCCTCCGTAGGCATGCTGGAGCACGTCGGCAGGCCATATCTGAAAGAATTCTTCCAAGCGGTCGCCAGGGCCTTGCGGCC
>DASREK010000152.1:0-12135 GCA_035652135.1 Bryobacterales bacterium | reverse complement strand
TCGGCTCACATCCGAACGTGCAAGATCGATTCGGCCGGCGAGGTCAGGTTTATCACCGCGAGGCGGGCGGCGACTCGTCTCCCCACGCTGCGAAAAGCTGCTGCGAGCGGATCCTGCGGATCGCGCAAGACCACGGGCATGCCGGTGTCGCCGCCGAGACGCACATCCGCGTTCAACGGCACCTCTCCCAAAAAGGGAACCCCATACCTGTCCGCTGTTCGCTTTCCGCCGCCGTGGCCGAAGACATCGACTCGCTCCTGGCAATGCGGGCAGACCAGATAGCTCATGTTCTCGACAATGCCCAGAATTTCCACTTTCACTTGGTTGAACATTTGCACCGCTTTCCGCGCGTCCTCGAGAGAAACGTCCGAGGGCGTAGTGACGATTACGGCTCCCGTCACCGGAACGGTTTGGATCAGGCTGAGCACCACGTCGCCGGTTCCGGGCGGCAGATCGATGACCAGGTAATCGAGCTGGCCCCAATCCACTTTTTTCAAGAACTGCTGCATTACGCTGTGGAGCATGGGCCCGCGCCAGATCAGCGGCTTGTCGCCGGGGCTCAGGAACCCCATCGACATCAAGCGCAGGCCGTATTGCTCCAACGGCTGGATGCGATCTTCAATCGCGGTTGGCGCGCCGCTGGCGCCCATCATCAGCGGTACATTGGGACCGTAAACATCGGCGTCCAGCAACCCCACGGACGCGCCCATCGAGGCCAACCCGACCGCGAGGTTCACGGCGACCGTGGTTTTGCCTACGCCGCCTTTGCCCGAGCCGACCGCGACAATGTTTTTGACGCCCGGCAGCGGCGGTTTATCGGAGGCGCCGTGCGCCTCCGGAATCTCCGTCTTCCAACGAACTGTGACTGCCGTCGCGCCGGCGCCCGCCAACGCCTTCCGGATGGACTCCTCGATCTGCGGCTGAAAAGGGCTGCCCGGAGTCGGCAGCGCCACGGTCAGAGCCACGGCGCCGCGCGAAACATCTATGTCGCGGATCATCTGAAGACTCACCAGGTCCAGGTTCAGCTCCGGCTCCTGGACCTCTCGCAGAACTTCGAGGACGCGCTGGGCGTTCCATTCCGGGTTGACGCTCATAATCGACTTCAGTATATCAGCCCATCCGCGCTACAATCGCGACGGAACAAACCATGAGCCATCTGAGGAACTCATTCATGTCTTTAGCCTTCCTTCTTGCGGCGGCGGTCCAGGCGCAGCAGCCGGCCTACGATTTGCTGCTCAAGCGAGGTCATCTGATCGACCCGAAGAACAACATCGACGCCCCCATGGACATCGCGATCGGCTCCGGCAAAGTCGCCGCCGTGGCCGCCGATATTGACCCGGCTCGCGCGGCGAAAGTCATCGATCTGGGCGGACTTTACGTCACTCCCGGGATTGTGGACATCCATACTCATCTGTACGCGACCAGCGGAATGCCGGACGCCTGGGCGGGTGATAACAGCGTGCTGCCCGACGGATTCAGCTTCCGCAGCGGCGTCACCACCATGGTGGACGCCGGCAGCGCCGGGTGGCGCAACTTTGAAATGTTCCGCCACACCGTCATCGACCGGGCCCAGACCCGCGTCTTCGCCATGATTAACATCGCAGGGCTGGGCATGATGACGGACGCGGCCGAACAGGAAGAGAGCGATTTCCGTCCCGAGGAGGTCGCTAAGATCGCCGCCAGAAATAAAGACATCGTCGTAGGCGTCAAATCGGCTCACTACCGCCATCCCGACTGGACTTCCGTCGACCGCGCGATCGAGGCGGGCCGCTTGTCTGGCCTGCCGGTCATGGTGGATTTTGGTTATTTCCTGCCCCAGCGCCCTTACTGGCAGCTCGTAACCGAGAAACTGCGGCCGGGGGACATCACCACGCACGTCTACCGCGGGTCTGTGCCCTGGATTGACGAACACGGCAAACTCCATGCGTATTTGAGCCGGGCCCGCGCGCGCGGAGTGAAGTTTGACGTCGGGCACGGCGGAGGCAGCTTTGTCTTTCGCAACGCAGTCCCGGCCGTCCGGCTGGGTTTTTATCCGGACTCGATCTCCAGCGACTTGCACACGCTCAGTATGAACGCCGCCATGATGGATATGCCTACGACAATGTCCAAATTTCTGGCCATGGGCATGTCCTTGCCGGAAGTTATCCTGCGATCCACCTGGAATCCGGCGCAGATCGTCCACCATTCCGAACTGGGGCACCTGACCGTGGGAGCTGCCGCCGACATCGCCGTTTGGAGCATCCAGCGCGGAGATTTCGGCTTTGCCGATACCGGCGGAGGTCAGTTCCGCGGGCGGGAACGCCTGTTCTGCGAAATGACCTTGAAGGATGGCCGAATCGCCTGGGATTGGAACGCCCGAAGCGCGACCGATTATCGGAAGCTGAGTCCTGATTACGGCATTCGCCGCGGCATCGACGCCATTGTCGTACCGAAATAGCCGGATATGATCGAACTCCGTTCCAGAGCGCAGCTCCGGCCGCAGCTCGAGACGGCCTTTGACTTTGCGCAGCAACAGGTAAAAGAGCTGGTCGAAAAATACCCGGATTTTTATCCCATGTACACCGTCCGCGGCCGCTGGCGGCATCAAGGGGAAGCCTGGACGCATTGGTGCGACGGCTTCCTCCCCGGCATGATGTGGATCTTCTATAGCCGCACGCGCGAGGAAAGCTGGAGACAACTGGCGGAACGTTATTCCCGCCCGCTGGAACCCCGGCGGCGCGACCGCAGCGTCCACGACCTTGGTTTTATTTTCATGTCCACCTATCATCGCTGGCTGCAACTGACGGGCGAGCCCGGCCTCGGCCGGGTGCTGATCGAAGCCGGCCGCACCTTGGCTTTACGGTTTCAGGAGAAGGGCGGATATCTCTGCTCTTTCCTGGGGCCGGAATCTTTGTTCATCGACATCATGATGAACGTCGGCATCGTCTTTTACGCCGCCGGCCGCACCGGCGACGCGAGGCTTGCCGAGATTGCCGCGCGGCACTCGCTGACCTCGCGCCGGGTCCTGGTGCGGGGCGACGGAAGCACGGCTCATGAGGGTATTTTTGATACTCAGACAGGCGCCTTTCTGCGCCAGTCCACACAGCAGGGGTTGCGGGCCGATACATGCTGGTCCCGGGGCTTGTCATGGGCGCTCTACGGTTTCGGCACCGCCTATGCGCATACCCGCGATGCCCGCTTTCTGGAGACCGCGCAGGCGTGCGCCGATTTCTATTTCCAGCGCACGCCGCCCGACGGAGTGCCTTTGTGGGATTACGATGCAGGTCCCCATGATCCGCAGTGGCTCGACACCTCGGCGGCGGCCATCGCCGCCTCGGGATTGCTCCAGCTTGCGGATCTGGCGGCTGGCGAAGCCCGCAGTATCCTCTATCGGGAAGGAGCCCTGCGCATTTTGGAGACGCTTAGCAGCTCCTTGCACCTGGCTGCCGGTTGCGCCGGCTGGGAAGGAATTTTGCGGGGCGGCGTCTACCATATACCCAAAGGACTGGGCGTCAATGAATCCGTGATGTGGGGAGAATACTTCTTTGTAGAGGCGCTGGGACGCGCCTTAGCCTTGCTCCAAGTCTGACTTGGACGCAAAATTCACGGCAGAGATGGCTCTCTTGGCGCGGCCGAGCGCTGGGAGGAAGCACGCCGAGCCTGGCCCTCGTCGGCCCGTCCGGCGTCTTTACAGACTTCCATTTGAATCGCTACGATAGGAAAAGCTTGGCGGTGTAGCTCAGTTGGCAGAGCGAGGGTCTCATAATCCCTAGGTCGACGGTTCGAGTCCGTCCGCCGCCACCAACCTTCAAACTAAAACCGCATCTTCTATCGGTGGAGATTCTATTGTTGGCGGGCGGGCGGCATCCTTCCGCAGAAAATCCGAAATGCGGTCTGCGTGCACAATCAGCGCGCGATCGTATTCGATGAATCCCAAACGCCGGAATTTATTCATAAAGAACGTAACGCGCGACCGCGTGGTCCCGACCATTTGGGCCAGAGCCTCGTGCGTGGGCTTCGGAGAGAGTACGGTGATTCTTTCCCTCTCGGCGCCGGCCAGCCGGCAGAGTTTCAGAAGGGCGCGCGCCAGGCGATGTTCGCTGCCGTTCATAACTTGATCGCTCAGGTCCGCTTCGTACTCCAGGTTGCGCGCCAGAAGACCATGCAGCAGCGCTTCGCGAAAAACCGCGTCCTCGTGGAGCAGCCGGATGCCGGCAGCTTTGTTGATGCGCTCGACCGAGCACTTGATCAGAGCAGTCGCTGTCGCCGTACGCCGCTCCACATCGGCGAGACAACTTTCGCCGGCGAAGCTGCCCGGCGCCAGGACTGCCACCGTAGCTTCTTTGCCTCCCGCGCCGACCACTGTCAACTTCACTCTGCCTTCGTGAATTCGAAACAGGGAATCGGCTGAATCCCCTTGAGAAAATATGTTTTCGCCTTTTTGAAAGTGCAACAGTGGTCCCCAGTGTCTCAGGCGGTTGCAGTCGTATAGAGCGAGAGCCGACACTTGACAACCCCTCTCTGTTTCGATGCGCGCAGTGTGAGAACGGTTACATCAAAATCCATTCGGCCACGCTCCCGCGCATGTTCAATATTGAACTGACTTCTCCGCTCACACTGATAGACTGAAATTGAAAGGAGCACTAACGAAATGAGTAGGAGTAAGATCTTTGTCTCCTGTCTCGCGTTGCTCTTGTTTGTATTTTTGCCTATAACGAGAGCAGACGAGTGGAACAAGAAAACAATAATCACGTTTGACAAGCCCGTTGAGGTCCCGGGCATGGTTCTGCCCGCTGGCACCTATGTATTCAGGCTGGCGGATTCCCAATCGGACCGGCACATTGTTCAAATCCTTAATAAAGACGAAAATCATGTGTACGCGACGATTTTGGCCATTCCGGATTACCGGCTTCAGCCGACCGGACAGACGGTAGTGCAGTTTGAAGAGCGCGCCGCGAACGCGCCGCAGGCGATCCAGGCGTGGTTTTATCCCGGTGACAATTACGGAGATGAATTCGTATACCCGGAAGTAAGAGCCCGACAGATCGCGCAGGCCAGCAGCCAGCCGGTCTTGGCGACTAAGGCCCCGCCGCAGACTCCGTCTGAGATGAAGACTGCTCCTGTGGAGACGGTGAGGCCAGAGACGCCACAAAAACAAACCGAGGTAGCTCAAGCCGCGCCTCCACCCGCTCCGCCGCAGCAAACCGAGCAGCAGCCGGCAGCGGCGCCGGCGCAGCCTGCGCAGCCTCTACCCAAGACCGCCAGCCCGCTGCCGCTGATCGGCTTGTTGGGACTTTCCTCCTTGGGCATCGGCGGTGTACTCCGGGCGATGGCAAAACGGAGCGCTTGAACGATTGACGCCTGGCGCTGGTGACCAGAAAAGCGCCAGGCGACCTTTATGCAGATTCGGATTCGGTGGCGCGTGCGGCGCAAAAATTTTCTCTACTCCTGTCACTATCTGTTCTTTTTCATCGGATTCGCGGCTCTGGGTTTTTGTGTTCTGGCCTACCTGGACGCCGCGCTTTTCCAGGCTTATGAGAGCCGGCGCTTCGCCAAGGCTCTGAAGCCTGCCGCGACCTCCGGCCGCAGGATCCCGGGCATAGCGGCAGTAGCCGCCGCGCGGGACGGCTCCATAATCGGCAAAATCGAGATTCCCCGGCTTGGCGTTTCTGCCATGGTGGCGGAGGGAGTTGAACCGCATACCCTGGAACTGGCCGCCGGCCACATCCCCGGCACTTCTTTTCCCGGCCAGCCGGGCAATGTCGCTATCGCCGGCCACCGCGATACTTTCTTCCGCAATCTTCGGAAAATTCGAACCCACGACCTCATTCGGCTCACTACCCTCAGCGGTTCTTACGATTACTCGGTCGAATCGATGCGTGTAGTCGGCCCCGATGACGTAGAAGTCCTGAAAGCCTCCGGTGAGCCGACCCTTACCTTGGTTACCTGTTTCCCGTTTTACTACGTAGGACCTGCGCCCGAGCGTTTTGTAGTCCGGGCCCGGCAGATCACAGGCCCGGCGGCCTGATCCGGCTCAGGACTCGGAGTCTTTTTTCAGCCGTTAGTGCTACCGTATATTCCTTGGCAGTTGCATTCTTTGAGGAACGGTTTTTGAACAAGGTCATCGTCCGTAATAAGACCCGGCACCGCCTGCTGGGCGACGCCATCGAGCGGGCCGATACCAGCCAGACTCGCCGCATGGGCCTGCTGAAACGGACTGGCCTGGCGAAGGGAGAGGGTCTGTGGATTCTCCCCTGTGAAGGCATTCATACTTTTTTTATGAAGTTTCCAATCGATGTGCTGTTCTTGAATAGGAAAAAGCAGGTCGTGAAGGCCCTCCCAAGCTTGGGACCCTGGCGGCTTGCGATGAGCTTGCGCGGCCGCAGCGTCCTGGAGCTGCCCGCGGGCACGATCCGGGACACCGGCACCCAGCGCGGCGACCAGATTGAGATTGTCGAGCGGGACGTCGAACAGAGTTGAGTATTCCATGCAGAGCATCCTGGCGGAAAGCGTGCTGGGCGGCGTAGTGGTGGCCGGGGCGGTTACGGATTTGCAAACGGGCAAGATTCCCAACTGGCTGACCATGCCGGCCATGGCTGCCGGACTGGTGATAAGTTCGTTTGCCGGAATCGGACTCGCCAAGGCGCTCTACGGCCTTCTGGCCGGCCTCGGGGTTTATTTCGTGTTCTTTGCGATCGGATTTCGCGGCGCCGGCGACGCCAAGCTGATGGGCGCGGTGGGCGCTTTCGTGGGATGGCCGCAGGTAATTGTCGTTATGGTCGTGGTGGCCTTGCTCGGAGCCGTTGCGGCGCTCGGACTTGCGTTGCGCCAAGGTATCCTTGCTCCTGTGCTCAGCAACACAGCCTCTTTGGCGGCGGATATTTTGCGCCTGCGCTGGCGGGAAGTCCAGCAGCGCAGCGATTTTCGAGCGCCCGGAAGCCTGCGAATGCGCCACGGCCCGGTGATCGCCGCCGGTACGCTGCTGGTTATCCTGTTTCACCCGGCGTGAACCGCCGGTCGGACGCCGCGCCGCGCCGTAACTGCCCATGAACGATAAACCCTTATTGCGTGACGAGCGGCCGCTGGCCATCGTCACGGGCGCCAGCCGCGGCATCGGGCGGGCGGTCGCCCTTGAACTGGCGCGGACTCACCACATCGTTGCCACCTATCGCACGCGGGAGAGCGAAGCCGCCGGCCTTCGCGACCAATGCGGCGCGGAGATTTTCCGCCTGGATCTTGCTTCCCGCGACGACCGTGAAGCACTCATTTCCTTCTGCCGCCAAAAGTGGGGCCGGCTCGACCTGCTGGTCAACAACGCGGGTATGGCCCCGCGGTCCCGTGTGGATCTTCTGGAAGCGGCCGAAGAAAGTTTTGACGAGATCTTGGCGGCCAACCTGAAAGGGCCATACTTCCTCACGCAGGCAGCCGCCCGCTGGATGCAGAAGCAACAAGCCGGACGCATCATCTTTATCACTTCGATTTCCGCTGATACTTCCTCGCCCAATCGCGGCGAATATTGTCTTTCCAAAGCCGCCCTGAGCATGGCGGTCAAGCTGTTCGCCGACCGCCTGGCGGCGTCCGGAATTCCCGTATTTGAAATCCGTCCGGGTATTATTCGGACAGACATGATCGCCCCCGTCGCGGCGCAATATGAAACAAAAATCGCCGCCGGGCTTCTCCCCCAGGGCCGAATGGGCGAGCCTCGCGATGTAGCGCTCGCCGTGCGCGCCATCGCCGACGGCTTGCTGGATTACTCGACCGGCCAGGTAATTCATGTGGACGGCGGCTTCTCTCTGCGGCGGCTCTAGCGGGAACTTCTTTCCAGCCGGCCGCAGAGCACGTTGCGTAGCGCCGGATTGGCGGCCCTCTGCCGAAACGTCCTAGTACAAAGCACAAAGTCTGACCGGCGTGTACCACGGCGGAATGAAACTTCCATGTTATAGCGCGCTGCCCCCGTCCAATTTACAATCAACGTTCCCAGTTGGCAGGCGAGAGGCTGGCCCACTGGGCTCTTATGGCGCCGAACAATCCGATGTGGATTCACAGGGTCCAAAAACGGGATCACCGCACCATTGCCATCCTGGCAGGTCTTTCTCTGTTATCAAGCTTCACCCTATCTCCCGTGCGAGCCCAACAAGGCAGCGCGCCGGGGATCGTAAAAGCCTCGCGCTGCCGAGACATGCCGCAGCGAAAATGGCGAAAGCGATGGATCGCAAGCTGGGCGGCGGTAGTGGCGGCGAACGCTGTGGATCTGCGCTCATCGTTTGGACATCGGGAGGGCAACCCCTGGCTCCGCGGCTCCTCGGGACATCTTTCGACACAGCGCACCATCCTCATCAAATCGGCGCTCGGGGCCGGAGCCTTCGCGGCGCAGTGGGCGGCGATTCGCCGGCGCCCGGGCGCAAACGCTTGCAAAAGCTTCGCGCTCGTAAACTTTGCCGCTTCTGGCACGCTCGCAGGAATTGCTGCTCGCAATTATGCCCTTCGGTCAGCCCGCGTCCACCCGATTCCTGCCTCATCAACTCCGCCTGAGTGAAAAGGTTGGCAAATGCCTGCCATTCCCGCTTCCTTGACGGTAAAAAGCGCTCCCACGTTGCCTGTTCAGGTCGTCATGGCCAAATCGCCTCGTAGATCGAGGCGCCGAACTTCCCAGCGAGGTATAGTCTACGGGCTGTTTTTCCAAATTGGGGATCTCATACAGCCCGGATGACATTGGGGGGGTGCCTTCTTCGCGCTAGCCCCCGCCGGTACCTAAAGCTCTACGGTTGCAAGGCCGATGCATTCAGTGTCTATGCATCGCAAATGGCTGTTGAGTGGTTTGCTGGCGGCTGGTTTCGCGATCGCCTCCGAAGGACCGGCCGTGCTTCCGGAAAAAAATCTGGCGGCGACGGCCGACTATCGGCTCGGGCCAGGAGATGTTCTCGAGATAACAATCTTCGAGGTGGAGGAACTGAGCAAGCCCGCCGTCATCGCTCCCGACGGCGCTGCCGTCTTGCCGCTGATTGGAGCGGTGAAATTGAGTGGGTTGACTCCCCGCGAAGCCGCTGCGCGCCTGGTGGCGCTTTACGGGAACGGGTTGCTTCGAAATCCGCAAATATCCGTGACTGTAAAGGAGTATCACAGCCAGCCGGTATCGGTGTTGGGCGCGGTTGGAAAGCCTGGGATTTACCAGCTTCGCGGCTTTCGAAAACTCTCTGAAGTATTGGCCCTGGCCGGAGGTCTGGCCGCCGATTCCGGCTCGGTGATCACCATTAGCCGTCCGGCTGAGACGATCTCGGTCGCAACTCGCGATTTGCTCCGTTCACCGGGCGACCGGGAGGACGGCCCCTGGGTGCAAGGCGGGGACATGATCCGTGTTTCCAAGGCAGATGTCGTGTATGTGGCGGGCGAGGTCGCCCGGCCGGGCGGCTTTCCTCTGAAAGATCAGCAGCAGATCACGGTCTTGAAGGCGATCTCTCTGGCGGAAGGACTGCGGCGCGACGCCGCGCCGCAAAAAGCGAAAATTCTCCACAACTCCGGCGGGATGCGACAAGAGACGCCCGTCAAACTGCTGGACATTCTGAACGGCCGCGGGCCGGATGTGGCTCTCGCCCCCGATGACATTCTGTTTGTTCCCAATTCGAGAGCCAAGAGAGCGATGGCCCGCGCCGCAGAAGCGGCTATCCAGGTTACTACAGGCGTCATCATCTGGAGGCGCTGACGTCGACCCGCTACTCCAGGGTCAAGCGCGGCTCGCCGGCATCTTCGGAACGCACCGCTATGCAATCTCAGCGACTCTCTTCCGCTGCCGATCAGTCATTGCTTGATACACGCGCCGCAGACGGGCGCCCGCAATTGCCCGGCGCCCCGCTGAATCATTGCCCCGGCGAAGCGCCGGAGCCTGCGCCGGAGTTCTGCCTGCGTGACTATTGGCGAGTGCTCCACGCGCATCGCTGGAGGATTCTCTTGCTCTGCGGCGGAATGGCCCTCGCCGCTTGCCTGTTCAATTACCTGGAGGCGCCGGTATACCGCTCGACCGTGACGCTTCAGATCGATCACGAGCAGCCCAACACGACGCGGCTCTCAGAAACACTCGTCCAACCGCTGGATCAGCCTGATTACATCGAGACTCAATACAAGATTCTCAAGTCCCGGACGCTGGCGAAGAGCGTGATGGCAAAGCTGAATCTTGCGGACCGGGCGGAATATCGTAGAAGCTGGTATCAACAGGAATTGGATCCGCCCAGACGCGGCCAGGATTTGAACCCTCCCGTAGTCCGGCGCTTTCTGGACGCCATCACGGTCTCGCCCGGCAAAGGAACCCGGCTGGTCGATCTTTCCGTCGACTCCTTGGACCCAGAAGTCGCGGCGCGCGCGGCAAATGCGCTCGCCGATGCGTACATCGAGCAGAATCTGGCGGCGAAATGGGAGGCGACGCAAAAGGCGTCGGAATGGCTCACCCGGCAACTGGCCGAGCTCAAGGCCAAGCTGGAGCGCTCTGAAACCGATCTCCTCGATTATGCTACGCAGCACTCGATTATCTTCGTCGAAGAGCAAAAAAACATCACCACGCTGAAGCTGAAACAGCTCGAAGAGGAGCTGACCCGCGCGGAAGCGGCACGGATTGAGAAGCAATCGGCGTATCTGCTGCTCCAGGACTCGGCAGAGCGGCGCGCGCCTCTGCCAGGCAATCTCCACAGCGACACTTATCGGGAACTCAGCCTGAAGCTTGCCGAAGCGGAGCGGGACTATGCCCAGCTCCTGGTCACTTTCGCCCCGGGATATCCCAAAGCGCAGAGGGTGAAAAGCCAGATCGACTTGCTCGAGCGTTCGCTGGCCGGCGAAAGGGATCGCATTATTGAGGGGGTCCGAAACGATTATCTCGCCGCCGCCGAACGGGAAAAAATGCTCCGGAATCTGGTTATCCGGCAGACGCGCTCGGTGAATTTGCTCGGCGACGACATCATTCAATACAACATTCTCAAACGAGACGCCGATACGAACCGGCAGTTGTACGAGGGTCTGCTGCAACGCCTCAAGGAGGCGGGCGTTTCCGCCGGGCTGCGGGCCTCCAACATTCGAGTCCTCGATCCGGCGGAAGTTCCGGAACGGCCATACCGGCCCCAAAAGCTTCGCAATCTGGTCCTAGCGCTGGCGGCGGGTCTATTCGCCGGCGTGGGACTGGCTTTTCTTTCGGAGCACCTCAGCACCCTCGTGCGCACGCCGGAAGAGGTAGAAAAACTCACTGGCCTCAGCCTGCTGGCGGTCGTGCCGCGAACACGCTCCCGGCTGGAGAGCTTTGGTAGGAGCGCCTTTGTGTTTGCCGATGACCATTGCACACCCAATGGCCATCCCGCTCGCGCCCCTGCATCACAACGCCTCCCATCAGGATCCCAGAACAGCGCAGGAACCGGACCCGCAAGCCCGGCAAGGCCGAAGTGGCAGCCGGAAGCCGCTCTCGCCGAAGCCTACCGCACGCTCCGGAGCTCGCTGTTGCTCGGATGGGGCGATTCCATGCGCCGTATTTTGATCACCTCTCCACAGCCGCGCGACGGCAAAACGACCATCAGCGTTCATCTCGCGTGGAGCCTGGCCCAGTTGGGACGCCGCGTGCTTCTGGTGGACGCCGATATGCGCAAGCCGAACTGCGCCCGCCAGCTTGGCGTAGGGTTCGAAAAAGGGCTGAGCGAATACCTGGAGGGTGCAGCCGAATCGAGCGAGATTATCCGTGAAACTTGCGTGGAAAACCTGTGGGTCGTCCCGGCAGGCCGGCCCCATCCGGCGGCTTCCGACCTGTTGCACTCCGCAAGGCTCTGGGCCCTGTTGTATGACGCGGGCACTCGCTGGGACCACGTGGTGATCGACTCGCCTCCTTCGCTCGCTCTTTCCGATGCGCGGACCATCGCGCAGCTTGTGGAAGGCGTGGTCCTCGTGGTTGGCGATGGGACTGATCGGGCATCTCTGAAGCGAACCCAGCTGGCCTTCGACGCCGCGGGGATTCGCCTTCTCGGCTTCGTAATGAACCGCGTGAACCTGGACGACATGAATTACGGTTACTACCGCGAGTATGGAAATTACTACTATGACTCTGCGAGCCATTCGGCGGCGGGGAGATCTGAATGACTTTTCATTGTATTCACAAGGCTGGCGAATTCCGTCACCGCCGCACGTGACCCC
>DASREK010000151.1:0-12181 GCA_035652135.1 Bryobacterales bacterium | reverse complement strand
GATCAGCAGAGGCAATGGAAACTGGCCGGCGCGCCTCCGGGAGTGTCCTCAGGGCCTTGATGACGCCGGCTGCACCTGAAATTTCTATCATTGTTCCGGTCCGCTTCGCCCGGCAAACTATCAATTCCACACTCAAAGCTCTGCTGGAGCAGTGCGAAGGGATCGCGGCGGAAATTATTGCCGTCGTATCTTCGACCGATCCCACGCGGGAGGCGCTCAGGGAACTGGCCTGCGACCCGAAGCTGCGGATCATCGAAATGCCGGGCCGGCGCTCTGTTCCGGAGCTGCGCGGCGAAGGCGTGCGTCTCTCGCGAGGCAAGCTCATCGCGATCACAGAAGATCACTGCTCTTTTCCCCCAGGGTGGGCGGCGGGCATGATCGACGCTCACAGGACCCGGGAAATCGCCGCGGTGGGCGGGCCGGTGGAAAATGGCCGCGCCGGCGGCTGCTTGGATTGGGCCATTTATTTTTCGCGCTATCTCGGCTCTATGCCGCCGCTGGACTCCGGGCCTGCGGCATCGCTGCCTGGCAACAACGCTTGTTATAAGCGAGAGGCTCTGGAGCGCTGCGCGCCTCTGCTGGCGGGCGGCTTTTGGGAGAATGACGTGAATCGCGAGCTGCTTGCCCTGGGCTATATTTTGTGGCTCGATCCCCGTCTGACGGTCATTCATCGTAAACCGTATCGCTTCGCGCCTTATCTCGCACTGCGCTACCGGCATGCGCGCTGCTTCGGGGGCATGATCGCACGCACGCTCACCGGCTTTGGGCGCATGCGGCGGATTCTTTTTTCTCCGCTGATTCCCGCGCTGCTCATGCTTCGCTCCATGCGGCTGATCCAGGCCAAAAAGCGCCGCCGCCGGGAGTTCCTCGTTGCCTCTCCGGCGCTGCTGCTATGCTATTTGGTTTGGTTCTGGGGCGAGGTCGCAGGCTACATCGCCGGAGCGGGAGCGGCTTGTTCCGAAACGGATTGATATGGGGGCAGCCGGTTCTGAACCATTCGCATTCCGTCAGCCGGCCGGAGACGACTTCCCGCCATGCTCGTCTTTCCCTGCGGCTCGTTGACGGTCACAAGCGTGGACTCCTGGCGCGCCATTCTCACGTATCACTCGCTGGATGATTCCGGTTCGGTCATCTCTGTTCGCCCCAGTGTCTTCGCCCGCCACATGGAGGAACTGGCAGGGCAGGGCGTCAACGTGGTCCGCCTGACGGAATTGCCGGCTGCGCCCGCTCCGGCTCTGGCGCTCACTTTTGATGACGGGTTCCAAAATTTCTTCGAGTCCGCCGCGCCGGTGCTGGCCCGGTACAACTTCCCGGCAACGGTGTTTCTGGTGACAAACTATTGCGGAGGCGCCAACGATTGGCCCTCGCAGCCGCCCGACATTCCACGCCTGCCGCTGATGAGCTGGCCGCAAATTGTGGAACTAAGCCGGGCGGGAATCGAATTTGGCGCTCACACGGCGACGCACACGAATTTGGCCCAGTTGGAGGAAACAGCCATGCGGGAGGAGATTCTCTCCTCGAAGCAGCGCATCGAGGAGGCCACAGGTCGGCCGGTTTCCGCTTTCGCCTATCCTTACGGCTCCATGCCCGAGCCCGCGCAGAGGATCGTCGCGCGCCACTTCGCCGCCGGTTGCTCGACGCGGCTCGGCTGGGTCACAGCCGAAAGCCGCCCGGAAGCGCTGGAGCGTCTGGATATTTACTACCTCCGCTATCCCTTCCTGATCCGGCGTCTCTTCGAGCCCAGCGTGCGGGGCTACCTGGCGCTTCGCGGCGCACTGCGGGAATGGGCGTGATTCCCTTCGCCTGCCCGGCCTGCAAAGGCCCCGTGGACTTTGCTGCCAGCGCCTATCGCTGCGGCCGCTGCCGGAAGGAGTACCCGGTCCTGTGCGGCATTCCCGATTTCCGTATTCTTCCCGACCGCTATATCTCGATCGAGGACGACCGCCGCAAAGGCCAGCGGCTCTTCGCGGAAACCAGCCGCCGCAGTTTCCACGAGATGCTTGATTTTTATTACTCGATCACGCCGGAAGTGCCGCCGCCGCTGGCGCGCAAATTCACCGCGCATGCGCTGGCCGAGCCAGCCATTGGGGAGCAAGTTCTGGCGGAAATCGGGGAAAGTTCTCCAGACGGCGCGCTGCTCGACGTTGGCTGCTCGACCGGCGGCCTGCTCATCGCAGCCGCCGGCCGCCGGCTGGCCGCGCTTGTGGGCGTGGATGTGGCCTTTCGATGGCTCGTAATCGGGACAGCACGGCTTCGCGAAGCCGGAGTGCAGGCTCAGCTCGTCTGCGCAAACGCCGAGCTTCTGCCTTTCCCCTGCGGCCGCTTCACGGTCATCACCGCGACGGATTTGATCGAGCATGTCGCCGAACCCGCTCGCGTGTTCGCCGAGTGCTATAGAGTAGCCGCTTCCGGCGGGGCCGTCTACATTTCAACCAACAACCGTTTCGCCCTGGCGCCCGAACCTCACGCCGGCATATGGGGCGTCGGGTGGCTGCCGCGCGCTATGCAAGCGGGCTACGTGCGCTTTGTTTCCGGACGCGCATATCGCAATATCGTGTTGCGATCCGCCCGGGAGCTGGACCAATGGGTGAGGAAAGCCGGCTTTGAGGATTGCGCGGCAGCGCCAGCGCCGCTTGCCGGACGCGTATCGAATACCCGCTGGTTTGCGCCCGTGGAAAGTCTCTACAATCGGCTGCGCCGCGCGCCGGGATCTTCCGGCCTGCTGCGTTGGATCGGGCCGCGCCTTCAACTCCTATGCCGAAAATAGCCTCGCGGATCTTGTGGCCGGCGTGGGTCCTGTTTACGATTGCGGTGACTGCAAGGCCCTTTCTCTGGCATCTCGAGTATTACCGGCATCCCGGCAAAGAATTTTTTGCGGCATATCTGGCCCTTCTCGCCTTGCTGATCGTCGCCAGCTTCTTATACATCCGATTGAGACAATCACGGCCAGCGCTGACGGCCTGGGAACCGCGCATTTTCTTCGCTTTTTTTCTCGCGTTTTTTCTCTTTTACGCCTTCCGTCCCACACTGTATTCACTACTGACACTGTTTGTCTGCTTTGGTTTGGGCCGCCTGACGCTCGGCCGGCTGGCGGAGTCCGCGCTAGAACAGTTGACGCTGTTTCCTGCCGCCGGCCTGGGCATTATGAGCACCCTGTTGTTCGCCCTGGGGGCGTTGCATCTGCTCTACCGCTCGGCCGTGCTCGCTCTGCTGATCATGGGGGCGCTGTTGCTCCGGGCGAACGCGAAGACCCTGTGGGATCTGCTGCGCCGCGCGGCCGAGAAGTACCCGTCCGCTGCCGCGGATCCCCTGTGGGGGCTGTGCCTGATCTTCCTGTTTGTCTCGATGATAGCGAGCGCCATGGTCGTGCTCAGCCCGGAAATCGCTTTCGATCCTGTGAGCTTTCACTTCGTACTGGCGCGCGACTACGCGCTGCATCACCGCCTGGAAATTGTCCCTTATTTCCCGTACTCTTACTTTCCGCAAGGGATCGAGATTCTTTACACCCTCGGCTTTCTGCTGGAAGGGCAGATTACGGCCAAAGCGCTGACTTACGCTTTTTTCCCGCTTAGCGCCGCAAGCGTCGCCATGATCGGCCAGCGCTGGTTCGCGGAGTCTCGAGCCGGAGCTCTGGCAGCGATGGCTTTTTTCGCGACTACACCATTTATTGACTGGACGGGCAGCGTCGCCAAGAATGATCTGGCTCTGGCGTTGTATCTGCTGCTGGCGCTTTACGGCGCGGTCCGCTGGACGGAAACGAGGCGGTTCGGCTGGCTTGCCGCAGCGGCGCTCTTCCTGGGTTTCGGTTTTGGCGTGAAACATGTGGCGATTCTCGGGGCGGTTCCGTGGGCTTTGATTGTGTTGTGGAACTGGCGCTCTTTCCGTCTCAGGCCCCGGCAAGCCGCCGCTTTGGCGGCAGTATTCTTCAGTGCCGGTCTTTACTGGCACGTGCGGACTTTGATTCTTACCGGGAATCCGCTCTATCCGGAAGCCACCCGAAGCGCGGTCCGGTCCACAACCGCTGCCGGGCATCCCCAATTGACTCGCCTCGACCGTCTGGGCATCTATCTTTCGGTTCCGTGGCGCATCCACTTTCGCGGCTTGCCCGCCTTCGAATCTCCCTCGCCGAACCCGTGCGGGTTCGTCGTCATCGCGTTTCTTCCGCTGCTGTTTTGGCCAAGGCGCAACTCATCCCCAGCCGCCCGGCTTGTACTGGTATTTTGCGCCATATATTTTCTTTATTGGGCAGCGATTTTGATCAAGGTCCGGTATGCGATCGCCGCCTTCGGAGCGCTCTTCGCCTGCCTCGGAGACCGTGTTTGCCGTTTTCACTCCGATCGAAACGATGCTTTCCGGCGATATTGCGTCTTGGCGCTTGCGGCTTATTGCCTGGCCTTTTCTCTGACTCTGGTCCTGATTCTGCAGATCAATGTACCGCGGCTTGAACTATTCGCCCGGCGGATCAACCCCGACCAGTTTCTGCGCAAAACTCTGGTCACCTACCCTTCGATCGCTGCCTTGAACCGCCTGGCGCAGCCCGGCGAGCGGGCTTACTCGGTAGGAAACTGCTCGAGTTTCTACGCTGACGTCGGGTTCCGCTGCTATTACGACGCCGGCGGCAACTATTCTTTGGACCAGATTCGCGGGGAACTCGAGACCATGCGGTATCAGTATCTGCTGGTGTCCAACGCCTGGGCCGAACCCCACCATATGCACGTGATCGACCGGCTGTTTCATCCGCTGCTGGTGTACCAAGATGATTCGTTCCGCATTTACCGCCTGCGCCGGGTGAGGTGATCCTGGTTACTTCCCGGCGCCGATCAACAAGCGCATCTCATGGGCAGCGCGAAGCGAAAATCTCGTGGCCCAGACGTCCAGCGCCACCGCTGATGGTTGGGTCGGGTGGAAGCGGGCGTCGGGCGCTTGTTCGTCTCGATAGCCGGGTCGGGAAAACACGCCGCGCCGCTGCTCTACGAGTTTCCACGCCGGCGAGTGTGGCGGCGCGCATGGTGAAAGTGGATGGTTTCGCCAAAGAACGTGGTTCAATCAATGTTCAAAGTCGGCGATTTACAACGGTTCGGAGGGAGTGATCTCCACCGGCAGTCCTTCGCCCCAGCCGTATTTTTCGCGGCCCAACCGCTGGGCCAGCCGCCAGCTGTCGCGGTCGTGCTCTTCGTCCAGCACGCGGGCTGTCGCGGCGAATTCTTTTTCGCCGAGGCGCACGCGGACACGCGGGTCTTGCTCGATGTTTCGCACCCAATTCGCTTTTCGAAAATGCTCCGCCAGCAGATACAGCTTGCCATCAGCGGCCACAAACCAGATCTCAATCTGCCGCGGCAAGCCGGTCTTGCGGCCGGTCGTTGTCAAATAGAGTACTTGCAGTTCGGTGGGTTTCACGGCAAGCCTCTCGCCTGGGCTCGTGTCAGGCGACAGTGGCTTCCACCGGCTGGCGGCGAGTTTCGCTCGCAGCCTGGGCGAGATATTCGAGCGCCGCCGATATGCCCCCCTTAGAATGAGGCACGCCAGCCAGCGCCAGGCCCATCTCGACGCCGCTTAGCGTTCCAGCCAGCATCAGGTCATTGAAATCGCCCAGATGGCCAATGCGAAAAACCTTGCCCTGAAGCTTGCTCAGGCCATTTCCCAGAGACATGTTGAAATTTTCCAGAATCACCTTCCGGAGCTCGTCCGCATTGTACCCGGCCGGCATCAGCACAGCAGTCAGCGAGCTGCTGTATTCGTCCGGATTCAAGCAGAGCACTTCGAGGCCCCAGGCCCGCACAGCGCGGCGGGTCGCTTCGCCGTGGCGGGCATGCCGGGCGAAAACGTTTTCCAGCCCTTCTTCGCGCAACATGGTCAGGGCCTCCCGCAGCCCGTAGAGAAGGTTGGTTCCAGGGGTATAGGGGAAAAAACCGCTCTTATTGGGACCCGCCATCGCCTGCCAGTCCCAGTAGGATTTCGGCAGGCGGGCTGATTTGGACGCTGCCAGCGCTTTTTCGCTAATTGCGTTGAAACTCAAGCCTGGAGGCAGCATCAATCCTTTTTGCGATCCGGCCACGGTGACATCCACGCCCCATTCATCGTGCCGGTACTCCATAGAGGCGAGTGAGGAAATGGTATCCACCATCAACAACGCGGGATGCCCGGCGCGGTCCATCGCCTTGCGAACCTCTGCGATCCGGGTGGTCACACCCGTAGACGTTTCATTGTGAACCACCGCTACGGCCTTGATTTCGTGCCGCCGGTCCTCGGCCAGCTTCGCTTCGACAACCGCGGGATCGACGCCATGCCGCCAGTCTCCGGGTACGAACTCGGCGTTTAGGCCCAATTTCCCGGCCATTTCCCACCAGAGAGTGGCGAAATGCCCCGTCTCGAACATCAGCACCTTGTCGCCGGGCGAGAGAGTATTGACGAGAGCCGCCTCCCAAGCCCCGGTTCCCGAAGCGGGGTAAATCACAACTCGCCCGGTGGTTTTGAACACTTCCTTGAGGCCTTCGATCACCTCCGTCCCAAGACGGGCGAACTCCGGCCCCCGATGATCGATGGTTGGCCGGGCCATCGCGCGCAGGACGCGGTCGGGCACGTTGGTGGGTCCTGGGATTTGAAGAAAATGGCGTCCACTAGGAAATGACATAGAGCAATCCTCAAGGTTAAAAGAAAACGGACTAACAATAACCAATGTCGCATTCCTGGCCTGCCGATCGCAACTGCGGCAGGCTGGTTTCCTAGCGGGACCAATAAGGCCGGACTCGCCGCGAGGCCTCGCGGGCGGCGGTTTTCCTATTTTCCGCGCAACTCACGCGCGCACCAGGCGGAATCTGCTGATCTCGGGCGGGCAATTGATGCGAATGGGAATCCCGAAGTAGCCGATGCCTCGATTCACGTACAGATGCCGGGAGCCTTCTTTGTAAAGGCCTGAGATATACCGAAAGCGCAAAGCGCCCAGCCCGATTGGAACCCCGTTAATTTGTCCCAGCACGACTTGGCCGCCTCCGTGCGTATGGCCTGCCAGGGTGAGGGGAATTCCGAATTGTTCGGCCTCCATAAAGGTGTGCGGATGGTGGGCCAGCAGCACCCGGACCGCTTCCGGATTGCTGCCCCCCAGAATCTTCCCCAGGGCGTTCCTTGTCCATTGCTGCTGGTAAACGTTGGGATCGCCGCGGGTCGCTCCCAGCCAGTCCAAACCCGCCAGCAGCAATTCGGCGCCGCGCACCCGTATGGAAGCCCTTTCATTGCGCAAGAAGCGGATTCCGGCGGGCGCCAGACCCTCCATCAGGCGGTTGCACCCCGGATAGCCGGTGAGAGGATTGCGCTGATCCGAATAATAATCGTGATTGCCCAAGATGGCGTAGACGCCATAAGGCGCTTGCAGCCGGGAGAGACTCTCGGCTGCTTCCGGGAGCAGATGGAGGGAGCGGTCTAGAATGTCACCTGTAATCACAATCAATTCCGATCGCAGCGCATTGGCGGTTTCGACCACTGGCTCCATGTCCCGAGAGCGGATATACGGGCCGAAATGAAGATCGGAGAGCTGCGTGATCCGGAAACCGTCCAACTCGCGGGGCAAGCCAGCGATCGGAATCATGACCTCGGGCGAGATGTCCAGATCGCCCTTCGTTCCGTAAACTCCGTACGCGGCCGTTCCCAGCAGCGCCGCAGGAGCGGCCGGCGCGAGCCGCATGAGAAACCGCCGGCGGGAGGCGGGAGAGCTGCGAAAAAAAGAGGCTGGACCGCCTTCGGGCTGGCCGGCGCGGCTTTCCTCCAGCATGGGCTGCGAGCCGGCAGCCTCGTGCCTCGGCTTTGCAAACGGGGACGCGGCGTAACTGGAAAGCCAGCGCGCGCCCCGGCCAACGCCAAAAAGAAGGCCCTTCGGAACGGCTACCAGGAAGTAGCCTACCAGCATCGCCAGCCAAGCGAGACTTGGGTAGAAAAACCAATGCACCAGCGGCTCGGGAATGTGCTCCAGGCTCCACCCCGCCCAACTCATCCCAGCAGCGATCAAAAGCGGCCCGTTTACGAGCAGAAAGAAGACGGCCAGCAACTTTTGAAGGCGGCCCGGCGAGCTTTCCGGAAACCAAGCCATCAACCCCCGGCGAAGTCTCAGGAAAAGCAGGAAGTTGGAAATGAAGAAAACGCTGTAGACGGTCGCAAAAAGCATGGGCCGAATCGAATCTTCATTTTACCGCCGCCGGAATCAGCCGGTGTGGGAACGGGATCGTGGAACAGCAGCTGGCAATCGCCGCGTCACCAACCTGGAGCCCGCAAATGAAGACGTTAGCGGCAGGGCCTCGCAGCGGCGATTGATCACTCGCTGCCTTGGAAAGCGCATTCTCTGGGGCGCCCGCCGGAGGGCAAGTAGCAAATGAACGCAGAAATGCGGGGGCGCCGCCACCAGGCTAGGGAAGCGTCGCCCGCATTTCTATACATGCCTTCGCCGATGCAGCGATCGATTGATCAGGGGCAGCGTTTCTAAATTCCCAAAACGCGCTTCAGGGGGGAGTATCCCATGGCGCCGGTGAGCAGGCCCATGACAGCTACAGCGCTCAGCACGCCCTTCCATTTGTACCGGAGCGGAGCGAATATCGCCGCAGCAGCGGCAGCCGATCCAATAGCCATACGCACCTTTTGTTCAGTATCGCCGATATTTTCCCTCATGAATGTCTCCTCGCTCGTGAATAGATTTCTCCAGGTGCGGCCTTTTTGCCCGTGCTGCTCCGCCCTGGGTACGTGCCAGAATACCGTGAGTTGCCGGGGGAGTAAGTGAACCAACGCACACAAGCCGAGTGAAACGTCTGTTTGGGCGCAAAACGGCGTTCGGAACCGCCTGAAAGCCGCAGCGCATTTCCGGTCAATGCAACAAGGAAGGAACCGCTGTCCGCCGCACCTCCCTTTCCGTTTTGCCTGGAGGCTCTGCTCCTCAGGCGGTGAGGCGGGCGGCTCGCCGCTGAAATCCCTTATGCCTGCCTCAGAGGAACGCTCGATGAAGCCCAAACGTTAGACCTAAAGTATTTAGACCCACAAATAACCAATGACAGGGATTATGCCGCCGTCTGGCTCCCGAGGGTGATGCTGATTCAGGCCGGGGACGCGTGGGCGCTGGCGGCGAACATTCTCAAGCAAAAATTTACGAAGCGCAAAATCACCACCTCTGCGGCTTCGTACCGGCGCGGCGTGCCCGTAGACATTCGTCCCGGCGACGAAGGTCCGCTGGCTTTCGAGCGCTCGAGGGTCGTAATTCACCTGGAAGGCCGGCTTCCTTCCGAAGCGATTACCGCGACGATGAGGCAGCAGAACCGGCGCTTCGTTTGTCACCTCCTTCCACCCGTGTTCCGTGGCCCGCAATTCGTCCGCTCACAAGGCCGGAATTGGCATACGCCTTGGACGGGGCGCGTCCGCGGCGCCTGCGCTGGCCGATCTCAGCATCCCGCAGGACGCGCGGCAGCCAGCCGCGGCCCGGCCCCGCCGGTGAATGTCTGCCCGTGTCTCAACTTGTAAAGTTCCGCTGTTGGGATGATAATTTTTGGGGAACTCTCTGGCGAGCCTGTGCGAATATTGTTCAGGGGTAAGTCTGCGGCTCAAATAATGTGGAAACAGTTCATGTGTGCTTTGCACAGAGGAGAAGCCGACGCATGCGCCAGACGCGCTGCCCGGCGGGCCAAGAACAAGAAAAGAAAGACCGCGGTCCGCAAACACAGACCAATCTCACAAGCCCCTCAAGCCCCATGAGTATGCAGATGCTTTCGTTGAAAAATGGGAACCGGCGTTTCCCGCTTTTCTCCTGAGACAGCGGGGCGCTCCTTATGAAAAATTCCAAGCCGGTGAGTTTCGCATTCCTACTGAGTCTTCGAGGTCTTATGGAGTCGATATTCCGTAACTTCGCGTGCGCACTTCTAATCACGTGCCAGGCGCCCGGAATCCGCGCGCAGGAGACGCCGGGGCAGCCGCCCTCTACGCAACAGCCCTCGCCTTCCGGTCAGCCCGCGCCGCAACAGCAAACCATTCGCCAGGAACCCGCCGCCGGACAGCCGGCTTCGGAAGGTCCACGCAATATCAGCGATGGATCGTTCTCCCTGGATGTCTTCTATTGGCTTACCGGGGCGCGCCCGCAACTGCGCGGCAGCATTACCACGACGACCTCCACAACGGTCGGCCTCACCACGAAGACCACGACGACCACCACGCCGTCCAACCTCGCCTTTCCCGGAAAAAGCGAACCGGCCCGGGGCGCAACTTTGAGCATCCCGGCGGGACGATACAACGCACTTCGATTTTCGTACTTTCAGACCAGGGGCGGCGGCAATACCACAGCCACGCAAAACACGAACCTGTTCGGCGCCGTATACAACGCCGGCGATTTTCTGACGGCCCACTACACCTTGCAGAACGCCAAGGTTTCCTGGGATTACCTTTCCTACCGGCTTCCGCCGCGTGCCACGGGATTTCGTGTGAAAACCTTGTGGGAGATTCAGTATACGTGGCTTCGATCCTCGATTTCGGCGCCGGAGAAAACTCCGTCCGTCGATTCGTCGGGGAATCTCATTACAAACAGCTCGACGGGCACAAGGAGTCTGATTTTTCCAACGTTGGGGGCGGGCCTGGAGCACGCCGTTTCCAAAAATTTCCGGTGGGAGGCCAAGGCCTCGGGTTTCGGCATCCCGCATCACGGGAACATATGGGATACGGAAGCCTGGGCGGCGTATCGTTTTGGCCAATTGGAAGCCCGCGCCGGCATCAAGGCATTCCACTTCAAAACCTCTCCGAAAAACGACATCTATGTCGGCGGCGCCACCTTGTCGGGCGCATTCTTTGACGTTCGCTGGTATCCAAAATTGTAAAGCGACTTAGAAAACCGGCTTGCATGGGAGAAGCTAGAGGACATCGCGCACGACGCGGAAGCCGTAGTCAGCATATTGAAACGCCGGTGGGATGCTGGAACGCGCGCCGCAGCGGCTCACCTTGATATGATGCCGCCACGATCCGCCGCGCGAGGCCCGCCGCACGCCCGCTCGCGGCCCTCGCGGGTTGCGCTCGGGCGAAACCGCATAATACTCCTTGTCGAACCAGTCCAGGCACCACTCGTGAACGTTCTCCCCCATGTCAAACAGGCCGAAGGGATTGGGCTGGTCCTGCCCGACCGGCAGCGGTCCGGTGACTTCTCCGCCCCAACGGCGCTGATAAGCGGCGTGCGCCTCCGGCGGCGTATTTCCCCAGGCGTAGAGCTCCCCTTCTCGCCCGCCGCGCGCGGCTCGCTCCCATTCGGCTTCTGTCGGCAGCCGATAATGCCGGCCGGTTAAATCAGAGAGCCAGGCGCAGTAGGCCGACGCTTCCATCCAGTTCACGCCTACTACTGGATGCTCGGGATCGCTGAACTCGGGCGAGCGCCAGTAGCGAGGCTCCGGGTTCTGGGTTGCTTGGAGAAAGATCGCATAATCGCGCCGGCGAACCTGCAACGCAGCCATTTCGAACTCATCCACCCACACCCGGTGTACGGGCTGCTCTTCGTCTCGGCCCTGATCGCATCCCATGAGAAACCAACCCGCCGGTACGCGGACGCAAAGGGGCTCTTCAAAATTAGGAACAGAACGCATCTTTCGACCAACGGTTCCCCGTTCGAGTCAAACATAAGACCTCATGCGGCCTCCGCAGGCGCAGGAACATCTGGCAACGCCGATTTCCATACCTGCATACCGCCACTAGCCCTCGGCTGCTCGCCGCAGCCGCAGCGATCGCCCGATCTGGCCGCAGAACCGGGAAGGCGGCGCAAGCAGTCCCTCAAGGTTCACGGCGGAAGGCCGCCATTGCGCAGCACGTCGGCTAACCTGGCGCGGACCTTCTGGTCAACAGGAAGCGCATGAATCTTCCGAATGGTTTCTTCGAACGCGTAATTGAACGACCGAAGCTCCACTTCTCCTTTTTCCCACACCGCATAACACGCGGCAGGCCGGCCAGTCTTCGGCTGACCCAAGCTTCCCGGATTTACGACTTGTTGTTTTCCAAATCGCCGGACGAAAGGCAGGTGCGTGTGGCCGACCAACAGCATATCGGCTCCGGCCAATTCCACCTCCCGCTCCCATTGAGGCGAATCGGGGCCGCAGTAGGCAAACAGCGGGTCCGAAGGCGTCGCATGGCACAGCTTGATGCGGACTCCGTCGGCGTTGCGCCCGGAAGTCATGGGCAGGCTTCG
>DASREK010000150.1:0-2188 GCA_035652135.1 Bryobacterales bacterium | reverse complement strand
CTGCTAGCAATCGCCTTCGCCTATCTGTTCTCCACTAACTATTGGCATTGAGGCCGCCTCAGTTGGCGGCCTCTCTCATTTCAGACATATTTTGATTGAAGTCCCTCTAGCCCGATCTTTCCCTCTGCGGGTGTCCTGCGTTTACGAACCCTTTACCTCGTTATCCGCTCCCGCAATTCCCCGGAGTTGTTTGCTGCCTACTGCACACGCTAACTGTGTGCAGATTTCATTTTGGGGATTGCACCATGGTCAACGCGATAAAAGTACTTCGCACCACCGCCGACGCCTGCGAGCAACACGCCAAGCAGGTGACTGCCGGTGCGATCAAAGCCGAACTATTTGACATCGCCGCCGAATGGCATTGGCTGGCCGGAGAAGCCGCCCGTCTAAATGACAGGGTCAAAGAGCTGGAGACCGCCGCGTAAGCGGCAGTGTCCTGACCTGCCGTCGCGGGGTGCCCTAATTGGGACAGCACCAGAATTGTGGGCGCTGGCCTATTTACCCCCTGGCGGCCCAGTTTGATTTTGGCAGTGGCCTCGTTTGGCTTAGCGATGTTCAAGCTGATCGCCATTGAAGATGTGCAACATGCCGGCGAAGGCAGGATGGTCTGCCTCCACGACATACCGAACGGCCCCGGCTCGGTTTGTAAAGACCGACACGATGAGGCCCGGATATTCGTAACCTGAGCGCTTCTTGACTCGGTCGCCTACCTTGAAAGGTGCGTCTGTCATTTTATCCCCTCTAGGCCGCCCCGATTGGCGGTCTCTCGCATTTCGATGGCGGATGCCGTCCGTATTTGACTCCGGTATTCCAGGCTGAATTCGGGAGTGTCCTGATCCGATCAATCTCCGCGCTCGCTTTGGGCGGCCTTATCGAACATGGCAAGCGACGCGGCCAACTCTTCGTTGGTGGGGCGGCGCCGAAAGATCGGCAATGCCCATCGCGGAAGGCTCTGGATGAAGCAGTCCCACGCGGAAAGCTCGGACATCACCTTGTCCAGCCCTTCCTCGGAAAGAAGCCCGCCGAAGACGCGGCGCGCGCGTCGTCTTTGAATATTGCGAAATATCATCGCGCTCCAGAGGCCGCCCCGGCTGGGCGGCCGCTTTCATTCAAACATACCTTGAATGAGTCCATCTCGCTCGGATCTTCATCTCAACGTGTTTCATCGCCGTCAAACTACTCCGCACTACCGCCGACGACCCCGAGCGGCGGGCCAAGCAGGTCGCTGCGAGTGCAGCCAGGGCCGAATTATTCGACATTGCCGCCGAGTGGCACTGGCTGGCCGGACAAGCCGCCCGGCTGCGCGACAGGGCCAAAGAGCTGGAGACCGCGGCGTAGGCATTCGCCCAAGGAACCAAAGTCCACTTCTGCACTTATCGTTCGTGCCGGCATGGTGCCCGCAACGATGCGGATGGGTGGGTAACGTGAACGATCTGCCGGTGCTGCTCGTCATCGAGGACGAGCATTCCATTCAAGACCTTATCGAGGACGCGCTGACCGAAGGTGGCTTTGCTTTCGACATTCTTTCCTCCGGCGAGGAAGCCCTGACCGCGTTTGGCGGGCACCTCAAAAACTACAAGGCGCTCATTACCGACATTGGCTTGAAGGGCCGATTGAGTGGCTGGGAGGTCGCCTCGCAGATCAGGGAGCGCGATCCCGGTTTCCCCGTCATCTACATGAGCGGCGCGCACGCCGATGAGTGGGCATCAAAGGGCGTCCCCAACAGCGTCATGCTCACAAAGCCGTTCGCAGCAGCGCAGCTGGTAACCGCTGTTTCCAACCTGCTGAACGCGGCGCCTCCGGCCGCGGAGTAACGCCGCTTCGGTTGGCGGGCCTGTTCCATATCCCTGCGGAGCGCCGCAAAACAACGCCCCAGCTCGCTGGAACGAAGAGCTGGGGCGTTGCCGTCTCCTGGCGATCTTCGGGGGGAACCTCGCCGTGCGGGAAAACCGGCAATCGGGCGGAAGTTCCTAACCGCTCTCATCCGACAGCTTCATTGTCCCAAGCGGGCCTCCATGGGCGCGCGCGTCCCGACTGTGCCGCAGCGCCATCTCGCCTCCATTTCGAGGCGCCGCCCATCAACCGGATTTCCACGCCACATGCTTGTGTGCACTAGGGAACAGACTCCCCGCCGGCTGTATATTATGATCGCCAATGCTGAACCATGCGGATTAGGACCCCGCAAGCG
>DASREK010000149.1:0-11003 GCA_035652135.1 Bryobacterales bacterium | reverse complement strand
TTCGAACGTCGCGGTCCACTCGCCCGGATACTCCAGCAGCACATTGATCGTATCGGGCGCGGTGCGGCCGTCTTTGTAGTAATAGATGCCGCCGGCGGCGGTCGCCGAGATGGGAATCTCCTGGTCCATAAACATGTGGACCACATCGATCCAGTGGGTGAACAGGTCCGTCACCTGCCCGCCCCCGAAATCCAGATAGGCGCGGAAGTTGTAATATTGCTGCGGATCCCAGTCCCGCCATTTGACCGGGCCCAAAAATCTGGCCCAGTCCAGATTGTCCGGTTTGTGCTGGAGCGATTCCGGCGCCTTGCGCAGGTGATACGTGTTCCCGTGCCACCAGGTGCGCGCCAGGGTGATCTTGCCGAGCTTGTTCGTAGCAAAGTACTCCTGCTTGGCGCGAAGGTAATGCCTGCCCGAGCGCTGCTGCATGCCCACCTGGCAAATGCGGTTGTTCACACGCGCGGCCTTGACGATTTTAGGTCCTTCGTCGATCGTTAGGGTGAGCGGCTTTTCCACGTAGACATCCTTGCCGGCGTTCAAGGCGTCGATCGTCGTGCCGGCGTGCCAGTGATCGGGTGTGGCGATCAAAACGGCATCGACATTCTTCAGCTCGAGCAGCTTGCGGTGGTCGCTGAAGCCCTGCGCGCCGGGAGCGCGCTGCAAAGCTTGATCGGTCTGTGCGCCGTAAATGTCACAGACGGCGGTGACCGCCACGGAGGGATTTTTCTGGAAGTCCCGCATGTCGGAGAGCCCGCGGGCGCCGCAGCCGATGACCCCCAGGTTGATGCGGTCGTTGGCGCCCAGGATGCGGGAGTAGGAAGCCGCCGTCAGGGCTACCGCGCCCGTGGCAGCAGCGCGAAACAGATCTCTGCGATTCAGGTCGGCGTTGAACATAGGGGCATTATAGCTCCGAAAAATCCGAGGCAAGCCGCCTCACGCGCGCCTCGCTGGTAAAGGGCAATCGCATGCCGCTTTTTCCCACGGAAGCCGGCCGAATCGGCGCCTGTACATTCCCAAAGACAGTTCAGGCAACGGGGGACGGGTTCAAGCCAGCTTGTGTTGGAAGCCGCCGACCGGCAGCCGGGTGCGGCGGCCGCCCGGGCCGATCAGGCTGAGCCGCCGGCTCCGCGTCACCACCCCGATCGCGGTCAGCGGGACGCCCTCGAAGCTTCGCGGGACCTGCCGGCCGGAACCTAATGTGAACAGGAGCTCGTAATCTTCTCCCCCATGCAGTGCTTGCCCCCGATTCGCGCCGGGAAATACCGGAAGAGCCTCGGCCCAGATCTCTGCGCCTACCCGGCTTTCGGCCGCCATCCGGAACAGATCGAGCGAGAGACCGTCGCTCAGATCCATAGCCGCTTGAACGTGCAGTTTTTCCGCCAGGAATCGTCCCAGAGCCAGGCGAGGGATGGGATACAAATGGCGCCGCACGGCCGGATCAGCCCGGCTGCACTGCCCCCGCCGGAGCCGTGCAAGCCCTAAAGCCGAGCCTCCCAGGCTGCCGGAGACGTAAATCAATTCGCCCGGCGCCGCCCTGGACCGTTGCAGAACCTGGCCGCGAGCCGCCGATCCCAAAACTACAATGTCGGCGGCAAAGCGCCCTCCCGCGGACAAATCCCCACCCACCAAGGCGACGCCAGCGCTCCGGGCGAGATGAAACAATCCTGCAAAAAACTGTTTTCTCCATTTTTCGTCGGCCCAGGGGGGCAGGCAGACCGAAAGCAGAGCGTACAGCGGCTGCCCGCCCATGGCGGCGATGTCGCTCAAACCCCGGGCGAGGGCCTTGTGGCCCAGAGCGCGGGCGGGATGGCGCTCGCGACGGAAGTGGGAACCTTCGATCAGCAAATCGGTGGTCACCAGTAGTTCTTCCCCTCGCGGGAGAGCCTCCAGCACCGCTGCGTCATCTCCGATGCCGAGACGGATGCGGGCGGCTTGGGGTGCCGCTTTGGCGGCCCTGCGCCGAATGCTCTGGATAATACTTAACTCGTTTTTTTTCAATGGATTGTATTGATTTAAGACCTTTTTGGACTTGACAGAACCATGTACGGCTTGTTACAGTCCAACTTTTTGTTAAGAAGTCTTAATTATTACAGTTCACTCCGTCTTGGAAGTCGGGCCCTTGCTTCCCGCAAAAGCCGGGTGACCACCTTCTGAGCGAGGTTTGGATGAGGAAAAACTATTTCATTGTCGTATTGGCTCATTCCGTTCATGGCCGGCTGCACCGTATTCAGGTGCCGCAGTACTTCCTGTACGTAATCATGGCCTTCGCGGTGCTCGGAAGCATTACGTGTTTCGGTTTTGTTTCGAGCTACGCGCGGATGCTGTTTAAAGTGTCTAACTATAACAACCTCCGCAGCGAGAAGGAAGCCTTGATGAGGCGCTACGACAACCTCCAGCAGGTAGTCGCGCAAACCAATACGCAACTGGCCTCCCTGGAGACCCTGGCGAGCGAGATTTCAGTCGCCTATGGTCTGAAGCGGAAGCTGCTCGGTCCCGACGACATAGCGCAGGAAGCGGCGCTGGTTCCCAGCTACCAGGCGTCTCTCGAGCAATTCAACTTTCTGGAGAACGTTCCGCTGACTTCCAATGGAATCGGGGAAAGCATGCCGTGGCATTGGCTCGAGAACACCGTGCCCTCGATCTGGCCCGTGCAAGGCGCCCTGACCGGGGCGTTCGGGTCCCGTATCGATCCATTCCAGGGGGAAGGCGCGTTTCACGCCGGGGTGGATATTAGCAGTCCCTACGGCTCGCCCGTCGTGGCCGCAGCAGACGGCGTTGTGGCTTCCGCTGGATTCGCCAACGGCTACGGCCGGCTGATCATCTTGCAGCACGGCAAGACCAACATCAATACCTATTACGCTCACTTATCGGAGTGCTTCGTGCGCCCCTACCAGGTCGTTCGCCGCGGGGAAGTGATCGGGCGAGTCGGGCGCTCGGGCCGGACCACATCGGCGCACCTCCACTACGAAGTGCGCCGGAATCACACGCCGCTCAACCCGATTCCGTATTTGAAGGCTCCCTTCCGGGATTTCGCTCACCTCCAGCCCCGCCTGGGACCGGTTCTATAAAGAAAGCCGGAGCTGCGGCAATCGACCGATCGCTGCGTAGGATCGACTCCGGTCGAATCTCCACAGGGCGCTACCGTGCGCCTTGCGCCGGTCCGAAGTTGCGCAAGATGGACTGGTCCAGCGTCCAGGTGGCGGTCACCGTGTTCTGGTTCTGCGCGATGACCGCTGAGGCGAGCAGTCTTCCCCAGTCGCTGGGAGGGCCTTTCGAGGCCGGGCCCCGCAGCAGTCCGCCGATCAGATCGTTCAGGCCTTGCAGCAGGCGGCGCAGCTCCCCAGCTTGCGCTTCGGAGGCGCAGACGGCCTGGAGCGACAGCTCCAGGTTTGGCGAGCGGTCCATAAGCAGGAGATAGGCTCGCTGAGCCGCGGCCAGCGCCCTCGAAAGCAACAGCAGGTTGGGAGAGACGCCGCCCCCGGTTTCGCTGAGGAGCCGATCCAGGGCCGGCGGCGCCGCCGTGGCCCAGAGCAAGGCCATTCCTTTGGACCGGGCGGCCGCCGCCTGGGCTAATGGCTCTGCGCTGGGGACGGGCAGGACCTCGAGTTGCAACACAGCATCGGGCTCGGGGGCGGTGGCCAGCGCTAACACTCCCGGTGAGAGGATAAAAAAGGAAATTTTCCGGTCCGGCCGGCTGGCAGGCATCCAGCAGACTCGCGTCTTTCCGGAGACCCCGCCGCCGGCGCAGCTCCCCCCCTGAGCCGCCGCGTACTCGCTGAGCCGGGGCTCGTCGAACCGCCCGCGGGCGAGCACATAAACGCGGTCGGCGAGATAGCACACGGCGGCTTCATCGAGATCGCGCTGATAATCGAAGCCTGTCTGCCTGACGAACGCGGCGTAGTCGGGATCCGGATCCACCTGGGAGCGAACCAGCGGCAGCAGCGCCTCCGAACGCCGCAGTTTGTTCATGTCCAGGTAAAGCAGGAGCGAATTTTCGCCGGGCAGACGGCGGAACAAAAATCTTTCATTTTGTTTTTGCCGCCAAAGCCACCATCCCGCTCCGGCCGCAATCGCGATCGCGCCTGCCAGGATCGCCCCGAGAAAGAGTCGCCGCATTTGCCCAGTATAGTTTAGTGCGGGGCCGGCAAAGCCCGGCCGCAATCGAGCGCTCGGCTGAAGCGATCCACCCTGAGAGCCGCCGGGTCTGTTCCGGCCAGGCGGCCGATTTTGCGGAACGAAACGAGCTATTCTTAGAGTCGGGTTGCGGGCGGCAGCTCCCATGCGGACCATTTTTCACATCGACATGGACGCCTTCTTCGTCTCCGTCGAGCAGCTCTATGACCGCCGGCTCAAGGGGAGGCCCGTAGTGGTGGGCGGGCGGCCGCACGAACGGGGCGTAGTCGCCGCGGCCTCGTATGAGGCCCGCAAATTCGGTGTTCATTCGGCGATGCCGCTGCGGACGGCGTATCGATTGTGCCCGCAGGCGCTCTTTATTGAGGGGCACCCGGACCGCTATCGCGAACACTCCAAGCAAGTCTATGAAATCTTCGGCCGCTTCTCGCCCCAGGTGGAAATGGCGTCCATCGATGAGGCATACATGGATTTGACCGGCTGCGAGCGGCTCTTCGGGCCGCCCCTGCGGGCCGCCCATCTGCTGCACGAGGCGGTCGAGCGAGAAACGCACCTGCCCTGTTCCATTGGCATCGGGACCAGCCGCCTGATCGCAAAAATCGCCTCCGACCTGGCCAAGCCGTGTGGAGTGTTGTGGGTCGTGCCGGGGGCGGAACGCGATTTCCTTGCGCCGCTCGACGTCTGCCGCATTCCGGGAGTGGGGCGGGTCATGGAGCGGCGTCTGCGCTTCGAGGGAATTCGCACGATCGGAGACCTGGCGGCGGCGCAAATCGGCGTTCTCGATCACGAATGGGGAATCACAGGGACGGCGCTCGCCGGCAAAGCGCGAGGGGAGGACGCCGGAGCCTGGTTCGCACGCCCGGTCGGCGCTCACGAAGCTCCCAAATCGGTCAGCCACGAAACTACATTCGGACGAGATACGGAAGATCCAGAACTGCTGGAGGCCACGCTCGCCAGGCTCTCGCAAATGGCCGGCCGGCGTCTGCGGGAGTATGGCCTTTATGGGCGCACGATCACGCTGAAGCTGCGACACAGCGACTTTTCGACGATCACCCGCGCTCGCACCCTCGACGAGGCCACGCAACTCGACACGGTGATCTTTCAAGCCGCACAGGAACTTTTGCGGGAGAACTGGGGCCAAAACCTGCCGGGATCGGATTCCCGCCGCACCGCGCCCCCGCCAATCCGTCTATTGGGCGTGCAAGTGTCGGGCCTCAGCGGGCAGCCGGGCCAGATGTCCCTGCTAGAGAGCGAGCGGCGGGAGAAATGGAGGCGGGCGCTCCAAGCCGCTGATTCTCTTCGTGACCGCTACGGCGAGCGCAGCATCGAGCTGGCCGGCGGTCTCCGGCGCCGCTGGCGGGAGCGGGTCCACGAGAACCCCGCCGGCCTGCCCGGCAAAAATCGTCCGGGGCCGGCGAAAGACCGGCGCACATGACCGCCCGAGAGCTGGCGCACAGCATCGTGGAGCGGCTCCGGGCAAGCGGCCACGCTGCTTACCTGGCCGGAGGCTGCGTGCGCGATATGCTGCTGGGCTGCGAGCCGAAGGACTATGATGTGGCCACCGACGCACCGCCGGCGCGAATCCAGGAACTGTTTCCGGACGCCATCGCCGTTGGAGCCCAATTCGGCGTGATGTTGGTCCGGCGCGATTCCATTCAAGTCGAAATTGCAACCTTTCGGTCCGATCACCCGTACCTCGACGGCCGGCGTCCGAGCGGCGTCACGTTTACCGCCAGCGCCGAGCAGGATGTGCTCCGGCGGGACTTCACGATTAACGGCCTGCTTCTCGATCCGCTGAGCGGAGAGATTCTGGATTTCGTCGGCGGCCGCGCCGATCTGGACGCCAAGCTCGTGCGCGCCATCGGAAACCCATCGGAGCGCTTTGCAGAGGACCGGCTTCGCATGATCCGGGCCTTGCGCTTTGCCGCACGGCTGGGATTCCGTGTGGAAGCCGGCACGATGGCCGCCATCCAAAGCCAGAGTGCAGCTATCCGGCAGGTGGCCATTGAGCGCGTGCGCGACGAGTTGGTGCGAATCCTCACCGAAGGCGGCGCGCGCCGCGGCGTCGAGCTCCTAGAGGAGGCCGGCTTGCTTCCCCACCTTTTGCCCGAGGTAAGCGCCATGAAGGGCGTGGCCCAACCGCCGGAATTCCATCCCGAGGGAGATGTCTGGACCCATACACTGCTCATGCTCGAGATGATGGAACGGCCGACAGTGACCCTGGCGATGGGAGTCTTGCTACACGACGTGGGGAAACCACCGACATTTCGGGTGGCGGAAAGGATTCGCTTTGACGGCCACGTGGAAATTGGCGCGGCCATGGCGGAGGAGATCTGTTTGCGGCTGCGGTTTCCGCGCCGGCAAACCGATCAGATCGTGGCCCTGGTGCGCCATCACCTGCGATTCAAAGACGCGCCCCGTATGCGAGAGAGCACCCTCAAGCGTTTCATGCGGCTGGAGGCATTTGAGGAACACCTCGAACTCCACCGGCTGGATTGCCTGGCCAGCCACAAAAATCTGCGGAATTACGAATTTGTTCTCCGGGCGTGGAAAACACTACCCCCTGAAGCCATTCGCCCGGCGAAACTTATCACCGGCGACGATCTCATCGCGGAGGGGTATCAGCCCGGACCGCTGTTCCGGCGTATCCTTGAGGCCGTGGAAGAGGCACAGTTGGACAACCGTATCACCAGCCGTCAAGATGCGCTTGCCTTCGTCCGCGCAAAGTTCCCTGCGCTCCGATCACAAGCCTCGAGCTCATCCTCCTCCATGGGCGAACACCACCCACAACAAAACGCCAATGATGCCGCAAATGGCCAGTGCAGCTAGCCACTCGAGCACCATTACTTTCTTCTCCTCTTTGGATGGCTTGTGTTTCTCGACGATTTCGAACATCGCTGTGTGCCTCCTTTCAACGATGCCGGTTTTTTACGGCGCGCTGGCCGGGTAGGGGACTATACCTGGCCTTACTCTATTCCCGGCGAGCCGGTCTGTCAAGTGGCCCCTTTCCCGCCCTTTTCGGCCTATTTCCGACCAGCGGCCCATGGCCGGCTTTCTCCTGCAATCCGCGGGACTTCAGCGCTCGTAGCCGCTGCCGGCGCCCGGCCGAGGCGCCCCCCTTGCAGAAAAGAACAATGCCCGGCGCCAGAGCAGCCTTCCGGTGCGATCGGGCTTCGGGAAGGGGGCTCGGGCCCAGCTTCGGGCCTGACCGGAGTCTGCCGCCGCGGCGCTGTTGTTTTCGGCATGCGGCCAGCTTGGAAGCGCAGCCCCCAAACGATATATTGGAACAGTGCGGATTGGAGTGGATGCGGCGGTCTGGGATAACCGGCGCGGCTACGGCAGGCACGCCCGGGCGCTGCTGGCAGCGGCGGTAGAACTGGATCGCAGCAACCAGTACGTCTTCTTCACTGATTCCCCGCAACCCCCGGCGAACCTTCCACCCGGCGGCGAAATCGTTTGCGTCTCCGCGTCGGCGCCCGCTATCGAGGCGGCCCGGAGCAACGGCCGGCGGCGACTGCGAGACCTGTGGGCCATGAGCCGCGCGCTGGGGCGGGCCGATCTCGACTGCCTGCTGTTTCCGACCGTATATAGCTACTCGCCGGTAGTGAGCCGGGCTTACAAGATCGTAGTAATACATGACGTCATTCCCGAGAAATTTCCGGAGTACGTGTTTCCCGCTCCGGCGAATCGCTGGAACTGGAAACTGAAATCCTTCCTCGCGCGCCGCCAAGCGGACTTGATCCTTACCGTCTCGGAGTTTTCCCGGCGAGAGATCCTGGAATTCTTCGGGGAGGCGCCGGAGCGGGTAAAGGTGATCGGCGAAGCGGGCGATCGCGCCTTCCGCGTCATCGAAAATCCCGTGCTCAGCGAACGGCTGCGCGAGGCGGGCCTGCGTCCCGGCGACCGCATGCTGGTGTTTGTGGGAGGCTTCAGCCCGCACAAAAATCTGGCCGGGCTCCTGGACGCGTTCACGGTCCTGCTGGAAAGATGGAGCGATTTGCGGCTGGTGCTGGCCGGCGATCACCAGGGCGATTCGTTTTACTCCTGCTACGAGCAGATCCGAGCGCGGGCCTCTGCGCCGCCCTTGGCGGGCCACGTGATTTTCACCGGGTACATTCCTGACGAAGACCTGGCCCATCTGCTGAACCTCGCGACCGCCCTGGTGCTGCCATCCTTTCAGGAAGGATTTGGCCTGCCGGCGATCGAAGCGGCGGCCTGCGGCCTCCCGGTAGTGGCCACATCGGCGAGCCCGCTGCCGGAACTGCTGGGAGAAGGCGCGCTCTGCATTGATCCCTTCGACGGCGACGCTCTCCGGCATGCGCTTGGCCGCGTTTTGGCCGATGCGGATCTACGCCGCCGCATGCGCGAGCATGGCCTGCGCGCTGCGGCTTCGCTATCCTGGGAAAAGGCCGCCCGCGAACTGCTAGCAATCTTCGATCAAGTCGCCCGACGTCATGCCCGAGCCGCTTAGCTTTTGCATGGTCACAACCTTCTACCCGCCGTACAGCTTCGGCGGCGACGCGATTTATCTCTACCGCCTCTGCAACGAGCTCGCCCGCGCCGGCCACACCGTTGATGTGATTCACTGCGCTGATTCCTTTCGCATGTTCCGCCCCGAGCCCGATCTGCACACTTTCGCCGCCCGGCCGGGCATCACGGTGCACAAGCTGGAGAGCGGGCTCGGGATGCTTTCCCCGCTGCTATCGCACCAGACCGGCCGTCCGCTGCTCAAGGCGGGCAAGATCCGCGACATTCTCGAGTCGCGCCGCTTTCACGTCATCCATTTCCATAACATTTCTCTGCTCGGCCCGGCGGTATTGGAAATGGAACCGAGCTATCAGGACTGGGTCAAGCTCTATACGATGCATGAACACTGGCTTGTCTGCCCGATGAATGTTCTGTGGAAATACAACCGCCGCGCCTGCGAGAAGCCCGACTGCCTTTCTTGCACGTTGGTTTCCGGCCGCCCCCCCCAGTTCTGGCGCTATACCGGCTTGCGAGACCGAGCAGCGAGCCGAGTGGATCAATTCCTCTCCCCCAGCCGCTTTACGCGGGACATGCATCACCGCCGAGGCTTTCCCTTCCCGATCGAAGTGCTGCCCTATTTCCTGGATCCGGCCGATGAGGAGGGCATTTCCACGGCGCCGGCGCCTCATCCGCGCCCCTATTTTCTCTTTGTCGGCCGCCTGGAGAAAATCAAAGGTTTACAGAACGTGCTCCCGGAATTTCGCGGCGAAGGCGACTATGACTTGCTGGTTTCCGGCTCAGGCACGTACGAGCGGGAGTTGCGCAAGCAAGCGCGCGGGATGAAACGCGTGAAATTCCTAGGATGGACCTCGCAAGACCTCATCGGGCCTTACTACCGGCATGCGCTAGGCGTGATCGTGCCGTCGATCACGTATGAGACCTTCGGCATCATCATCATCGAAGCCTTTGCAAGAAAAACGCCGGTGATCGTCCATGATCTCGGGGCGCTGCCGGAAGTAGTTCACGACAGCGGCGGCGGCTTCGTTTATCGAACCCTGGAGGAACTGCGAGGAGGCATGAGATCCCTGGCTGGACAGCCGGAGTTGCGGCGGGAACTGGGCGAAAAAGGCTATGATGCATTTTGCCGCTTTTGGTCCCCCGAACCGCACCTGGCGCTCTACTCCCGCTTTATCCGGGAGGCGGCCCAGCGCAAATTTGGAAGCGTGCCTTGGGAAACGGAGGCGGAGCATCGCGCGGAAACGGAGAAAGCGGCGATGCGCCAAGGGGAGGCTACCTGAGGGCGCAGGCCCTCTCCCGCCCGCTCGTGATCCGGAAGGAAGGGCGCCAGAAACGGCTCTCGGCGTTCCACAGTTTAGGCTGCTTCTGTTTCTTTGTAGAAAGCGGGGATGACATCGCAGCATGCCAAAGTTTCTAATCACCGGAGGCGCAGGCTTCATCGGGTCTCATTTGGCCGAGCGGCTGCTTGCTTTGGGGCAGCGGGTCTCGGTCCTCGATAATCTCTCGACCGGCAGCATCGCCAATCTGGCCCATCTGCGTTCGCATCCGGATTTCGAGTTTGTCATGGACGAAATCGGTAACGAACGGGTGGTCGCCGAACTGGTGGATGCAGCCGACGTGGTTTTCCACCTTGCCGCCACGGTGGGCGTACAGAAGATCATCGACAGCCCGGTGGAAACGATCGTCAATAACGTCCACGGGACGGAGATTGTTTTGAACGCCGTGGCCAAAAAACGCCGCAAGGCCGTGATCGCATCCACCTCGGAAGTATACGGCAAAAGCGCGAGCCTGCCGTTCCGCGAGGATGGCGACCTGGTACTGGGGCCCACGTCGAAGTCCCGCTGGAGCTACGCTTGCAGCAAGGCAATCGACGAGTTTCTAGCCATCGCCTACTGGCGGGAGAAAAAGACTCCGGCCGTAGTCGCACGCCTGTTCAATACGATCGGCCCCCGGCAGAGCGGCCAGTACGGGATGGTGGTTCCGCGCTTCATTGGCCAGGCTCTGGAAGGCAGGGACGTGACCGTCTACGGCAGCGGCGAGCAGACGCGAAGCTTTACTTACGTCGAGGACGTGGTCACATGGCTGATTCTGCTGGCCCAAGACGATCGCGCCGTGGGCGAGATCTTTAACCTTGGGAATCCGAACGAGGTCGCCATCAAAGACCTCGCCCGGCGCGTGATCGCCCTGACCGGTTCGTCTTCGAAGCTCCGCTTCGTGCCCTACGATGAGGCCTACGAAAGCGGCTTTGAAGATATGGGCCGGCGGGAGCCCGATATCGCGAAGGTCGTGGCGCTCACCGGCTACCGCCCGCGCGTCGATTTGGATGAAGCCTTGCGGAGGACCATTGATTGGTTCGCCGAGCGGCGGCTCGAAGATCAGCAGAGGCA
>DASREK010000148.1:0-8573 GCA_035652135.1 Bryobacterales bacterium | reverse complement strand
GGGTGAGGCGATCTTCGAGTCGGCCGAAGACCCCTCCCGCCAGCTCCGGTTCACCGAAAGATTCGAGTGCAAGCGCTGCCGCCTTGAATACCAAGAACCCGAGCCGCGCCTGTTCAGCTTCAACAGCCCATTCGGAGCCTGCCCGCGCTGCCAGGGTTTCGGCAATGTCATGGATTACGACATGGAGCGCGTCATACCGGATCCGACGCTCACGCTGGCGGAAGGCGCGGTCGAGCCGTGGACCAAGCCTTCGTATTACCGCTTCTTTTTGGATCTGCGACGCAGCGCGGCCAGCAAAAAGCTCCGGCTCGACGTTCCTTACCGGGAATTGAGCAGGCGGGAGCAAGAGATCGTGTTGGAGGCGGTGCGGCGCTTCTTTGCGCGTCTCGAGCAAAAGAAATACAAAATGCACGTGCGCGTTTTCCTGAGCCGCTACCGGGGCTACGGGCCGTGTCCCGAGTGCAAGGGCGCGCGGCTGCGAAAAGAAGCGCTTCAGGTGCGCCTGGGCGGGAAAAACATCGCCGAAGTCGTGCATATGAGCATAGAGCAAGCGAAACCGTTCTTCGACGGGCTCGAGTTGAGTCCGCAAGAAATGGCGCTGGCCGACAAGGTGCTGCACGAAATCCGGCAGCGGCTTGCGTTCTTGAACGATGTCGGGCTGGAGTATCTGACGCTGGACCGGCTCGCCTCCACGCTTTCGGGCGGCGAGGCCCAGCGGATTCAACTCGCCACTTCGCTCGGATCGCGCCTCGTGGGTGCGTGTTATGTGCTCGATGAGCCTTCCATCGGGTTGCACAGCCGTGATACCCAGCGCCTGATAGGAATCCTGCGCGAACTACGTGATCTCGGCAACACAATCATTGTCGTGGAGCACGACCGGGATGTAATGCGCTCGGCCGATTTCATCGTTGATCTCGGGCCGGGAGCCGGCGAAAACGGCGGTCAAGCGGTTTTTGCCGGCCCCTATGCCAAGCTGGTAGCGAATGGCGGGGGATCTCTGACCGGCCGCTACCTGACGGGGGAGATGAGCATTCCCGTGCCGGGCGTCCGCCGGCGGATTGACCGGAAGCAGCAGCTTCGCTTCCTCGGCGCCTACGCTCACAATCTGAAGAGCATCGATGTCGCCATCCCGCTCCACGCGCTGGTCGTGGTGACAGGAGTTTCCGGATCCGGCAAGTCTACGCTCCTGCATGACGTGGTGTACCAGGGGCTGATGGCGGTTCATGGCCCGCTCGGGCCGCAACCGGATATGAGGGATGAAGGATTGGATTTCCTGGAGGACGCCGGCGGGGACTACCCGAGGCTCCAGTGCCGCCGCATCGAGGGCGCCGAGCTGATCGAGGAAGTGGTTCTGGTGGACCAATCGCCGATCGGCCGCACGCCGCGATCAAATCCGATCACGTACATCAAGGGGTTCGATCTGATCCGGGAATTATTCGCATCTACGCCCGACGCCCGCAAGCGCGGGTATTCCGCCGGCCACTTTTCTTTCAATATCGCCGGCGGGCGCTGCGAAACGTGCCAGGGCGACGGAACGGTGACCGTGGAAATGCAATTCCTGGCGGACGTCGAGCTGGTTTGCGAGGACTGCAAAGGCAAGCGGTATAAAAGCAGCATTCTCGATATCCATTTCCAAGGCCGCAATATTTATGACGTCTTGCAGATGACGGTTCGGGAGGCGCTGGCGTTCTTCGCCGCCTATCCCCGGATTACGTCGAAGCTCAAGCTGCTGGCCGACATCGGGCTGGGCTATCTCCGGCTGGGACAATCCGCCACCACGCTCTCCGGAGGCGAAGCGCAGAGAGTGAAGCTCGCCGCACATCTGGCGCGGGCGCGCTGCGACCGCACGCTTTACATCTTCGACGAGCCCACGACCGGTTTGCACTTTGACGACATCGCGAAGCTGCTCGGGGCGTTTCGCCGCCTCATTGAAAGCGGGGGCAGCGTGCTGGTAATCGAGCACAATCTGGAAGTGATCAAGACGGCCGACTGGGTAATCGATTTGGGCCCGGAGGGCGGCGAGCGGGGCGGGCGCATCGTCGTAGAAGGCCCGCCGGAGCGTGTGGCGGCCTGCGCCCAGTCGTACACGGGGCGGTTCTTGCGGGAAGCGCTGCATCTCTCTCCAGCCGAAATCTCCGCGATACAATAAAGCTATGTTATGGCCGCTCCTGGTGATTCTGGCAATCCAGGCGGCCTCTTCAGGCCGTGCGGCGGCGCCTCCGCAGGCTCTGGACGCGGCCGCGGCGGCGCTGGAGGCCGGTAAATACGCCGAGGCGGCGGAACTGCTGGAAAAGGCAGTCGCAGCCGATCCGAAGGACTACCGTGCCCGCTTCAACCTGGCTTTCGCCTACACACAGTTACATAGAGAGACGGAAGCCATCGCCCAATACACAAAAGTCGTCGAGCAGCAGCCGGACCTCGCGCCCGCGCGCCTCAATCTCGGGATTTTGCTGCTCCGGCAGGAGAAAGCTTCCGCAGCAGTTCCGCATTTGGAACTAGCGGCTGAAAAACGCCTTCAGGATTTTCGCGCCCAATTCTATCTCGGAGAAGCGCTGCTCAAGGCGGGCTTGAGCGGCCGCGCGGCGGCAGCCTACCAGAGGGCGCTGGCAATTGACCCCAAGTCCGCGGCCGCGGTGCTCGGCTTGGCGCGCAGTTTCGCCCGACAAGGGCAAATCGATTCGGCTCGGGAGCAGTATTTGCGGGCCGCCCAGATGGACCGGCAATTCAATGACGCTCTTCTGGAGCTCGGCGACCTGCTGGAAGGCCGGAAACAGCCCGATGAGGCGCTCGGCCTTTACCTGGAGTATCTGAAAACCAAGCCCGAGGCGGTGGCCGTGCAAGAGCGCGCCGGCGTGCTGCTGCTTCAGTCGAAGCGTTATCCCGAGGCGATCGAGCATCTGGAGGCGGCGGTGCGGCAGAATCCGACGGCCGCCAACCAGACGGCGCTGGCGCAGGCCTACACGATGAGCCGGCAGCCCGCCAAAGCCGTGCCGCTGCTCCGGGCTGCGGTGATCGCCGAACCGGACGACCTCGATCTGCACTTGCGGCTGGCCATGGCCCTGCTCGAGACGATGGATTACGGCGGCGCGTCGAAGGAATTTGCCGCCGTCGCCCAGAAACAGCCTAGTAACGTTGACGCCTGGAACGGACTGGGCTTCACGCTATACAAGGTTGAGAACTACGACGGGGCTTTGCAGGCGCTGGAAAGAGCGCGCCAGCTTGGCTCTGAGCCGCCCGGAAACGAGTTTTTGCGCGCCATTATCCTGGATAGATTTCACCAGTACCCGGCTGCTCTTGAGAGCTACCAGAAGTTTCTCGCGGCTTCCGGGGGCAAAGATCCCGACGATGAGTTCAAGGCGCGGCAGCGCGTGCGAATCATCACCAATATGCTGAACAAGCGTCGATAGGTGCGGCGGCATGATGGTTCCCAGCTTGATGCTGATGCTGGCGTTAGCCCAGGGAAATCCTCCAGAGAATCTCCAGGCGATTGCCGCCGAGCCGAACCTGGTCAAGCGAGCTCGGCTCGCGCTTCAGAGGGGCGACCGCGACACAAATCAAGCCGGCCAGGCTTGCAAGGACGGCGATTACGATTCCTGTAACGCCGAACTGAATCACGTCCGGGAGGATGTGGAACTGGCCGACAGGTCCCTGAAGGAAACGGGCATTGATCCGGCGCGAAGCCCGCGGCACTTTAAAGAGGCGGAACTGCACATCCGAAAGATTCTGCGTAGTATTGAGGCGGTCCGGGCTTATCTGCGGCCTGAAGACCTCGATCACTTTGATACGATCTACCAGCGGATCTCGGAAATCGATGACCGCCTGGTCGCGGCCATCCTGAGCAGGAAGAAGAAAAAGTGAGGCGCATATGAAAGGCCTAGCGGGAGCCTGCGGGCTTATTCTGTTGTTGGGAACAACGCTGATCGCCCAGAACCGCGATTTTCTGACCGACGACGAAATCAGCCAGATTCGTGAGGCGCAGGAGCCGAATGAACGCCTCACTCTTTACCTGAAATTCGCGAGGCTCCGGCTTGAGCTGCTGAAACAGGCGATGGCTGTCGAGAAACCGGGCCGCGCCAAACTGATTCACGACAATCTCGAGGACTATACGCACATCATCGAGGCGATCGATTCAGTGATCGACGACGCTTTGCTGCGAAAAGCGGATCTGACCAAAACCATAGGAACGCTGGCCGCCCGGGAAAAGGAATTCGTCGCCACCCTCGAGGGATTTGCCGCGCAGCGCCCGAAGGATCGCTATCTCTACGATTTCGCCTTGAAGGATGCTCTGGAGACTACTCAAGACAGTTTGGATGAATCACAGCAGGACCTCAAAGAAAGAGCTCATCGCCTGGCCGTCGAAGACGCCGGTGAGAAGAAAGAGCGCGAGTCGATGATGACGCCCGCCGAGCAAGAGAGCAAAAAAGCGGAAGAGAAGAAGGCCGGAGACAAGGCGAAAAAGAGTCCTAAAGCGCCGACGCTGCGCCGAAAGGGCGAGGCGCCCGATCAGCCGTAAAAACGCTTGGGGGTTTGCCGCTTGGCGCAGTATGATTCCTTACGAGTCCGACAGGAGCCGCCGCAAATGGCAGACCTCGAGATCCGCCCGACGATGCGTTTCATCGCGATTCGCTACGCCATCACTCTGATTTTGTTGATCGCCGCGCTGTTCTGGTGGGGCGTCAGCCCCGACGAAACCCTCCGCCTGGCTGCGGTGGCGGGCGCAGCAGCCCTGCTGTTATGGCCCCTCGGCTTGCATTGGAAGCGACAGCGCATCCGGTGCCTTCTCGACGGCGGACAACTGCGGTATGAATCCGGACTGGTCACCACTTCGGTGAAAAGTCTGCCCGTGGCCAACATTCAAGACGTGACGGTTCGGACTACTCTGGTGCAAAAGCTATTCGGAGTCGGGGATCTGCGGATTGAAACGGCCGGTCAGGGAAGCGGCTTCGAGATCGCCAATGTGGAAAAACCACACAAGGCGGCGGAAATCATCCTGGCAGCAGCCGCAAGACGCTGAAGGATGAGCACACAGCTTGTTTCTCCGGAGGCCTTCCGGCCGTGAAGTTGCCTCCTTTTCGAATCCGGGGCCGGCTGGCGCGCATCCAAGCAGGCGGATGTTTCCGCGCAGAGGTGCGGACATTCGCAGCCGAAATGCAACGCGGCCGCAGCCGTTCCCGCCCTCTCAGAAGGGAGTGTTTTTGAGCTAAACTTTATGCAATCTCTGCCCAAGTTGAGAACGGACCTCGAATTCATGCCTTCTCCGCTCGAAGACCGGCCCGGACTGTTCATTCGCGATCCCTACCGCTACACCGATGCGGCTGTGATCGTGCCGCCGCTGCTCGCCGAGGGCCTGGCGTTTTTCGACGGACAGCAAACGGAACTGGATCTTCAGGCGTATTTCACGCGGCGCACCGGTCAACTGGTTCCTTCCGATGTTGTCCGCAGCATGGTGCACGCGTTGTCGGAGCAGGGTTTTCTGCACACGGAAAAGTTTGATCGGATGAAGCTGGATAAGCAACGCGCCTTTTGGGAGGCCTCACAGCGGATGCCTGCGCATGCCGGTTCGGCCTATCCGGCTGAGGCGGCGGGCCTCCAACAGCGGCTGGCGGAATTCACGCGGGATGGCGCCGGCCAGAGTCAGAACGGATTTCCCGCGGGCAGCCGGAGGATCGCTTTGGCGGCGCCCCATGTCAGTCCGGAGGGCGGATGGCGCAGTTATGCGGCGGCTTACGCGGGGTTAGGGCCGGAGTTGGCGGATAAGACGTTCGTCATACTGGGCACATCCCACTACGGCGAACCGCAGAGATTCGGGCTGACGCGAAAGCCTTTCGTGACCCCGCTCGGAACGCTCGAGCCGGATTTGCCTTTGGTAGACCGCCTGGCTGCCCGCGGCGGGGATGCGGTGGCTCTTGAAGACTATTGTCACTCCATAGAGCACTCGATCGAGTTTCAGTGTATTTTTTTACAACATCAGCTCGGAGTCCGGATCAAAATTTTACCGATTCTTTGCGGGCCGTTCATCGAAAGCCTCCTCACCGGGCGCGCGCCGGAAACCAACGAGTCTGTCCGCCGCTTTTTCAACGAATTGCGAGAAATCGAGGAAGCTTACGGCAACCGCATTTTTTGGATCCTGGGGATCGACCTGGCGCACATCGGCCGCCGCTACGGGGATGCTTTTGCCGCTCGCGCGCAGGAAGGCCGTATGGTCGAAATCCAGCGCGCCGACGAGGAGCGGCTAGAAAAGGTCTGTTCGGGAGAAAGCGAGGCATTTTTTGAGCTGGTCAGGCCCGGGCACGACGAATTACGGTGGTGCGGCTACTCGCCTCTTTACACTTTTCTACAAGCGGCGCCGGCAGCGCGCGGCGCGGTGCTGCGCTATGAGCAGTGGAACATCGATGAAATGTCGGTGGTGAGCTTCGCAGCTCTCGAATTCTGGAAGTAAGGCGCGCGGGAAAGGCCGCGCGCCATTGAACAGGAGCCGTGATGCGGGCGTTAGTCACCGGAGCTACCGGGTTTATCGGACGCAGGCTGCTCTCCGAACTGGAGCGCCCGGTTGTGCTTACCCGCGATCCGGGTCGGGCGCAATCCCTGCTCGGCGCGGGCGTGCAGGCTTTCCCCTGGGAGCCGGAAGCCGGTCCGCCGCCCCCGGATTGCTTTCGAGACGTCGACGTAGTTTTCCATCTGGCGGGGGAATCCGTAGGCGAAGGGCGATGGACGGCGGAAAAGAAAAAGCGGATCATGAGCAGCCGTGTCCGCGGCACTCGCCATTTGGTATCCGGCATCGAAGCTGCGCACCCGCGTCCTGCGGCTCTGGTTTCCGCCTCGGGTGTCGGTTATTACGGCGATCGGGGTGACGAAATTCTGGATGAATCCGCGCAGCCGGGAGGCGATTTTTTGGCTCAAGTTTGCCAGGCCTGGGAAGCGGAAGCCGCCCGGGCGCGAAGTCTGGGCTTGCGGGTCGTGGCTCCGCGAATCGGCTTGGTTCTCGGCAAGGGTGGCGGGGCTCTGGCGCGCATGCTGCCTCCCTTTAAACTTGGGTTGGGCGGCCGGCTGGGAAGCGGGCGGCAATGGGTCTCGTGGATCCATCTCGACGATCTTGCCGGCCTGCTTTTGTACGCTGCCCGGAAACCAGAAATAAACGGGCCTATGAACGCCGTGGCGCCCGGCGCTGTCACGAATCGCGAGTTTACCCGGGTGCTTGCGGCGGTATTGAAGCGGCCGGCTATTTTCTCTGTTCCCGCGCCTCTGCTGCGCCTCGCTTTAGGCGAGTTCGCCTCCGTGCTGCTGGCCTCCCAGCGCATCACGCCGCGCATCGCGCTGGAAACGGGCTACCAGTTCCGATACCCCGCCCTGGAGGACGCGCTGCGTAGTGCGGCCGGCAACTGAGCGTGCCCGGACATACCTTCCAACTCTATCGGGAGCAGCTCGTTCGAAGGCCTCTGCGGGAGGTCTTCCGGTTCTTCACCGAAGCGAAAAACCTGGAACTGATTACGCCGGATTTCCTGCACTTTCGCATTCTGACGCCGCCAGCTCTTCTTCGCATCGAACCGGGTGCGCGAATTGATTACAAGCTGAGGCTGTTCGGCATTCCATTCCACTGGTGTACCCAAATCGAGACGCTCGAGCCGGAACGCCGCTTCACCGACGTGCAGCTGGCCGGCCCGTACGCAAGCTGGCATCATTTGCATGAATTTCGCGAAACGGAGGGCGGCACTCTGGTGATAGACAACGTGGAATATGAGTTGCCGCTCGGCCTGCTCGGGCGTATGGCGCATGCTCTCTTCATACGGCGTTCGCTGGAGCGCATTTTTGAACACCGGCGCCAGCGGGTCGAGGAGCTGTTGAACCGTTGACCAAGGGCCGGAAAGCGCGGACCGGCGTTCGTATCTGAAAGTCCCAAGGAGATATCAGAGCTTCCGGCGTCAGCAATGGCGGAAGCGGGACCGCACATCACTACCAGACGGCTATGCCGGCGTAGCCGACCACCCGGCTGGTGTCTCCGGTAACATCTGCGCTCGTACCATAGCGGACCAGTTCGGCGCGCTGCGCTCCCAGATCGAGCGCAGCGGTGAGCATCGCCGTGGCGGGGGCGTAGCCGCACATACTGATGCTGTCGCGGCGAACCGTGTCATACAGCCCGCGGGGATCCAGAGCCAGGATCCGGTCAATAGCGCGGCGGTCTTTGATCCTCGTGCGCTCGTCGGTTTCGAAGTGATTCATGTCGCTGGAGGCGATGATCAGCGGCCGCGGCTCACTCTCCTGAACCGCCCGGGCCAGGCTGTGTCCCAAGAATTCCAGATCTGCAAATCGGTCCAGCCCTATGGCAATCGGGACAAATGAGAATCCAGGTTTTAGAAACTGCAAAAAGGGCAGTTGGACCTCGAGGGAGTGCTCTTCTTCATGCGCCTCGGAATCCTCGGAGAGCAGCGGGCAATGCTTCATGATCCGGGCGGCGAGGGCGCTGTCGACCGGCGCGTCGCCGAGCGGAGTTTGCCAGGATCCTTCCCCCATGATCGCCAGAGAGCCGCCGCGGCCCGTGTGGTTGGGGCAAAGGATGATAAACCGCTCGGGCAACT
>DASREK010000147.1:0-17818 GCA_035652135.1 Bryobacterales bacterium | reverse complement strand
AAATCGCGCCGGAACGGAGTCACCAGCGCCGTACCGCAACCTCGAAATCTCATAACAGCCTCACAGCTCGCAACTGCGAAAAACCGCCAACCAAACCTGCCGCGGCGCTCACCGCCCAGCCGGCGCCCGCAGCCGGCCGGATGGTCCGGCCGCTCAGCCGAACAGCACCTCGCTAAACTCGTACACCCCTTTTTTGCCCATGACCCATTGCGCCGCCTTCATCGCCCCGCGCGCAAAACCCAAGCGGCTCCGGGCCGTGTGCGCCAGCGTGATCGTATCGGCCTCGGAATCGAAGCCAATCACGTGAGTGCCTGGAATCGCGCCCGCCCGGTTCGACGCGAGGTCAATCGGACGCGAATACCCTGCCTTTTCCATCACCTCTTTCAACTTCAGCAGCGTGCCGGAAGGCGCATCCTTTTTCATGCGGTGGTGAATCTCGTATCCCCAGGCGTCATAGTCCGGCTGCGCTTGAAAGCACCGGGCGGCGGCTTCCACCAGCCTCGAAAAGATCTGCATGCCGACGGAAAAGTTCGGGCTGTAAACCAAGCCCGTTCCCGCACGGGCCACTGCCGTCCGGACACGCTCGATCTGATCGAACCATCCCGTGGTTCCGACCACAAGGTTTACGCCGAGAGCTGAAATGCGCTCGATATTTTCCACTACGACCAAAGGCGTCGAGAACTCGACGGCAACCTGAATCTCCCGGAAATTCTCCCGCGTGATCCCGGAGCCATTGACATTGTTATCAATGTCCAGCTTCAGCGCAACCTGAAAGCCAAACTCTCGCGACAACTGCTCGATCAGTTTTCCCATCCTGCCATAACCGACAATCGCCAGCTTTGGCTGCGGCGAAGTTCCCGCGCTCAATCGAACACCTCCGGATCGAGTTCGGAGAAGAAGGCTTTATGCAGAGCCTCCACCGCCGGCTTCAAATCGCTTTCTTGCACGACGAAGCTGACGTTCCGCAGCGATGCGCCTTGCGAGATCATGCGCACATTTACGTGCTCGACGGCTTTGAAGATGCGCCCGGCCACTCCCGGAGTATACCGGATGTTGTCGCCCACCACGCAAATGATGGCCTGGTGATTCTCGTGGTTTACTTCGGCGAAACGGCTCAGCTCCCGGGCGATCTCCTCCAGGCGGTCAGTCTTGTCGATTGTCAGCGACACGCTGACCTCGGAGGTGGTGACCATATCCACGGGGGTTTCGTAACGGTCGAAAATTTCGAAGATCTTATGGAGGAATCCATGCGCCATCAACATGCGGGTGGAAGACACGTCCACCACGGTGAGGTTCTTTTTGCAGGCGATGGATTTGGCGAGGTTCGAGGTGGGCGGGGCCTGAGGAATGATCTTGGTCCCTTCGCACTCCGGGCGGCGGGAGTTGAGAATAAAGACCGGAATATTCATATTCATGGCTGGAACCAGCGTGCTCGGATGCAGCACTTTGGCGCCGAAGTAGGCCAGTTCCGCCGCCTCATTGAACGATATGACTCTCACCCGGCGGCCGCCAGGCAAGATCGTCGGGTCGGCGGTGAGCATTCCATCCACATCGGTCCAGATCTGAATCTCGTCGGCTCCGATGCCGGCGCCGATGATGGAAGCCGAGAAATCGCTTCCCCCGCGGCCGAGCGTGGTGGTCACGCCCTGCTCAGTGGCGCCGATAAAACCGCCCATCACGACAACCTTGCCCTGCTCGAGCAGAGGCGGGAGGGCCGCCGCTAGTCTCGGGTAGGTCGCGCCGTACAACGGCGCCGCCTGATTGAAGCGGTTGTCAGTGATGACGTAGCTGCGGGAATCCAGGTGCACGGCGTCCAGCCCGAAGTGGCGGAGCGCGCGGGCGACGATGTGGCTGGAAAGGCGCTCGCCGTAACTCGAAATGGCGTCAATCGACCGGGGAGTCGCCTCGCCCAGCACGGAGAGCCCCTTGATCAGCTCGGTCAGCTCCTGGAAATGCTCGTCCAGGATCAAGTCAAGCTCGGCCCGCTCGGCCAGCGAGACGACCTGACGCGCTTCGTGGGAATGGAAGTCGCGCAGTTCGTGAATGAGCTGAATCGCTTCTCTTTTATTGCCGTCGACAGCCGTGCGGGCGATGGCCAGCAGCTTGTTCGTCGTCTTGCCCATGGCGGAAACCACGACCACCGGTTTGCGCTCCAGGCGGCTGCGCACGATGCAGGCAGCGCGTTCAATGGCGGAGGCGCTCTCAACCGAGGTGCCTCCAAATTTCATGACGATCATAGATGATGTTACGGACCTGGCCGCGCAGGCGCCCCGCCGGGCGGACCCGCCTCGACCGGGCGCCTGCGGCCGGCGATTGTCTAATCCAGCAGGCCCTCCGAATACATCAGTTCTGCGTTGAGCACGGCTGCTCCGGCCGCGCCGCGAATGGTGTTATGCCCGAGGGCGACCAACTTGTAGTCCAGCACAGGGCACTTGCGGACTCGGCCGACAAAGCACGCCATGCCTCGCTCGCGCTCGGCGTCCTTGCGGGGCTGCGGGCGGTTGACCTCGCGCATCAGCACCACCGGTCTGGCCGGAGCGCTGGGCAGTTTCCGTTCCTGCGGAACGCCGCGGAAGCTCTCGAAGGCGGCCAGCAGGTCTTCGAGCGCCGGTTTCTGTTCCAAAGCCGCCGACACGGTCACGGTATGGCCATCGACGACCGGGACGCGGTTGCAGTGCGCGCTGACCGCTGCCGCAAGCGGCCGGATTTGTCCCGCGCCGGCGACATAGTCTCCCAGAATCTTTTGCGTCTCAGTTTCCATCTTCTCCTCTTCGCCGCCGATGTGAGGAATTACGTTGCCCATGATGTCCATGGAGGGAACACCCGGGTAGCCGGCGCCCGAGATTGCCTGGAGCGTTGTAGCGATTACTTTCGTGATGCCAAATTGTTTGAGGGGCGCGAGCGCCATCGTGAGAGCCACGGTGGAGCAATTCGGATTGGTGACGATCATGCCCTTCCACCCGCGGGCGCGCTGCTGCAAGGGGATGAGCTGGAGGTGGTCGGCGTTGATTTCCGGAACCAGCAGAGGCACGTCGGGCAGCATGCGGTGATTGCGCGAGTTGGAGACCACAACGTGGCCGGCGCGGGCGAACTCCTGCTCGATTTCCCCGGCCACCGAGGCGTCCATAGCCGAGAAAACAAGCCGCGGCGCGCGGCCCGGCTTGCACTCCTCGACGCTCAGGGCGGCGATGCTCTCCGGGCAGCCGCCGTTCAGGTGCCATGGGGCTGCATCCGAGTAGCGCTTGCCGGCGGAGCGCTCGCTTGCGCCGAGCCAGGTGAGGCGAAACCACGGGTGACCGTCGAGAAATCTCAAAAAATGCTGGCCCACCATGCCGGTGGCGCCGAGTACGCCTACTTCGATTTTCGTTTCCATAATTTCTATGCGCCGCGGGTGGCATTCGGCGGCTTGTCTTGCAGCTCCTTTACGATCTTCTGATAGAGGCCGACCGCCTCAACGAGCTGCCGTTTGGGGACGCGCTCCTCCGCGGTATGCGCCACGTGAATCGTGCCGGGTCCAAGCAGAAAGGGCTGTCCCCAGCGGGTCAGCTCGGGGATATCGGTCGTAAACTTCACTACGGTCGTCTCGATGCCGGGAACAGAACCCAGCCGCACCGGCGGGACTTCCAAAACAACCCGCGTCTCCACCCGATGCCCCAGGGCGGCGATGACCTTCCGGCAAAGCTCGCCGGAATTATTCACCAGCCGGATCATAATTTCCGCCCGGGCGAAATCAGGAACCACATTGGGGGCGCGCCCGCCCGAGATCGTTCCGATGTTGCACGTGCTCTCTCCGAGTACGGGGTCGGACGGCCATTCAATATGGCGCAAAGCGTCCAATGCATCCAGCAGCTTCAATATCGCGGAATCGCCGAGCTCGGCGTATGCGGAATGGGCCATTTTGCCGTGCGCTTCCACTTCCAGGCGAAGCGCGCCTTTCGATCCGAGGGCAAGCTTGTTTTCCGTCGGCTCTCCGTTGATGAGACAGCGGGCGCCGCGCGGCTGCCGGTTCGCCGCCCGTGCGCCCGCGCTATTGCGCTCCTCACCGACCAGAAAAAGGACTCCCAAGCCCCGCCGCCCTTCGGCCAACAACGCCTCCGCCGCATGCAGCATGGAAGCGGCGATTCCCTTGGCGTCGCAAGCGCCGCGCCCCCAGATGAACTCATCGTCCTCGCGCGAACGGATGAAGGGAGGCACAGTATCCATGTGCGTCGAAAGCACAATCTCCGGCTTGCCCCAGCAGGCGAAGACGTTAAAACGGCCGGGCTCCACCTCCATGCGTTCCAGTTCGCCGCCAAAGCGCGCGGCCAGAGGGCGCAGATATTCGTAGAGAAAGTCGCCGACGGCCTTCTCATTCTCCGTGATCGACTCAATATCGATCAGGGTGCGGGTGAGTTCATTGAGGTGCATGATTGGGAACGCGAAGGAGGGAAGGGCGAACAGGGAAGCCGGCTATACAGCCGTCTTCTCCGATAGCGCTCCACCGGTCCTGTCTGGCGTTCGGTGACAGTGGAAGGGTATTAGCCCGTTCCCCCAACCGCTTGAGGCCGGACAACTCAAGCAGCTTCGGCGGCTCCCTGCTATCCCTTTCGCCGCGGGCCCGGGGTTCCGGCCGGAACGCGCCCGCGGTTACTCATGATCGCCGCGCCTCTATCGAAGTAACCAGAATACCTGATGGACCGGGGAACGTCAAATTCGGGCGGTGCGCTTAATCTTGAGTATCGGAACGGGCAACCCCCGCTTTACGCGGCTCGCCGCTGCGTTCACCAGGCAATGAGAACCCCCCTGGGCCGCTGTGGGGCCAGGGTTCGCGTTTTCCAACTTCCGCGGATTCGCAAATCGCTGAGCCTGACGCCTGCGATGGAAGCCAAGGAACCGTTCTCGTCGGAATCAGTTCCCCGAGCCGAGGCTTAAGCCTGCAAGGTCAGCCGGGCCTTCTGTTCTTCAATGAGCTGCTCGACTTCGGCCAGCGTGGGCATGGCCTCGGAGCAGCTCAGGCGGCTGACTACGATCGCGGCCGCCGCGTTGCCGTAGTGCAGGCATTCTTCGACCGGCATACCTCTTAGAAGTGCATATAAGAAGCCCGAGGCGAAACCGTCTCCAGCGCCTATGGTGGAGACCACCTCGACCGAATAGGGGGCGAGGAACACCGAGGAATCTCCGCAATACACGCGGGTGCCCGCCGATCCGAGTTTGGATACGAGCATGGGCAACCGGGATTTTCGCAGGGCCGCTACTGCATCGTCGAGTTCGGAAGCGCCGGTGACCAGCTTCAGCTCGAGATCGTTGCCGATAAGCACATCCACGAAAGGCAGCGCCAGGCGAATGGCCAGCCCGGCGTGCTCCGGCCTGGTCCATGACATTGCCCGGTAATCGACATCCAGCACCACGCGGCAGCCCGCCGCGCGGGCATGCTCCATAGCGCGATAGGTGGATTCGCGCGAGGGCGAAGCGCATAAAGACGTTCCGTTGGTGATGAACATGCGCCCGGAGGCGATATAAGCCAGGTCGCCGGCGTCGATGTCGAGCTGGGTGTCGGCGGGATCGCGGCGATAGAAGACCTGCGGGAAGCGATCGGGCGGTGAAACTTCGGTCAGGCAAAGCGACGGGAGATAGCCTGGAACAGTCTTCACCCGGGAAACATCCACCCGCTCGGCGCGCAGAAAATCCCGCAAGAAATCGCTTAGTGCGTCATCGCCCAGTGCGGCGACAATGCCGACCTCCGCGCCCAGGCGGGACAACCCGACGGCCATATTGGCGCTCGACCCGCCCAGATAGCGGGAAAACCGCCGCGCCTGCGGCAGCGGCGTGTGCGGCTCTTCAGAATAGAGGTCGTAACCGACGCGGCCAAGGACGGTGACTTCCATCAGGATTCCCTGTTACAAGAGGGCGATGCGGCGGGGCGAAGCCCAAGGCGGAGCGCCGGCCGGCAGCGGAAAACCCAGGGTGAGGGCGTCATAAGTAATACCGCTCCTTGCGTCTGGCCGGCTCGTAAGCGGCGCGGGCGGCCTTGACGGATTCCATTTCAGAAACCTCGGCGATCGGAACGTCCCACCAGGATTCATAGCCGGGGACGCGGGCGTTGATATCGGTTTCGATCACGACGACGGTGGTCCGGTCGCGGCGCCGCGCGGTCTCCAATTCTTCGGCCAACTGATCCGTAGTTTGCGCCCGAACCGCGTGGGCGCCGAGGCTCGCGGCGTTGGCGGCGAAATCCACCGGGATGGGCTCGCCGCTGAGGGACGCGCCGCTCGATCCATCTACGCGATACCGGTACTCGGTGCCGAAACCGCCGCTGCCGCAGGCCTGGCTCAAGCCGCCGATGCTCGAAAAGCCGTGATTGTCGAGCACCACGATGTTCAGCTTGTAGCCTTCTTGGATGGAAGTGACGATTTCCTGCGCCATCATGAGGTAGGAGCCGTCGCCGACCAGCACGTAGACTTCGCGGCTGGGGTCGGCCATCTTGACGCCCAAGCCGCCGGCGATCTCGTAGCCCATGGTCGAATAGCCGTATTCGAGGTGATAGCCTTTGGGGTCGCGCGTGCGCCAGAGCTTGTGGAGATCGCCGGGAAGGCTTCCGGCCGCGCTGACTACCACGTCCCGGGGTCCGGAGATCCGGTTGACCACGCCGATCACTGCCCCCTGACTCACCGGCGGGCCATGCCGCTCGCTGTAAATGCGATCGACTTCCTTTTCCCACTCAGCGCGCAGCCGGTCGATACGGGCGCGGTAGTCTGCGGAAACGCGGTAGCCTTCGAGCGCCTGGCCGAGCTCGGCTAGCGCCGCACGGGCGTCAGCGATCACGGGCAGCGCGCAATGCTTGTACGCGTCAAACTCGCACACGTTGATATTGATGAAGCGAACATCGGGATTCTGGAACGCGGTTTTGGAAGCGCTGGTGAAATCGCTGTACCGCGTGCCGATACCGATCACCAGGTCGGCTTCGCGGGCGACGATGTTTGCGCCGGGCGTGCCGGTGACGCCCATGGCCCCCAACGCCTGGCCGTGGTCGTGGCAGAGCGAGCCCTTGCCGGCCTGCGTTTCTGCTACTGGAATGCCGGTCTGGGCGGCGAAACGCGAGAGGGCGTCGGTGGCTTCCGAGTAAGTCACACCGCCGCCGGCAATGATGAGCGGCTGTTTTGAGGAGCGGATCCACTGGGCCGCGCGACGCAGCGTTTCCGCATCGCCCCGCGGGCGCTGGATGCGCCAGACGCGTTTTTCGAACAGCCGGGCGGGGAAGTCGAACGCCTCGGCCTGGACGTCCTGGGGCAAGGCGAGCGTGCAGGCGCCGGCGTCGGCCGGAGACGTCAGCACGCGCATGACCTCGGGCAGGGCGGTTATGATCTGCTCCGGGCGCTGGATGCGATCCCAATAACGGGAAACCGGTTTGAAACAATCATTGACCGAAATGTCTTGAGAGGCGGAGCACTCGAGCTGCTGCAAAACGGGCGCCACGTTGCGGCGCGCGAAGATATCGCCCGGGAGCAGCAGCACGGGAATGCGGTTCACCGTCGCTGCGGCCGCACCCGTGATCATGTTCGTGGCGCCGGGGCCGATCGACGTGGTGCAGACCAGCGTCCGCAGCCGGTTGTTCATTTTGGCGAAGGCGGCGGCTGTGTGCACCATCGCTTGTTCGTTGCGGCACAGATAAAAGCGAAAATCGGGATTCTGCTGCAAGGCCTGGCCGATGCCGGCGACGTTGCCATGGCCGAAAATGCCGAAGCATCCGCCAAAGAACTGCCGTTCCGTGCCGTCCCGCTCAACGTACTGATGTTTCAGGAATTCAATGATCGCTTGGGCCGTGGTGAGCCGCCGTGTCATAGAAGCGCGCCCCCTCCGCGTTGAACCTCTATTTCTACCACAGGCGGGGCAGACAGGGAGTGGCCGGAGAACAGGAGCAGCACAGGCCAGGCCCAGGAAAAAGCCAAGGCAGAAAAGAACAGGCGAGCGATGCTTTTCGCGATAGAATCAGCCGTGATCCCCTTCCTGGAGGCCCTATGCGAATGCTCATGAACGTGAAATTCCCCCACGAACCGTTCAACACGGCGATAAGGGACGGCAGCGCGGGAAGCAAAATCCGGCGCGTTCTCGATGAAGTCAAGCCGGAGGTTGTCTACTTTACCGAACAGGATGGCCACCGCGGGGCCACCTTGATTGTCAACGTGAACGATCCGTCGCAGATTCCGGCGTTAGCGGAACCCTGGTTTCTGCTGTTTGATGCGGATATCGAGTTGCGTGTGGCCATGACGGCGGACGATCTGGGCCGCGCGGGGCTCGAGGCCCTCGGGAAGAAATGGGCCTAATCGCCCGATTCATTCCCGTCCTGGGTCCCCCGGGGACGACATTCGCATAGGCTCACACAGGAAGGGTTTTCTCCGCCCAGCGGCTGAGGACGTAGAGCGCCCACGGGCGCGACCATCCCGCTCGCCCGCGCAGAAAATCATTCCATACCCGAAGGGCGGCGTCTCGCCGCCAGATCCGATGGGGATTCCGGTCGAGCGTTTGACTCACTTCTTTGGCCAGCGGTCCTTTTAACCAGACGGCGAACGGGAGGGTGAATCCCATTTTTTCCCTCTCGAAAACCTCTGGCGGCAGACGATTGCCGAAGGCCTGGCGCAGCCAAAGCTTGCCGGCGCGATGGAATCCTTTTTTTTCGCCGGGTATTCCCAAAAGGAACGCGGCAAGCAAATGATCGGCGAATGGAACCCGCAATTCGAGCGAATGCGCCATACTCATTTGATCGCTGTCGCGCAACAGGGTATTGGCCATATACGTCCTGGCTTCGAGCAGGGATACCTGGTTCAGCCGGTCCAGGGCGCCGGCCTCGTCGAGGATATTTTGCAGCCGTTCTCCGGCGAGGCAATCGGCTTCGGTCTCGCGTGCTCCGCAAGCGCAGATCTCCCCGATCTGAGCGGGGAAAAACAACGTCCGCTGCAAGAAGTACGGGTGCTGCGAAGGTTGGGTCAAATAGACGCCAAGTTTTTGAGCGCCGGCTGTGCCGTGTCTGGTGAGGACATGGCTGGCAAAACCCGCCAGAGCCGGCATCCGCCCGGCTATCCGTCCCAGCTTTTCGAGCAGCGCCGTCCGGCGGAACGTGCTGTAGCCCCCGAAGAATTCATCGCCGCCGACGCCGCTCAAGGCCACGGTGAAGCCGCTGCGTTTTGCAGCGGCGCTGATGACATATGTGTTCACGCCATCCACCGACGGCTGATCCATGCGGGAGATCGCCTCGAGCGCCTGGCAACAGGCGTCGCCGGCGCTGAGCGGAACCTCGTGGTGGCGCGTGCCCGCATGAGCAGCGACGCGCCGGGCGAAATCGCGCTCGGAATAACTGTTTTCGTCGAAAATGACTGTCATCGTATGCATGTCCGCTCCCGCTTCCTCGCGCGCTAAAAGAGCTATGACGCTGGAGTCCGCCCCGCCGCTCAAGAACACCACCGCCGGGACATCGGAGATGAGCTGTTGGCGGACGATTTTCCGGAGCATCGGCTCGATGGCTTCCGGGCCTCCCTGGATCGGACTGGGCCGGGCCGCATAACGCCGGATTTCCGTACGGCCTCGCGACCAGCAGAGCGCGTGGCCGGGCAGCAGGGCATAGACGCCGCGAAGGATGGTCACCGGGTCCTGGGGCGCGCCGAATTGCAGGAAGTCTTCCACGCCCCGCCGGCTCAGTTCGCGGGGCGCGAGGTCCGCCGCGAGCAAGCCCCGGATTTCGGAGCAAAAGGCCAGGGATTCGCCATCCCGCCGGTAGTACAGCGGCTTGATGCCCCAGGGATCGCGGAGCAGCCAGAGAGCCTGTGACGGCGCGTCCCAGACCGCGGCCCCGAACATTCCTCTCCACTGCGCGACGGAACCGATTCCGCCAGCGCACCAGGAGCGTAGGGCCACCTCCGTGTCGCACCGTGAACAGAAGCGGCATCCCGCTTGCTCCAGCTCCGAGCGCAGATCTCGAAAGTTGTAAAGTTCACCGTTGAAGGCGATGGCGCTGCCGGTCGCTGCGTCGGTCATGGGTTGGCGGCCGGCGGGCGAAAGGTCCTGGATTGCCAGCCGGCGGCTTCCCAGCCAAACACTGAGGTCTTGCTCTGGCAAATCGGCGCGGAATATGCCGGCGTCATCCGGGCCGCGATGCTCGATGGCCCGCAGCATCAGCTCCAGCTTTTCCTGATTGAAGCGGCGGGCGGGCCCGCAGTAGCCGGCGATTCCACACATGAGAAGTGAATACGAAAATCCGCGGACCCATTTTGTCGCGGCCCGCGGCTGACAGCCATTATAGCCGTGCTACTCTTTTCAATATGCGCCTGGCGTTCGTTGCTGCGTTTCTGGGTCTGTTATCGGGCTGCCGTCATGCTCCCGCGCCCGCGCCGGAACCGGAGATCTCCGCCGCCCGCATCGCAGCGCACACGCAGTTTCTCTCCGACGATCTGCTGGAAGGCCGCGGAACCGCGAGCCGGGGCGGCATGCTCGCCTCCGCTTATATTGCGACACAGTTCCGGCTGCTCGGGCTCGAGCCGGCCGGCGACGACGGCGCCTACTTTCAGCGCGTTCCTCTGGTGGGAGTGCAAACGCTGCCTTCGTCAACCTTGAGCTGGAATCATCACGCCCTGCGGCTGCTGGTGGATTATGTGGGCGTCAACCAGCGCCAGCAGAAGGACCTGGCTCTTGACGCGCCGGCGATCTTCGTGGGCCACGGGATCAGCGCTCCGGAATTTCAATGGGACGACTACAAGAACACCGACGTGAAGGGCAAGGTTGTCGTGCTTTTCACCAATGAGCCGCCTTCAACGGACCCAAAATTTTTCGGCGGGCCGGCGCTCACTTATTACGGGCGCTGGACTTACAAGTACGAGGAAGCCGCGCGCCGCGGCGCCCTGGCTTGCCTGATCGTGCATACGGATAAGACAGCGGGATATGGATGGCAGGTGGTGCGGAACTCCTGGAGCGGCAAGGAGCCTTACGTGAAGCTCGGACCGAACCAGCAGGCCTTGGCCTTCGCCGGTTGGGTGACCGAAGAGATTGGGAACCAGATTTTCCGATCGATCGGCAAGACCGCAACCGAAATGCTCCGGCTAGCGGAGACGCGGAGCTTTCAGCCCGTTGCCCTGAACATCCGCATCCGCGGCCGGATTGTCAGTGATGTTTCGCCGATGGACACCCGCAACGTGGTAGCAAAGCTGCCCGGCAGCGATCCGAAGTTGAAGCATGAGGCGGTTCTCTACACTGCGCATTGGGACCACCTCGGCATCGGACCCGCCGTCAACGGCGACAACATTTACAACGGAGCGGTCGATAATGCGACTGGCTGCGGCATTTTGCTCGAAACCGCCCGCGCCTTTGCGCATCGGAATCCAAAGCCCGCCCGCTCGATCCTGTTCGCCTCGGTCGGCGCAGAAGAAGGCGGCTTGCTTGGATCCCAATATCTGGGTGAGCATCCGCCGATTCCCGCCGGCAAGATTGCGGCCGGTTTGAACTACGATGGCATCTTTCCTTTCGGGAGGACGATGGACATCAGCCTTGGCGGCTACGAACGCACGACGTTGAAAGGGCTGGTCGAGCAGACAGCGAAAGCTTTTGACTTGAAGATCGAGCCGGACCCGCATCCTGAGCAGGGGCATTACTACCGGTCCGATCACTTCAGCCTTGCCCGGGTGGGCATCCCGGCCTTTTCGCTTGATGTCGGCAGCGATTTTATCGGGAAGCCGCCGGGATGGGGCCAAAAAGCGTTTGACGAATACAACGACAAGCACTATCACCAGCCGTCCGACGAATTCGACCCGAATTGGGATTTCTCTGGGCTGGCTGAACTGGCGCGATTCGGCTTCCGCCTGGGCGCCGCAATCGCGAATCTGCCGCAGCTCCCGAGCTGGCAGCCGGGAGACGAGTTCCTGCCCGCCCGCGAACGGTCCTGGGGAGAAGCGTCTGTCCGGCGGTGACACGCGGCGGCTTGTCCCAGGCCGAGGATGTGGACGCGTCAAGGGAAAATCTCGGGGCGGTTTAGCCAGCAACCCCGCCCTTACCAGTTTTTCAGGATCACTGCCTTCAGCTCTTGCACGCCCTGAACCGGGTCTCCGTTCAGCTCGTATTCTATAGAGATCGGCCCCTTGTAGCGGTTCTTCTTGAGGATTTCGAGCAGGCGGGGAATGTCCACGTCTACGATGTCGCCCTCTCCGTTCTTGACGTGCGTTGTCAAGGCATACGGCGCCATTTGGGCCGCATCTTGGTAGCGCGACGCGGGCGGGGTGTTGCCGAAGTCGAGCAGAGCTCCTACCCACTTCGCGTCCGTTTGTTGGATGATCTGGACAATGTTCTCGGCCTTGCCGGAAAGGCCGCCGTGATTTTCGATGGACATTCGAATCCCGAGCTGCTGCGCCAGCGGCAGCAGTTCTTTGAATGCCGCAACAGCCCGCTCCACGACCATGGCGTCACTGGCGTTTTCCTGCCGGCCTGGATTTCCAATATTCACCCGCACCAGCGGCGCACCCAGCCGGCGAGCCACACGCAGCTTTTGTTTGTCGATTTCAATCTGCCTTCGGCGCTGCTCCTCGCCCGCGCTGACGAGGTTGCCTTCCATGACGAAGCAGAAGATGGTTCGGTTGGCCTTTTTTGCCGCGGCTTTGACGCGATCCACGTAGTCGTCATCGAAGCTCTTGAAAAAGATGTCGTTGTAAGAAATGCCCCGGATGCCCAACTTCCTATAAAGCTCCGGTACGGTGAGTGGGTCGAGCTTGCCGGCGCGAATCAGCGATCGGAAGCTGTACGTCTCGCATCCCAGCAAATTCCCGCCGCGGAGCCGGGCGTCCTCTGCGCCCGCCAGGCTTGCGAGCAGGAGCCACCCTAGCGCAATCCGGAATTTCATAGCCCTCTTTGTAGCACAGAGGCAACACGCCGGGGGCCCATTACGCAGACAGCGCGCCGTGAGATTCCACCGCGAAGCCTTCGAAAGCCGCAATCGGGCTACAATCCTGAAGCGGCAAGCAAAGCCTGCCTTCAATGCACCACGACATTCACCAGCTTGTCGGGGACCGAAACGATTTTGACGATGCGCTTGCCGGCCAGATGGGCCTGAAGTTTCGGGTCAGCCAAAGCGAGTTTTTCGAGCTGCTCTTTGGGGGTCTGCCGCGGCGCCACGAGGCGGCTCCGGACCTTCCCGTTTACTTGCAGCACGATCTCTGCTTCCTCTTCGGCGGCCAAGGCCGGGTCAAACTCAGGCCACGGCGCGCGCAGCACCGGGCCCCGCCGCCCGAGGCGAAACCAAAGCTCTTCAGCCGCGTAAGGAGCGAATGGCGCAAGCAGAAGCACCAGAGCTGGAAGAGCTTGATTGAGGGCGGCCGCCGAGAGGTTCGCCTCGTGCTGGTATAGCTCATTCACCAGTTCCATTATGGCGGCGATTGAGGTATTAAAATGCCAGCGAGTCTCGAAATCTTCCGTGACTTTGCGGATAGTCTGATGCAGCTTGCGCAGCACCTCGCGGTCGGCGGGTCCCTCGCCGGCGCGCGGCTGCGGGCGATCTTCGCGCGTTACGAACCGGAACACGCGGCCCAGGAAACGGTACATGCCCTCGACCCCGGCGTCGTTCCAATCGAGATCTTTCTCCGGCGGCGCGGCGAAGAGGGAAAACAGGCGGGCCGTGTCCGCGCCGTATTGATTGACGATGGTCTCCGGATCGACCACGTTCCCCTTGTTCTTGGACATTTTGGCGCCTTCGCGGATGACCATGCCCTGCGTGAACAGGCGCTTCACCGGTTCGCTGTGCTGGACCAGCCCCAGATCCCGCATCACCTTGGTGAAAAAGCGGGAGTAGATCAAATGCAGAATGGCGTGCTCGACGCCGCCGATGTACTGGTCGATTGGAAACCAGTAACGGATCTTCTCGGAATCGAAGGGCCGCCGGCTGTTGTGTGGATCGCAATAGCGGTAGAAATACCAGGAGGAATCGACGAATGTATCCATGGTATCCGTTTCGCGTTCCGCGGGGCCTCCACAGCGGGGGCACTTCACGTTCAGAAACTCGGGCACGGAACGCAGTGGCGAGCCTCCCATGCCCGTGATCTGCACATTCAGAGGCAGCAGCACCGGGAGTTGCTCTTCCGGAACGGGGACCACACCACACTGCCGGCAATAGATGACAGGAATCGGGGTGCCCCAGTAGCGCTGGCGCGAAACGCCCCAATCGCGAAGGCGATATGTAACGGCAGGTTCGGCGAAGCAATGCTCCCGGCCGTAAGCCGTCATCTTCCGGCGCGCTTCGGCGCTGCTTAGGCCGCTGAACGGCCCGGAATTGACGAGAACGCCGTCCTCGGTAAATGCCCCGGCGGCCGGGGCCTCTTGCCCTTCGGCGGGAACGATGACGGTGCGAACCGGAATGCCGTACTTCGTGCAAAACTCGAAATCGCGCTCGTCATGAGCGGGTACGGCCATGATGGCGCCAGTTCCGTATTCCATCAGGACGAAATTGGCGCTCCAGACCGGCAGGCGCTCCCCGTTGAACGGATTCAGAGCGAAGCGCTCGAGAAAGAAACCTTCTTTGACCAGATCCGCGGGATCGCGGCCTTGCCGTGACTCCGCGAGACGCGCTGCGGCGGCCTGAAGATCGGGCCTTCCGGCTGTCAGCTTCGCCATCAGCGGGTGCTCGGGAGCGAGAATCACGCAGGTCGCGCCGTAGATCGTGTCGATGCGAGTGGTAAAGACCGTAATCGTTTCACCGGCCCCTTCTTCCCCGGATGCATCGAGGCGGAAGTCGATCCGCGCGCCCTCCGAGCGGCCGATCCAGTTGCGCTGCATGGTCAACACGCGCTCCGGCCAGCCTCGCTCGAGCTCGGCCATATCCGCAAGGAGTTGCTCGGCGTAGTCGGTGATCTTAAAGAACCACTGTTCGAGCGCCCGCTGCTCGACGGGCGTATCTTCGTGGCGCCAGCAACAGCCATTCACGACCTGCTCGTTCGCCAGCACCGTGTTGCACTTCGGACACCAATTCACCCGGGCGTGCTTGCGGTAAGCGATGCCGCGCTCGAGCATCTTCAGAAAAAACCACTGGTTCCAGCGGTAATATTCCGGCTCGCAAGTCGAAACCTCGCGCGACCAGTCGTAACTGAAGCCGAAGCGCCGGTGCTGGCGCTTCATATGGGCGATGTTGGAGAGCGTATATTCCCGAGGCGGGCGGTTGTTCTTGATGGCGGCGTTCTCAGCGGGCAGGCCGAATGCGTCCCACCCCATCGGATGGAGTACGGAGTAGCCGCGCATCCACTTGTAGCGGGCCAGAGCGTCGCCGATCGAGTAGTTGCGGATGTGGCCCATGTGCAGGGTGCCGCTCGGATACGGGAGCATTTCGAGAACGTAATATTTCTCGCGCGAAGGATCGGTCTCCGCCCGGAAAAGATCCGCCTGTTCCCAGCGGGCCTGCCACTTTTCTTCGATTGTCTTGTGGTTGTATTCCATTTCAAAAAGGTTTTTGCGAGAAGCCGATCGCCGCCGCGAAGCTCTCCCTCGATCCGCATCCCGCGGCTCGCAACCTAGCTTATCGGGTTTTTGCCAGAGCTTTCAACACGCGGACATTCCGCCGGTCGTCGCCGGGCTTTTCAACCGGAGTTTCGAGAATGAAGGCTTTTCTGCGCAGCCGGCGGTCGCTAAGGATGCGCCGAAAGCCCTCCAGGCCGATGCCGCCTTTGCCAATGTGTTCGTGCCGGTCGAGGCGGGAACCGAAACCGGAGCGCGAATCGTTGCAGTGGATCACCTGCACGGCCTCAAGGCCAACAGCTTGGAGGACCGCGAAAAAATCGAGTCCGGCCGCGAAGCAATGCGCCGTATCGATGCAAAAACCAATAGGAAAATCCACGCGCTCGGAGGCGAGCCGCCGCAGTTCGAGTAATTCGGCCGGCTCGCTGCCCAGGGCGCAGCCGCCCCCGGCCGTATTCTCGATCAGTACGGAAAGCCCGTCGCAGCGCAGCCCGCGGGCAGCGGCGGCCAAAGACCCGGCGAACACCTGGATGGCCTGCTCCGGCGTTTGCCCTCGATAGCTCCCCGGATGGGCGACGAGATATTCCGCGCCGAGGGCCATCGCCCGCTGCATCTCCGCGCGAAAGGCCTCAATCGAACGCTCCCGCACTACCGGGTCGGCGGAAGGCAGGTTGATCAGGTAATTGTCGTGAATGACCAAGGGAAATAGATCGTGTTTTTCACGGGCTTCCCGGAAGAGCCGGACTTCAGCCGGATCCAGCTTCGAGCCGCGCCACATGCGCGGGCTGGCGGAAAAAATCTGGAATGTGTTGCAGCCGAGCGCCGCCGCCTTCTCGGCTGCGCTGGCCAGAGAAGAAGCGATCGAAGTGTGAATGCCGATGCGTAGCATGGGAGCCGGGCGGCGTTCGAATCCGCCCTTCTCGGAGGTCCGACGTTTTCTCCCTTCCCGCCCGAGGGAGCGCGCCCGAATCATTGCGGCACAAGACAAACACAGCACTGATAATTGCGAAGACAACAGAACATTGCGGCGCGCGGGATCAGGGGCGCCGGCCGCCGGCGGCCAGTTCGCTTTCGATGATCTTCTCGAAGGCAGCCAGCGGCTGCGCGCCTTCGAGGCTGGCGCCGTTGATGAAGAAGCCAGGGGTGCCGGCGACGCCAGCCCTGGCCCCGTCCTGGAGGTCGGCTTCGACTTGATTCTTGAATTTTCCGCTGCTCAAACAGGTCCGGAACTGCTTCTCGTCGAGGCCGAGGGCGCGTGCGTGCTCGACAAGACTATTCTCATCCAGCTTTGACGGATTGGAAAAAAGAACGTCGTGAAATTCCCAGAATTTGCCCTGGTCGCCGGCGCAGCGGGCCCCTTCGGCGGCAATCTCCGCTTGAGGGTGCGCCTCGCGCAGCGGGAAATCGCGGTACGCCAGCTTCACCCGGCCCTTGTACTTGGCCAGCAGTTCGGTCAAGGTGGGCTCGACGCGGCGGCAGAACGGGCATTGGAAATCGGAAAATTCGACAATGGTGATCGGAGCGCTAGGGTCGCCTTTCACCCGCGCCGGATCGTAAGCCACTTCGGTCTTCAGCGGACGCAACAGGATCTCTACTCCGGCTTTCTCCCGCAAGGCGTTCATGTAATCCTGGCGGGCTTTTTGCAGTTTCGCTTCCTTCACCGCCTGCTCCACTTGCGAATGGACCTCGGCCAACGGGCGGCCGATGCGCTCCCTTTGCGCCAGATAATATCCCTCGATTTCGCCTTCCGTGGGCTCGCCGATTTTAGAATCCACTTCCTGCTCGAGGAGCTTGTCGGCCGTCAGGCCTCGCTTCTTGGCCTCGGTTTCCAGCACGCGCTGTCCGATGAGATTATCAAGGGCGCGGCTCTTGATTTGGTATTCCTGATTACGCAACTGACGGAGCTGTGGGGCGATCAAGGGCGCCAGGTCCCGCTCGTAAACAGGCTGGCCGCCGATAGTGGCGATCGGGTCGCCATCCGAGATCGAAGGAGGCGTCTGAGCGAGGCAGAGCAGCGGCAGCGCCAAGAATGCCGGGATAGCGAAAAAAGCAGATCGCATAGTATCAATCATCATATCGCAGCGCTGTGAGCGCGGGAACGCCGGGGGTGTAACTGGGGGTGTCGGGTTGTGCGGCGGTAGTGGTCCGCTTTTTCAGGATTTTTCTGCAACGCAGCGATGGCAGTCTTCACCTCCGCGCGCTGGCGTCTGCGGCCCTTTTCGCCGCCCGCTGGAGCCTGGCGGGAATACCTCTGCGGTCTAGCCAAACGTGACTTTAGTTGTTTGCCCCGGCGATCGCCAGATGCAGCGCTTCCTTATCATTTCGTCGTCGTTTTTTCCTTCTTTGCTCAGGTCTTTGCTAGGGGCCGGCC
>DASREK010000146.1:0-7254 GCA_035652135.1 Bryobacterales bacterium | reverse complement strand
TGGGAGAGAACTGGCGCGACGCCAAATGACATGCGCGGCGAGAATATCGAAAAGCTTTACCGCCTGCGCACCTCCCGGCGCTGGCGGGAGCGCCTCTACCGGCTCTTGCGGCCGCCCGATCCGTTCGTCTCCAATCCCCGCGAACACGCGATCGACGCCCCGCTCGGGAAGTGGAATCTCTACGTGGGTGGAGCGGGATCCCGCGTCCCCGGCTACGTGAACGTGGATCTTTTCCCGCTGCCCGGAGTGACCGTCGCTGCCTCGCTCGAACAATTGCCGTTCCCCGGCAATCTGTTTCAGCGCGTCGAATGCGATGCCGTGCTGGAGCACGTCGGGAACCCAGATGCCGCTATGCGCGAGATCGAGCGCGTGCTCGCGCCCGGCGGCTACGCCCATCTGGTCGTGCCTTTCTGCCATCCCTATCATCAATATCCATCCGATTTCCGCCGCTTTACGCCCGATGGGCTCAAGCAGATGGCCGGAAGCCTGGAAATAGCCGGCGCCGGCTGGCGCACGGGCCCCACCGCCACGCTTCTGGTCTTTCTCCTCGAGTACATCAAGATCTGGCTCCCCTGGCGCCCGGCGCGCATGCTGGCCCACGGCGTTGCCGGATGGCTTCTCTTCCCGCTACGGTACCTCGATGTGCTGCTGTTCCATTTCTCCCGCTCCGGCCAAATCGGCAACCACCATTATCTTTGGCTGCGGAAACCCTTCCCCGGGGGCGACCCGGCCGCACAGCATCGTACGGAAAATCACGCTCCGGCTCCGTAAATCGGAATTTTCTTTTACGTTTTTTGGGAAACGTGCTAGATTGACCGCATGTCGCGAGTGCTGCCGGCCGGCGTCTTGCTGGCTGCTCTGAGCGCCTCCATCGCGGGCGCCCAAACTCATGTCGCCGTATTTATGGCGTTCGACGAAAAACCTTCCCCGGTTTCCGTCGCCGAAATGAAGGCGGAAACAGCGAGGATATTGCGATCCGCCGGCCTGCTCCTCGATTGGCGGCCTCTCAGCCAGAGACTCGCCGCCGAGGCCTTCGGCGGTCTCGCCGTGATGCGATTCAAGGGCGCTTGCCGCGCTGATAAATTCCAAGCCCCGTTCGGACCTCTGGAACGCGAGAGTGAAACAGAGCCCGTGACGCTCGGTTGGACCGCCGTGCGCGATGGCCGCGTGCTCCCCTTCAGCGAGGTGGAATGCGATCAGATTCGCAATACCTTAGGACCCATGCGGCTCGCCCAGAAAGATCTTATGCTCGGCCGGGCCCTCGGAAGAGTCGTCGCTCACGAGCTTTATCACATTGTGGCTGAGACCGCCAGGCACGGACGTGCGGGAGTCGCCAAGCCGTTCCACACGCCGGATGATCTCCGCCGGGACGGCGCGTCCTTTGAGGAAGAAGACCGCGCTGCCATTTTCAGACAGCGCGGTCCGGTTCCGCCGTTGCTGCGTTAGAAGATGATCTTCGCCGCCAGGTGGAATTCCCGGTTGTTGGAGTTGATCATGTTCGGGCTCAGCGTGTGCGTGACCAGGCCTAGATTCGCGGATCCCACCACGTTCACCGGGTTGGCGAACAGCGGCGTGTTGAACAGGTTGTAGGCCTCTCCCCGCAGCTCGAACTTCGCGCGCTCCCGCAGAGAGAATGAGCGGAACAGCGAGAGATCGTAGGTTTTAAAGCCCGGTCCGCGAAGGATGTTCCGCCCCGTGTTCCCTATGCTCCCTGACGGTGCCGCAAATGCCGCCGGGTTGAAGCCCGCTTCGGCGTTCGAGGATATCGGCTGCACTGCGTTGGCGTACGCGTACGGCAGCCCCGGGCACCCGCAGGCCGCCGGATCGGCCAGCACGGAGAACGGCGTTCCCGTCGCCCAGCGGAAAATGCCATTCAGTTGCCATCCCCCGAGGGCCTCTCCAATCCGCCCCGAGTTCAGCCGGCCCGAGCCCGCGCCGATGGGAATCTGAATCACGTGGCTCAGCGAGAAGATGTGCGTGCGGTCGTAATCGGCGGGGCCGTAATTCCGCGCCGTTGCGCCAATGATCGGCACGAACGGATTGCTGCTGTAATCGAGCGCCTTGCTGTAGGTGTACGAGCCGATAAAGCTGATATAGTGCTGGAACTGCTTCCTCAGGTTCACTTGCAGCGAGTTGTAGTTATTGTTAAGACCATACCCGCGCTCGATCGTGCTGGCCGTGCGCCCGAAGGCGGCGAGCGGAAAGTCGGTCGCCCCCGGGCCTACGAAGTTGATTTCGCGGCTGAACGGCAGCTCGCGGCCCAGGCTTCCGATGTAAGCGATGTCCAGCAGCGTGTTGGCGCCGAAATCCTGCTGTACGGAAACGCTGTAGCTCTGCACATAAGGCGTTTCCGGGTGCGGCGGCCCAAACACGAAGGTCTGGTTCGGCGGCGCCGCAATCAGCCCCGCTGTCGCTGAAGACGGCGCTGCCGGCGCGGGCAAGGAAATTACCCCGCCGGCAACCGCGAAAGAGCCGGGCGCTCCCGCTTGAGCGGTGAAGGCGATCGGGTTCAGATAGCCGCCGGCGAACATCGTCGCCGCCGGGAAGTAAGTGATGCCGTAGCCGCCTCGCACCACGGTCTTGTCCGTCAGCTTCAAGGCGAAGCCGAAGCGCGGCGCCACGTTGTCGAAATCGTATTTCACGTTGCCGCGGTCGCTGACGCCGTCTACGCCCACCAGCCGCAGCGTGTTATCCGCCGGGTTATATATGGCCGCGTCCCCCGCCCGGCGCGTGGAAAGAGGCGAGAAGATATCATACCGCAAACCCAAATCGAGGGTCAGACGCCCGCCCACCCGCACGACGTCGTTCACGAATCCGCTGTAATAGGTGGTTCGATAGCTGGGAGTGACCGCGAAGCTCTGCACGCCCACCTGCGTGGGAGCTCCGGCCAGAAACGCGGCAAACGCGCTCGGAAACAGGCCCGAAGCCGCGAGCGCCACTCCGGGAACCCCCGTCGCTCCCGCGCCGAAATCGAACTCGCCCGCCGGCGAGAACAGCGGATTGCGGAACCCGTCGGACCGGATGTGCCACACGTCCACGCCCCAGTTGACGTTGTGGCGGCCGCGCGTGATGTTCCAGTTGCTCGTCCACTCAAAATCGTTGTTGACGCTCGTCCCCGGGAAACCCGCCGTCGGCCCGATCACTGGCAGACCGTTCATCGAGCTGATGAAGGTCGGATAACCCAGCTTCGTCCCGATCGGCGCCATTCCGGAAATCAGGATGCTCGGCAGCGCCGAGCTGGGCAGGTTGCTGACCCCGATCGTCGCCGCCAGAGGGCTGTTCAGACTCGGGCCGTAGAGCTTGTCGTCATAGCGGTACATGCTGAATCTGCCTTCGGTAGTGACGCCCGGGCTGAACACGTGCGTGAGATTCAGAGCCCCGTTGTGCGCATGCATGTTGCCTTCTTGCGTGTTCCCGATCAGCGATCCCAACGGAGACTCATCCAGCGCGAAGAACCGCGAGAACGCGTACCGGGCGAAAAAAGACGTGTGATCGCTCGCCCGGAAATCCACCCGGCCGTCCGCTCTGTTCCCGTCATTGTGAAAAGGAACGTTCCGCATGAAGTTGTCCTCCGTGCCGGGCCGGTTGGGAAGCGGAATGAAGGGCAGCAGCGCCGATGCCATCGGGCTGATCGCGCTGGCGGGAATCAGATTGCCCACGAACGGAAATCTCCCCGCGCCGCTGGAAGTTCCTGTGGCCGGATTGAACAGCGTCAGCCCCGGCACGCCGCTGAAGTCCCCCGAGCGGAACGCAGCGGTCGGAACCGTGGTGATCAGCGTGTTCTGCCCGCGCTGAATGTCGCCTTCATACGCGCCGAAGAAGAATATCCGGTTTTTGACGATCGGCCCGCCCACGCTGCCGCCAAACTGGTTGAAAGCGTAAGTGGGGGCCGGATTGGGCGAGTTGTCGAATACCGGCCGAGCCCGCAGCCAGCTAAAGCTGTTGAATTCGAAAACGTCTCCATGAATTTCATTGGTCCCCGTCCGGTTGAAGACAGGTTCCGACGATCCCGCCGTGATCCCGTACATGGCGCGAGGATTGCTCGTGACCACATTGAAGGTCTGGATCGCTTCGTTGGTCGGGATGTGATCCGAGATTCCGAGATAGGTCTCGATGTTTTGCGAGCCGTCCAGCTTTCTAGATTGCAACACGCCGAGAGCCTGCTGCCCGTTCACCGAGTATTGCCGGTTCCGCTGCGGGTCCAGAGCCGGCGCCAGCATCGCTTCCGGCGGTGTAACGCCGGTTACCAGTTCCTGCAACTGCTGCCGGTTGCGGTCGATGATTGGCGTGTCCGTAATTTGCCGTTCGCCGAAAAGCTGCGACTTCTGGCCCGAGGAATCCTGCACGGCCGAGGTGGAGGACTGCGCCTCGACTTTGGTTTGTCCGGGAGCGCCCGCCTCCAGCACCAGCTCCAGGGTTACCGGCGAGTCCGCCGCCAACTGTATGTTTTCGCGAACCGCCGTGGTGAATCCGGGATTTTCCACGGCGACTTTGTAGGTCCCCGGAGCGAGTCCGGATACCAGGAAGCCGCCGTCGGGACCCGTTAGCACGCGTTGCGAAGCGCCGGTTCCAGTATTAGTAATGCTGACTGCCGCCTCCGGGACAGCGGCGCCCGACGGAGATATCACTTTCCCCGAAATCGTTCCCGCCGCTTGTCCCCATGCGACAACAGAAGATAGGGAAGCCAAGACAACGAACAGAATAGTAAACGACAAATGTGATTTCCTCACTTCTCTAAACCTCCAGCCAAACCGTTACCATCATGTTTCGCGTCCCCAGAAAGAGCACGCATTCCTGAAGACCCCTTTTCGTTCTTACAGACGTATCGCTGCATTTTGGGTGACAAAAAATCTCGCCGGCGCCGCGCTCCCCGTTTTTCTGTTTACAAATCCGCCGCCCGAAGGTCAGAATTGAACATTTTTGAATTGAGGAATCTCACACTGGCATTTTCTTTGCATAGGCAGGCTGCGCCGGCGTCGCTACGCTTCCCCCTCGGGCGCTGCAAGGAGAACCCGTCTATGCTTTATTGGTCTTTGCTGTTTCTGGTGATCGCGCTGGTGGCGGCGCTGCTCGGGTTCGGCGGAATTGCCGCCGCGGCGGCCGGAATCGCGCGGCTGCTGTTCATTCTCTTCCTGATTCTGTTCCTGGTGAGCCTGATTGCGCATCTGGCGCGCCGGGCTCGCTAGATGGGCGCCGGTTTGCGCGCCGGGGGCATGCGCTGCCGCGGCCGTAGCCCGTTCGGTGGCGACTCGTTTCGAATGGAAAATCGGAGCTGTTTCAGGAAAGATATTGCTTACGGCAGGAGGTCAGGCCTATTCGCCTGTGTAAAAGGACCAGGCGCGGCAGCGTCGCTTGACCGGTCATTTTTCGTCCTCGGAAGCGCTTAAAACGTAGCCGCGCTCGGCCAGGCGCTTGCCCGAAGCCGCATACGCCTCCGGAGTCATGCCGTGCACGCCTGTCGCGTCGATCCAGCGGTTATAAAAGTTGAAGAGTGCGCAAACGCTGATCGCGTCATAGAGTGCCTCGTCTGTCCATCCCGCGCGGCGCACCTTGTCCACGTCGGCTTCGGTGATGTCCGGCGAATTTCTGTTCACCATTTCGAGGAATGCGAATAGCGCCTGTTCCGCGGCGGAAAGCGGCGCTGTCCGGTAGTCGGCCAGCACGGCGTCCACCAGGCGCGAGTCCCCGAGCAGTTCCGCCGCAACTGCGGCGTGGCTGCCGATTCAAAACGGGCAGCGGTTCTGCTGCGAGGTGAAAGCGGCGATCAACTCCCGCAGACCCGGGCTCAGCGGCGACGGCCCGCGCATCACGGCCTGGGTGAAGCGCGACAGGTGCTCGGTAGCCTCCGGTTTGAAGGCGAAAAGGTGAAAAATCTGGGGAATCGGGACGTTCCCCAGTTTCATCTGGCGGATCAATTCGGCGTACGGACCGTTACCCCTCGCATTGTTTTCAACATCCGGCAGGAACATCGGCTTCATAAGGGTGCAGTATAGCAGGGCGGCAAGAGAGACTACGGGCCGGGCGAACCCGCAAGGGCCGCCGCCCGGATCCAACTATCAGCTAACCGAGCAGAACGTTGTCGATTAGACGTGTCTCTCCAAACCAGGCCGCCACCGCCGCCAGCGCGCGCCGGTCTACTCTAGCAAGCGGCAGCAGGGAATCGGGATCCACTACCTCCGCGTAATCGACTCGCGCCAGCGGCTCTGAGGCGAGCGTGTCGAGCAAAATACGCCGTAGAACGGGGCCGCTCCGCTCACCCGACTCGTAACATATGCGCGCCCGGGTGAGGCTCCGGTAAAGAACCGCCGCCGCTTTCCGCTCGGCGGCCGCCAAATACGCGTTTCGCGAGCTCATCGCCAGACCATCCGGTTCGCGGACGATCGGGCAGGCTACGATTTCTACCCGAAAGTCCAGGTCTCTGACCAGCCGCCGGATGACCGCCAGTTGCGCGGCGTCCTTCTGGCCGAAGTATGCGCGGTGCGGCTGGGTGATGTGGAAGAGTTTCGCGACCACGGTCGCCACGCCGCGAAAGTGACCCGGCCGGCTCGCCCCATCCAGCCTTTTCCCCAGTTCCTCGACCTCCACATACGTCTGAAAGCCCGGTCCATAAATCTCCGCTGCTGGCGGCGCGTAGAGTACATCCACGCCCTCGGCTTCCAGCTTGCGCCGGTCGCCTTCGAAATCCCGCGGATAACGGTCGAAATCTTCCGTCGGGCCGAATTGCGTCGGGTTCACGAACAGCGAAACCACCACGAACTCGCTCTCGCGGCGGGCGGCTCGCACCAGGCTCAGATGGCCTTCATGCAAAGCGCCCATAGTCGGCGTCAGCCCCACGGTTTGGCCCGCCGCGCGCGCTTGCAAGGCGCGCGCCTGCATTTCCGCTGTTGATTCCACAATCGTCATGCGCAAACGAAGCAGGCAGGTAAGTGGTCTTTGCCCCGGATATTTTCGATGGATCCGCCGGGCCGGCGCGCCCGTTGTTACCGCGTTCCCGTTGTCGCCGGCGCAGCCTTCTCTTGTTGCAGCGCCAGTTTCTGCTGCTCGGCTTCCGGCAGGTGGTAACTCTCCGAATCCGACGGGAACGATCCTGCCCGGACGTCGCGGACGTAGCGGTCGAGCGCGCGCTCGATCTCCCCCGCCAAATCGGCGTAGCGCCGCACGAATTTGGGGGTATGGCCGAAATGCAGCCCTAATAGATCGTGCCACACGAGTACCTGCCCGTCGCAATCCGGCCCTGCGCCAATGCCGATAGTC
>DASREK010000145.1:0-11170 GCA_035652135.1 Bryobacterales bacterium | reverse complement strand
TTCATCAGAGGGCTCTGCCTCCGCAAAGAACGGAAAAGTGGAAAACCGGGGAGAACTGGAAACGAAATCGTAACCTTCAGATCCGCTGATCCGCTGCGGCGCCGGCGGGCCAACATCATTTTCCCCGCGCTGCTTCCTTTCGCCGCTCTGTCTCCTCCAGGTACCGTTTCGCCTGGTCCCAGTTGGGGGCGGCGGCGAGCGCCAGCCGGAATTGCCGCTCGGCGCCGGCAAGATCGCCCTTTGCGAGCCTCTCGGCACCGGCGCTCAAGTGCTGGGCCGCGGCTTGCTGCGCCTGCTTTTCCCTCTGGATCTGGACGGCGTGGACCGCCATAGCCCTGCTGCCAGCGTCATCTCCCTGCTTTTTCAGAATCTCGGCAAGAACGGTATAACAATCCGGATTGTGAGGGTCCAGCCGGATCGCTTCCCGCAGAGCCTTCCCCGCGTCCGGTAAGTCTCCCCTTTGCCTCAGTGCGGCTCCTAGCAGGTACCACGCCTCGGAATAGCCCGGACGCGAAGCGATCGCGGCCCGCATTTCGCCCGCGGTCTCTGAAAGCTTTCCCTGCTGCCAATAAATGGCGCCCAACGTATAGTGAGCTTCGGCGAAGCGGGAATCAATCTCGATCGCTTTTTTCAAAGCCGCGATTGCTCCCTTCAGATCCTTTTTTTCCTTGAGAGCCAGCCCCAGGTTGTAATACCCAGCGGCCAGATTCGGATTCCGGCGGGTTGCTTCCTGAAAGTGGGCCGCCGCCTGATCCAGATCTCCCTTTCGCAGCAAGGCAAAGCCGAGATTCATGCGGGCCACGCCGTTCTGCGGCTCCAGTTCGAGGATCTTGCGAAACTCCTCGATGCCCTTGTCGTACGAGTGCATCTGTACCAGCAACAGCGCGAGATTATTCCGGGCGTTTGTATTCTTGGGCTCGGCCTCCACCGCCTTGCGATACGCCTCGATCGCGTTCCACAGGTCGCCCGCCCGCTCTCGAGCCAGCCCTAGGCGGTTCCATGTTTCGCCGTCCGCTGGCTGGAGCTCCGCCGCCTCCCGCAGTTCGCGCGCCGCCTCGGCATATCGAGCCAGTTCGTAATAGGCGGTTCCCAACCGGCGTCTGTACTCAGGATTCTTCGGATCGAGCGCAGCGGCCCGTTGCAGCGCAGCCAGCCCTTTCTCGCGCTCATTCTTCAACCAATAGGCTGTGCCCAGATGATATTGCGCAGGGGCAAAATTCGGATTCAGCTGTGCGGCCCTGGCGAAGTGGGCAATCGCTTCCGGCGGGCGGTTCAGCCCGTCAAATACGACGCCGATTTCATCCTGGAGTTCGGCGGAGGCCGGTGCGCGCTCGGCGGCCCGCTCCAACGCAGCCAGCGCGCCCGCGATATCGCCCTTCGATTTCAGGGCCAGCGCCTGGGCTTTCCATTCGTCCGCCGATTGCGCGCTGCACAAGGCGCAAAGGGCAACCGACGCGCTGAGCATCCGGCGGAGCATCGTGGGTTCATTATAGGGAAAAATGCGCGATGCGATGGGCGAGGGAGAGAGACGCTCCGGCATTCGGCGGAACCGTTCGGTCACTTGCAGCAGGCAGCCACCGCTCGCTTCCAGCCGTCGAAGAGTTCTTCGCGCCGGTCCACTGGCAGGTTTGGCTCGAAGCGCCTTTCAACCTTCCAGAAGCTTTCGATCGCCTGAATGCCCGGCCAGACGCCTGTCGCCAGCCCCGCGAGAAACGCGGCTCCGAGCGCCGTAGTCTCTATATTCGCTGGACGAACAACAGGTCGCCCAAGAATGTCTGCCTGGAATTGCATCAGGAAGTCGTTGCCCGCAGCGCCCCCATCGGCTCGCAGCTCCGCCAGCGGCTCCCCGGCGTCGGCCTCCATCGCCTCCACCAGCTCGCGTGTCTGGTAGGCGATGGCTTCGAGGGTCGCCCGCACGAGGTGCGCTGATGTGGTGGCGCGAGTCAAGCCCGTAATCGCGCCTCGCGCCGACGCGTTCCAGTGCGGCGCGCCCAGGCCGACGAAGGCCGGAACGAAATAGACTCCGCCGGTATCGGGAACAGAGGCAGCCAAGGCCGCAGTGTCCTCGGCCTTTCGAATCAGGCCCAGCGAATCGCGCAGCCATTGCACCGCCGCTCCGGCCACGAACACGCTTCCCTCGAGCGCGTACTCCGGCTGCTTTCCGGCCGACGCCGCGACCGTCGTCAGCAGGCGGTTGCGGGATGCGACCGGCCGCCGGCCGGTGTGCAACAGGAAAAAACAGCCTGTCCCGTACGTGTTTTTCGACAGGCCGGGCCGGAAACAGGCCTGGCCCACCAGCGCCGACTGCTGATCGCCGGCGATGCCGGCAATGGGAATTTCGGCCTCGAACAGTTCCGGATCCGTCATTCCCACAATCTCCGCTGACCTCACCACCCGGGGCAGCATCGCCCGGGGAATGCCGAACAATTCGAGCATATCGGGATCCCACGTCCCGTCCAGGTTCAGAAGCATGGTACGCGACGCGTTCGAGCGGTCGGTGACGTGCACGCGCCCGCCGGTCAGCTTGTAGATCAACCAGGAATCTACAGTGCCGAAGGCCAGTTCGCCGCTTTCGGCTTTTCTGGAAGCGCCAGGGATGTTATCGAGAATCCAGCGGATCTTGCTGGCGGAAAAATAGGCGTCGATGATCAGTCCGGTGCGGGCGGCGATTCTGGCCGCGCAGCCGCCGCCCCTGGCGGCGATGGACTGGCAATAGCCGGCTGTGCGGCGGCATTGCCACACAATGGCGGGGGCGATTGGACATCCAGTCTTGCGATCCCATACGACGGACGTTTCGCGCTGATTGGTAATACCGATCGCCGCGAGCCGGGACGCCGCGACGCCGGAGCGCGCGAGGGCGCGTCGCGCCGTCTCGAGTTGCGCCCGCCAGATCTGCTCCGGGTCCTGCTCGACCCAGCCCGGCTGCGGATACCGGCATTCGATGGGCGCTGATTCCATGGCGAGAGCGCGCGCTTCACGGTCGAAGACAATGGCGCGGGCGCTCGTGGTGCCTTCGTCGAGCGACAGAATGTACATGGTAGTCGCCGTTTAGCCCGGCGCCGCATCTTCCGGGAGCAGCGCGCCCTTCTCAATATGGCGCGTCCTGCCGGCATAGCGGGCCGCGTTCGGATCATGCGTGACCATGATGACGGTCTTTCCATGCTGGCTGTTCAACTTGGAAAGAATGGTAAGGATCTCCTGCGCCGACTGCGCATCGAGGTCCCCGGTAGGCTCGTCGGCGAGGATGATGGCAGGATCGGTGACGATCGCGCGCGCGATCGCCACGCGCTGCTCCTGGCCGCCGGAAAGCTGCCGCGGGTAATGATGCATGCGGTCGGCCAAGCCCACCAGGCGTAGCGCCACGGCGGCGTGCTCGCGCCGCTCCTTCTTGTTCAGATGCGTCAGCAGCAGGGGCAGCTCAACGTTTTCGAGCGCCGTCAGCACGGGTATCAGGTTGAAGGTCTGAAAGATGAAGCCAATGTTTTCGTTACGCCATTGCGCGACCTGCTTGTCGCTCAGTTGTTGGAGATCCTGTCCCAGCACAATCACCCGGCCTCTGGACGGGCGGTCGATCGCGGCAATCAGGTGCAGCAGCGTGGACTTGCCCGAGCCGGAAGGCCCCATCAGGGCCAGAAACTCGCCGCGCTCCACAGTAAGATTGGCGTTTTCGAGCGCCACCACGCGGAAGGAGTCGCGAATAAATTCCTTGGTAAGGCCGGCGGCTTCGACGGCGGCGTGATCGCTCATAAGGCTGCGGATTTCGCCTTGGGCTTAATCCGGTCGCCGTTTTTCACATTCGGCGGCGGGTTTATGATCACCTCTTCTCCATCCGCCAGCCCTTCGCTAATTTCGGAGCCCCGAGCCGACGTGGCCCGGACCTTGACAGGCCTCTCGAAAGCCTTGCCGTCCCGCGCCAGGAAGACCGTTTTGCCGTCCCGGACCGCGGAGGAAGGGATCACGATCGGGGCCTGCTGCGCGGCGCCGGCCGCGGTTTTCAAATCGGCAAGGAACGCCACGCGCGCATTCATCTCCGGCCGCAGATATTCATCCGGTTTTAGTATCTTGACTTTGACCTGCACGGTGGCCTTTTGCCGGTCCGCTGCCGGCGATATTTCGTCGATCACACCATCGTATTTGCGATCGGGGAAGGCGTCGGTTGTAACGATGCCGCGCTGCCGCGGACCCAGCTTGGCGAAATCATCTTGATTGATGTCCAGCTCGACCTGTAAATCGTTCAAGTCGGCCAGCGCGGCTACGTAGCCTTTCGCCCCACGATCGCCGACGAAATTTGTGGTTACGAATTCGCCGACTTCGACGGCCCGCTCCAGAATGGTTCCCGAGACCGGCGCCCGGATCAGCGTCGCGTCCAGCATCGTCTCGGCGTAGGCCAGTTGGCCTCTGGCCTGCTCGAGCTGTCCGCGTACGGCGTCGATTTCCTCGATGCGGGGCCCGAGTTTCACCAGCTCATAATTTTTTTGAAGGGATTCCACCTTTGCCTTCTGTCCGTCATATCGGGCCTGGGCATCGTCGAGATTTTGCCGGGAAACAATGCCCGCCGCTACCAGCCCGCGGGTCCGCTCGAGACTAATCCGGTAGTTTTCAAGATCGGCCTCTGCCTGCGCCACATTGGCCCGCGCAGCGGCGATTTCCTCGGGACGCGATCCGGCTTGCATTTCGCGCAGCTTCGCTTCGAGGTTCGCCACATTGCCCCTGGCTTGCTGGAGCTGGGCACGGAACTCCTGGTCCTCCAGCCGTACCAGCACCTGGCCCTGGCGAACCTTGTCCCCCTTTTCGACGCCGATCCACGCCACCTTGCCCATTACCTTGCTGGTGACCTCGATCCTGTGGTGCGCGACGATGTAACCGGTGGCGTTTAGAACGACGCCGGGATCGGCGATGGCCGGCGCCGTCGAGGCGCTGGCCCGAATGGTTTGGACTTCGATCGCCTGACTCCGGCCCTGGAAAAGAAGCCAGAGCAGAAGGGCCGCGATCCCCGCGGCGCCCGTCAAAATCCAGACTGCCGCCCATCGCGGGCCGCCTCGGCCGCGGCGGCTTCGGTCGATTTTGAGGCTGTTCAACGCTTCGTCGTATTGATTGGTGTCCACGACCATTACAGATCCCGTAATGCGGCCAGCACGTCCTTGCGAGCCGCGGCTCGGGCCGGCCACAACCCGCCCGCCAGACCCATCAGTGATGCAAAACCCATACCTATTACAATCATACCCGGCGTAACACGGAACTGGAAAAGACTTTGGCTGAAAGTCACCAGATTGCCCATCCGGCTTGCCAGGCCGTTAAATGGCAGCACTGCCAGACACGCCAGCGCGCCTCCCAGCAAGGTGAGCAGAAGCGATTCGACCATGAACGAAAACAGGATGCTCGCGCGCGAAAACCCGAGCAAGCGCAGCACGCCGATTTCCCGCGTCCGCCGGGTCACCGCCGCGTACATGGTGTTCATTGCGGCGAAGGAACTGCCCACGGCCATCACGATGGCCACAAAAATGCCGAGATAGCGCAGGGGCTGGCCGGATTGGGTCTGGCGCAAATAATAGTCGGTCTCGGGAATCGCCTCCAGGCTGAGCTGCTGGTCATTATCAATACTTTCTCGGAGCGCCGGGATGGCCTCTGCGCCGGCCGCCTGTAGCAGCACCGAGCTGAGGGTGGAGACCCGGCCGGCATCGGTTCCCAGTTGGTTGGCATCGCCCCAGATTTCCCCGTTGAAGGCGGTTTGGCCGGCGTCGAAGATGCCCACGATGGTGTAATAGCCGCGCCCGACTTGCAGCCGCTGGCCGATGCCGACATGGCTGTAGCTCCCGGCTACGCCCCGGCCGATGGCCAATTCGCGCTGGCCGGGGGTGAACCACCGGCCCTCGCTCAGCCTTACACTCCGGGCGCGCATCCGAATGCCCACTGGCGGGAGCCCGCGTACGTTCACGTTAGCCGTCTCGGTCGAACCCTGGAAGGGCAGGCTGATGACCGTGATCAGCTCGAGTGACGCCATCAACTCGCCGTTTTCTACGGCGATTCCTTTTTTGGCCCGCAGCACCTGAAAGTTCTCGCGCGTCACCAGGCTCGTGAGCTCCGCCGTCGCCGCCTTCCGCAGCACAAGCACATGCAGAGGATCCCCCGTGGCTTGAAATGACTTTTGCAGGCCCGCCAATATGCCGAGAATGCCCAGCATCACGGCCACCGTAAGAGCGATGCCCAGGGCGGTCATGATTGTGGTTGTCTTGCGTTCGAGCAGGTTTCGCAAATTGTAGGAAAACGGGATAGCCATCTTTCGTTGCCGCGCCCCGTCAGCCGGTGTGCCGGAGAGCTTCTGTGACCGGCATCCGGGCCGCGCTCAGGGCGGGAATCAGCGAGCTCGCCAAACCGATCAGAAGCGCCACGCCTAAGCTGATGCCCAGCGCCGCCGGCGGCATGTGCATCCCTTGTACGAAAAAGATCGGCATTTTGCTGACCCATTGGACCATGCCCATAGCCAGAAAACTGCCGATCAAGCCGCCGGCCAGCGCCATCATCACCGCCTCGGCCATAATCATCGCCAGAACTTTCTCCGAGGTGAATCCGAGCGTTCTCAGAACCCCTACCTCGGAAATGCGCTCTCTGACCGACATCGCCATCGTGTTCGCCGAAACCAGCAAAATGGCAAACGTCACCGCCGAGCAAATGCCTAACAGGATCAGCTTGATATTTCCCAGCAGGCTGACGAAGCTCAACTGGAACGCCCGCTCCGACTCCGTCTTGGTCTGCTGCGGCGAGTTGCGAAACATCTCGTCCACTGCGTTCGAAACACGCGGCACCGCCTCTGCCGAGTCGGTGAGGACCAGGATCATGCCCGTCCATCCCCGGCGCGCCGGAGGCAGGCTCTCCTCCAGGTAGTCGCGATGGAAGTACATGACGGCGTCGTTCTCGCCCTCGAAGATGGCGCGTATGACCAACTCCAGGTTGCCCGGATAAATGTCCCCCTGTAAAGTGATCCGCTGGCCGAGCTTGAGGCCTAGCGGCTCGGCTATCGAGCGTCCGACGGCTGCGGCGGTCCGTTCGCGTTCAAACGCCGCCCGTTGGCCGGGATCCACGCGCAGTTCGGGCCGGATTGGAAAAATCTTGTCGGCGTCCACCGCAAAGCGGGCAAAGTTGTTTCGGGGCCTGTGGTCGATATAAACGCCGCCATACCAGGAGGCGCGACAAACCTCCTTGACGCCGGGAATCTGCTGAATCCGCGCCGCATAGAATTCCGGCAGAGCGAATGCCAGCGAGACGCGATGGTGAACGGCCGCGCGCAGGGCCGCCTCCGGCGGCCCCTCCCGGTGGTAGAAAGCGAAATAGACGGCTATCAGGGTGCCGAGCAGAAACAGAGAGACGCTGACGCTTAGAACCGTGAGTACGGTGCGGCGCCGGTTTCGAAGAGCGTTCTTGAAAGTGAATGGCAGGTATTTCCACATCGCGTCTTCTCTTTTTTCTACGGCGTTGATCGAGAAAAGTTCCCCAAAAACTTTGGATGCCGGTTCCGGGTCCATTCGCGTTGGTCCGCCCCGGAGAGCGCCCCTTCTCCGCCCAAACCGGACACATTTCCCCCGCCGCTCGGCTGCTTCGATTCAGTGTACCATTGTGCTGGACGCCGGCAGGGGCCGTAGGGCTTGCCGGCGGATGCGGCCGTGAGTGAAAGTCCGGTTCGGACCCATGAAGAATTTATGCGAGCGGCGCTCGAACTGGCCCGCCAAGCCGGGCAAGCCTGTGAAGTGCCGGTCGGCGCTCTCGTAGTAATGGGAAACGATGTGGTGGGCCGCGGCGCCAATTCTCCGGTGAGCTTGTCAGACCCAACGGCTCACGCCGAGATGCTCGCCTTGCGGGACGCGGCCCGGACTCTCGGAAATTATCGCCTTGCCGGCGCAACCTTATACGTGACCCTCGAGCCTTGCGCGATGTGCGCCGGAGCGCTGGTGGCGGCCCGCATCGATCGGGTCGTCTTCGGGGCCAGAGACCTCCGGTACGGCGCAGTCCGCAGCAAGTTCCGCCTGGCGGATTCTGAATTGCTGAATCACCGCGTCACGGTGATGGAAGGCGTCTTGGCCGCCGAGTGCCTCTCGGTGCTGCAAAAATTCTTTCGTGAGCGGCGCGAATAGGGCACGAGCACACCAAACTTCGCCGCCCTCGTTTCCGGCCTCAAAAAGGTGCGGCTGCCCGCCCGGAAGCATTTTGCACTGCCTAAAGGCCCGGCTTGCTCTTGAATTGTTTCTGGGGAAACTAAGATCCGGGGAAAGGGCGGCGGCGCTCTATGCCGCCTCGGCGTCTGTCACCAATTCGGAGGGTTCTTTGTGGTCCAGCTCCTGGCGGTCTGCCAGCTCCTGGCACTGCACGCAATAAGCAGCCCACGGAACCGCATCCAGACGCTTCGGTTTGATCTCCTGTTCGCAGTTCAAACAGATGCCGTAGGTGCCATCGGCAATTCTCGCCAAAGCCGCCCTGATGCTCCGGAGCAAGCCGGACTCCCGGTGCAGGTTGCGGATGGCCAGCTCGCGATCCGCAGTCAGTTGCACCTCTTCGAGCAAATCCGGGGTCTTTTCGATGGCAATGTCGGCGCGGTTGCGCTGGCCCCGCGCCAGCTCATCGCGCTTGGCTTCGAGCATTGCCTTGTATTTGGCCAACTCGGCCTTTTGCATGTCCGTTCTCCTTCCAACGACCTTTTGATGCACGTTCTTCCGGTTTGGTTGCGGGCCGTTGGTGGTTGAAAATCGAAACCTTCCGTCCCGCACCGGATGGCTAAGGCGGATCACGGTTGGTAAAAATACACGCTTGCGCTGTCCCCGAGTCAGCTTCCCTGATTCGGCTTGAGAGATTGTAGCAGTTCCCGAGGCTTCCCTTTTTCAAAAATTCCTTTAGAAAAATGTGAACGAAACGGCCGCCAGGGAGCGCAGCCCGGGATTCACGTGTCTCAATCGGCTCGGCTGGCCGCGCGCCGAAGGATCGCCAGCGTTTGCTCCGCGGCGCGAGTCCAGCTAAAGGCGGCGGCGGCCGCCAAACCCTGCTCGACCAGTTGCCGGCGCAGCTCCGGCTCACCGACCAGTTTTCGAACCGCCTCGGCGATCGAATCGACCGAGTAGGGATCGAAGAACAGGGCCGCGTCCCCGGCGGTTTCCCGAAGGGGCGGGATGTCCGAACAGGCCACTGGTATTCCCGCCGCCATCGCCTCCAGCACCGGCATGCCGAACCCCTCGAATGTCGAAGGGAAGACCAGGCCGTCGGCAAACCGGAAAAAGGACAACAGCTCCACCCGGGAGAGCCAGCCTGTCAGGTGTACCCGGTCCGTCAGACCTTGGCTCTCGATCACCCGCGCCAATTGCTCCGAGTACTTCCCTCGCAGTCCGGCGATTACCAGGTGATGGGGCCAGCCTTCCGCAGCCAGCTTGCCGTAGGCTTCAAGCCAGCGGCCCCAGTTCTTGTGAGGGTGAATCGTCGAAACCGACAAGAGATATGGAGCGGGGAGAGGCCGCCCGTCAGCGGCGGGATGGGATCTGAGCTGCCAAAATACCGGTTCCACCCCGTGCTTCACTACCTCCACGCGCGAGGCTGGCAACCGGTAGATCTGGAGGATGTCGCGGCGCGAATTCTCGGAGACGGTGATAATCTGCCGGGAGAAGCGGGCGGAGATCCACACCAGCGCCCTCCAGGCCGCCAGCTCGAAAACTCCGAAATTCTGCGGCTGCCGCATGTGTTGCAAGTCGTGAATGCAGGTCACCTTCGGGCATCCAGGTGTGAACCACGGTGAAGTGAAGCCTGGGGAGAACAGCACGTTTAGCCGAAGCGCCGCGACCTTGGCCGGCAAGCTTAACTGCTCCCAAAGCAGGCGGGCCGGCCGGTTCGTGGCCCGGACTGCGCACCGAACCTCATGAAAATTGGCGGCCGAGGGAGTGACCGGGGCCGCGGCCGCCGCCGCTTCAGCGCTTAGGAACACGAAATACTGGTTGTGATCATCGATCTCGGCCAAGGCGGCCAGAAGATTCCGGATATAAATCTCGGTCCCGCCCACGCCCTCGGGAATCAAAAATAGGGCATTCACCCCGATGCGTAAGAGACCCGTCATGGCTGATTAGCGATGATATCCTACCCTATCGCGCCACTGGGCTCGTCGTTGCCCGAGGGCCGACTGGAAGATCCGTCCTTGGGGGGCGATTATCCGGGCGGCGTGCCTGGAATCAACTCGTGAAATTTCGATAGGCGGCTAGCCGGCCCGATCGCCTGCGCCCGCCAGCGTTGCGGCTGCGCCGCCAGACCGTGCATTACCGCTTGCCGGCCCGATTTCGAGTATCCGGCAGCCGCGCGCGAGCAAGCGGTTCTACTTCGTTGCCGAATCCGGGATATAACTATAGTTTGCCGCCTCTGATCACAGTGATTATTCCCACCCTCGAAGGCGGCGAGAATCTCGAAAAGTGCTTGGCGGCGCTCGCGTCCCAAACCTTCACCCGCTTCGAGATCATTGTGGTTGACAACAGCGGAGGCGCAGCGGGAGTTCCGGAAGCGCCCGCTGGCGGACGCGTGCGCGTGATTCGAAATGAAACCAATGCCGGCTTTGGCGCTGCGGTCAATCAGGGAATCCAGGCGGCCGGCGGCGAGCTCATCTGCACACTCAACGATGACGCCTTCCCCGAGCCGCATTGGCTGGAGGAACTGGCGTCGGCCTGCGCCCGGGAAGTGAGCGCGGGCATGTTCGCATCACAAATCAGGCTTGCCAGCGCGCCGGAACGGCTCGATTCCGCCGGCATGCAGATCTATTGGGACGGGAGCAGCAAGCAGCGGGCCCGCATGGCTCTGGCCGCGGATTTTTCGACAAGTGAAGAGGTTTTGTTTCCGAGCGCCTGCGCCGCCCTTTACCGCGCCGCGATGCTCAAGAAAATCGGCGGTTTCGATCCCGATTTCTTCTTATACTGCGAGGACACCGACCTGGGCTTGCGCGCCCGCCGGGCAGGCTTCCGGTGCCTTTACGTTCCCTCGGCGGTGGTTTATCATCGCTACTCAGGCTCGGCGGGGCGCGCTTCGGCGGCGAAGGCATTCTATGTGGAGCGCAACCGTTTGTATACCGTGATCAAGAACTTCCCGGTTTGGCTGTGGCCTGCGGTTCCGTTTTTTTCCTTTTACCGCTATGTCATACACCTTTACGGCCTGGTTGCCG
>DASREK010000144.1:0-7625 GCA_035652135.1 Bryobacterales bacterium | reverse complement strand
CACATACGGCGGATTGGAAACGATCAAGTCCATCTCCTGAGCCCGGCATGCATCCAGTAAATTCCCGCAAAAGAAGTGCACGTCCGCTTCGAGCCGCCGGGCATTCTCTTCTGCGACGCGCAGGGCGGCAACGGAAATGTCGCTGGCGAAGGTTGCCGCGTGCGGCCATTCCTTCTTCAGTGTGACCGCCAGGCAGCCCGAGCCGGTCCCTGCGTCGAGAATGCGCCGGGCGGCCGCCGCATAGCGCAGGGCCGCCTCGACCACCAGCTCTGTTTCCGGCCGCGGGATCAGCACCGCCGGGCTTACAGAAAACATCCGGCCGTAAAACTCCTGGCGGCCGGTGATGTACTGGACCGGCTTTCGGGCCAGCCGTTCGTGCAGGCAGCGCCCGTAGTGCGCCTGCTCGGCGAGGGTGAGTTCGCGCTCCGGATGGGCGTACAGATCGACCCGCTCGCAGCGCAGCGCATGCGCCAGCAGAACCTCGGCCGTGAGCCGGGGAGCGCTGATGTTTTCTTTTTCGAGGATTTCCGTACCCTGCCGGAGGGCGGTAAAAACGTTCAAGCGAATCACAGCTCCGGACGCCCGCGGGCGCCCCGTCCACGGTTCTGCGGGGAGCCCTATATGAGAACCGCTTCCTGCTTCAGTTTCTCAGCCTGGTAGTGTGTTACCAGCGCGTCGATCAACGGGTCGAGCTTGCCGTCCATCACCTGATCGAGCTGGTACAGCGTGAGGCCGATACGGTGATCGGTCACGCGATTCTGCGGAAAGTTATACGTGCGGATCTTTTCGCTGCGGTCGCCCGAGCCGACCATGCTGCGGCGCTCCTCAGCCATGGCCTCATGCTGTTTCTGCCGCTCCATTTCATAAAGCCGCGACCGGAGCACCCGGAGGGCCTTCGCCCGGTTCTTGATCTGCGATTTCTCGTCCTGGCAGGAAACGATCAGTCCAGTAGGCAGATGCGTGATGCGCACCGCGGAATACGTTGTGTTCACCGATTGGCCGCCGGGGCCGGAAGAACAGAACGTGTCAATCCGAATGTCCTTCGGGTCGATCTCCACCTCGACTTCATCGGCCTCCGGCAGCACCGCCACCGTGACGGCCGACGTATGCACGCGCCCCTGCTGCTCGGTTGCAGGGACGCGCTGCACGCGGTGCACCCCGCTTTCGTACTTCATCTTGCTGTAAACCTTTTCCCCCGAGACCAGCGCGATAACTTCTTTCATTCCGCCGAGCGAGGACTCGCTCAACGAGGTGACCTCCACGCGCCAGCCCTGGCTTTCCGCATACCGGGTGTACATCCGGAAAATTTCCGCCGCGAACAGTGTGGCCTCATCGCCCCCTGTGCCGGCCCGAATTTCGAGAACGATGCTTTTTTCGTCGTTGGGATCTTTCGGGAGAAGCAGGATCTTGAGCTCCTGCTCGAGGTCATGCGCGCGCTGCTCGAGCGAGGCCAATTCCTGCTGGGCCATTTCCCGGATTTCCGGATCCGCCTCCTCCAGCATCGGCCGCGTTCCCTCCATGTTTCTCTGAACCGCCTTCCACGCGCGATATTTCTCCACTACCTCGGCCAGATCGCTGTGCGCTTTGGCCGATTTGCGATAACGCGCGTTGTCGGCGATCACACTGGGGTCCGCAAGCTGCTGCGTCAGTTCCTCGAACCTGGCCTCCAGTTGATCGAGTTTGGCTATGTATTGCATATAAAAGCTGTCAGCGGCCGGCGGCTCGGGCCGAACACCCGTTGCGGTCCTCCCGATTACTGAGCGCTGATGGCTGAAGGCAGTTTACGCGATCACCAGTTCTCCGCCCTGCTGCTTTTCGAGAGCCATAGCTCCTTCCAGCGACAGAATGGAAATTTCCACCTGTTCGTCAGACGGGGGCCGGGTGGTGACTTTCTGAAGCCAGAGCCCGGGAGCTACCATGGAGGCCCACAGCGTCCCCTGGCGGCGCGCCGCGAAACGAATCACCTCATAGCTCAATCCCACGATCACCGGCAGGAGCAGCACCCTCGAGAGAAGCCGCAACCCGAAGCCCTGGAACGGAACGAGGGCGTAAATCAACATGCTGATCACCATCACAACCAACAAAAAACTCGTGCCGCATCGCGGATGCAAAGTGGAAAAGCACTGGGCGTTGGGAACGCTCACCGGCTGACCGGACTCAAAGTTGAAAACCACTTTGTGCTCTGCCCCGTGGTACTCAAACACCCGGCGGATGTCTTTGGTTCGCGAAATGACCCCGAGAAAAGCCAGGAAAATAGAGATCCGCACCGATCCGTCTATCAGATTAAACAAGAAATAGTTGTCCAGCGCCGCAAAACGATCCTTCAGTTGCGTGGCCAGAAACAGCGGTACGAACTTGTAAAGAAACAGGAAAAACAAAACGGAGAACAGGACGTTAGCCGTGATCATTCCGTTCGAGATCTGGCCGGCCTTGCCGTCTTTCTGCGCCGGATCTTTTTCAATGGCGGTGTCGGCCGAAAAACGCAGCGCCTTGATTCCCAGAGCCATGGCCTGGCCCAGCGTTCCCAAGCCGCGAAAAACGGGGTACTTAAAAATCCGGTGCTTCTCGGATGGGCGCTGGAGCGGAGCCTGCTCGGCTGCTACGGACCCATCGGGCCGGCGAACCGTAACACAATAGCTGTGGGGGGCGCGCATCATCACGCCCTCGATCACCGCCTGGCCTCCAACCAGAAGCTGCTCTTCGCCGCTTTCAAGGACAGGCATTAATTGGATATGACTCGCCAGCCGGATGAACCGGCGCGCTTCCCGCACCATTCCACGCATATGTCAGATTATAGCAGAATCGCGCTTTGTTTCTCTCCGGTATCTCATTCAAGTTGAAGCGTTTGCCTTGGCCTTGGGAAAATCCCAGCGTTTGCGGGAACGGCTCTTTCCCGGCCTGCCGGGCCGGTTCGCCCCTCTGCTACACTGATGCTATGCGCAAGATCTGGAAGCTGATCCGGCCGGCGGTTTTTTGGCAATATCGCCGCGGAAGCTGGCAATACGATGTGATCGTCGGCCTGATTCTGGTTTTCATTTTCGCAACACCGAGAGCATGGTTCCGCGACCAGCCGAGGATTCCCAATCCGCAGCAGATTGTAATGCTGCCCAGCGAAAATGGCCGCCCCGTGTTCTGGATCGACCCGGAACTGGTCGCGGATGCGCCTCCGGAGCAGCTCGAAGCGAAAATCCATGCCTTGCTCCAGAAACGCACCGGCCGCCAGGTCGGTATATTGAAAGTCGAACCTGCCAAAGACAGTGAAGGCAGCTTGAAAGGGTACTTGGTCCGGGCTCAATTCTAAGCGTGCGCACTTTTCTGATCGCGGCGTTCCTTTTCGCGCTCCTGCCGGCGCAAACTCCTGAAGCGCCCAGCCTCGAGTCCGTCCTGGCGAAAATGGACGCCGCTTCAGTCGCCTTCCGCAACCTCACGGCGCACATCCGCAGCGTGAAATATACGGCGATCGTGAACGATCAGACGGTGGATGAAGGCACCATCTGGGTCATGCGGGTGAAGCCGCGAGTCTCCCGGATGCTCATCGAGTTCACCAGTCCGGATAAGTATTACGTCTCGGTCACCGAAAAAAAAGCGGAAATTTACCGGCCCAAGATAGCAACCATCGAAGAATACGACGTCACCAAATACGCCACCCTTCGCGACCAGTTCTGGCTGCTCTCTTTCGGCACTTCAGGCCGGGATCTCGCCGCGAATTATCAGGTGCGAATGGAAAAGCCGGAAAGCGTCGTGGGGCAGCCTGCCGTCAAGCTGGAGCTGATTCCAAAATCCGCCGAACTGCTTCAGCACGTCCCGCGAATCGAGATGTGGGTTTCCACAGTGGACTGGCAGCCGGTGCAGCAGAAGTTTTACGACGTTACGCCGGGCGACTACCGGCTTTCCACCTACACGAACATAAAGCTCAATGATCCGAAGTTCCAGGCGTCCCGCCTCGAAATTCATCCGCCGCGCGGCGTTAAGCGGATCCAACCGCAAAAGTGACGCGCTTCGAAACGCAATCGTTCCTAAAATCCAAAGGGGACCGCCCCGGAAGGCAGCGGTGAGTTTGGCCAGCGCCTATTTCTTCTTCTCGTCTTCCGGCTTCTTGTCGTTTACGACGCCCTCGTATTCAATGCCGACCTGGCTCTTGAACTGCTTGTAATCTTCATACTTCACGGTCATGCGCACCCGCTGATCGCCGGTCTGGAAATGCAGCACATCGTCGGCGCGCGTGTAGACCGGGAACCAGTATTTGCCATCGATTTGATCGCGGTAGGTCTCAAAGCGCGGGTACTGGTGGTCGGAGCCTTTCTTTTGCAGACCCACGCCCTTCCCGTAGGTTTTGACAATCTGCAAATCCTGCTGATCCACCCAAATCTGACCTTCGAAATAGCGCTGGCCGGGCTCCAATTTTTTGGGCTTGACGGCGAACACGTACGTGTCAAGTTCATCGACTTTCTGCGGCCCAACATACGAGATGTTGTATTTTGGGATATCTTCCGTCGTCAGGACGAACGGCTGCACGTTGCGCAGATCCTGTTCGTCGCCGGGATCCAAGGAAATGCGCTTCAAAGTGGACATGGGCGCGCGCACGACTCGCTCCATGCGCTTGCCCGAAGGGCTGAAAATGATATCTGATACCATCTCGTACCGCCCCCGCACCGCGCCGTCGTCGTCCAGCTCGAGCACACGCACCGTCTGGCGGTAAGTGTAGTTGTCGCGGGCCCGCTTGAACTCCAGTTCCTTCGCGGCAAACTTCTGAATGATTTCATCCACTGGGATGGAAGGGTTAGATGCCGTCGCTGAGGCCTGTACCTTGGCGGGCGCCTGCTGCGCCTGCCCCACAGAAAGGGCGAAGAGGCCTAGAGAAATGCCGGCGAACGCCCGGACTAAGAACCGTGCGAAATGGTACGTGCTCATAGCAGCCCCTCGTTGGTAGCGGACGCGAGATTTCTGGAACGGGTTACAGGATTACGATACAGCAGGGGGCAGCGCGAATCAAGCTTCGGAAAGCCTAGGCCTGGGAGGCTTCGCCGGCCAGCGTCGCGAAACGGCGGCCCATTGCGTTTGCGAAGTACTCGAGTGTACCGGACATCTCCAGCAGCGCCAGCTTCGCGGCCGCCGGCCGCAACCGAAGGATCATCTTGCACCAGAGGGCCATACAGCGGAAGTTGATCATCAACAGCCGCTGCTCGGCGGTGTATCCGTTGGCTTGCAAGGTGGCGGCGTGGCGCAGCAGATACTTGAGCGACGTATAATCTCGATGCAGAGCATCGCAGAGGAAGCCCAGTTGCCCGGCATCGACGGAGGAATGCAACTTCTGGCGGACCTGCACGAAGTTCAGTTGGTTGGCAGCAGCGACTCGTTTTGCGTACTCAGGACCGGCCGGGGTTCGCAGGATCAAGACCACCGTGTACCGGAACCAGTAAACGAATAAACCGAAGCACACTCCAATGATGAGCAACGTCACGGCCATGGCGGAATCGGTAATCCTTCGGGGATGTTTCCCAGAACTACCGGGTACAAAAGCAAACGTACCACAATGTTCGTTTATTCACAAGAGGGTACGGCACAATTTTCTAACTCACTGATAATACAAAGCCTCAAGAGACAAAGAAACCGCCATTTCCGGACTGGCCCCGGCGACGCCAGGGTGAGCCTGGGCAAGCAAGGAATGTAACTTATAGGCCCAAGGCTTGGCGAGTACCCGTACGGGTGATCGGCGTCGAGTCGCCGGGGCAATCTTCGCCTGCTTGGTCGGCCGCCGCTTCCGGGAGGCCCCTTACAATACCTCCGGCAGTTCGAGAGCTTTGCGCGTCGGCCCTTTCAGGCTTTTCCAGGGGTCGCCGATGCTGTGAAGCCGTTCCCAAATATTTCGAATGGTGAACTGGTCAGCCCTCGCCTGCGGATTATCCAGTTCTTCCCAATGGAGCGGAACCGCCACCGGAGCGCCGTCGCGCGCCCGCACCGCGTACGGCGGCGCCGCGGTCTGAGCGTAGGAGTTGCGGGCGGTATCGATGAAAATTCGTCCTCGCCGCTTGGTTTTTCGCGCGTCCGTCGTCAAATGTTCCGGGTCGGTTTGCGCCAGGCGCTGGGCGATCTGCCGGGCGAAGACCCGGATCCGGTCGAAATCGGCGCGGCGATCCAGTGGAACAAGGACGTGCAACCCCCGCGAACCTGTGGTCTTGACGAACGCCGGCAGCCCGTACTCCGCCAGAAGTTCGCGGAGCTTCTTCGCCGCTCCGCACACGGCCTTGAAGTCTCCATCCGAAGGATCGAGATCGAAAATCATTTGATCCGGGTTGTTCGGTTTATCGATGCGGCTTAGCCATGCGTGGGGTGTAATCACCGCCTGCCCAGCGAGGTATACCAGCGTGGCTCTGTTACCGCAAATAACGTGGCGGACCGACCCGCCTTGTTTCGGCAGAGACGCTGTCCTAATCCATTGTGGGAAGTAAGCACCCGCCTTTTGTTGAAAAAAGCCCGGACCGCCAATCCCCTCGGGATAGCGCTCCAAAGCGAGGGGCCGACCGCGCAGATGCGGCAGTATGATCGGCGCAACTTGGCGATAATACTCGGCCAGTTCCCGCTTGGTGATCCCATCGGCTGGAAAAAGTACTTTGTTGGGGCGTGTAATCTCTACGGTCTGGCGTCCTACTCGAACCGTCTCGCTGGTCTGACGGCTCACGGAGATCCTTTCGGTCCTCGGGACGCGCGTGACCTAGCCTGCGCGCGCTCCGAAGGCGCTTTACAGGCGGCTTACGGCCAGAGGGGCTGCGTACGCCTGGCTTTATTATCGCGACTTGCCAACTGAACGAAGGCTAAGGAGATTTCCGGGAGAGCCGAAGTCCCGTAAGGCAAACACGGGCGTTAGACCGCGGTCCACGATGAACTCCTGTTGCGAGGCCGAAGCGGGCGGCTGGAACGGCCGTTCCCCACCGCTTTGCGGAGACCAACGCCGGATTGAGACTGATCTCGCGCCGCGCAGGGAAGGCGCCGGCCGCCTGGCCGGACGGTCACTTGCCGGAGCCGAGCAAAACTTCGATGGCGTCTTTGAAGTAAGGGTAAGGTTCCGCACCGCCGATGCTCTTGGTGGCGCGGATCGTGGGACTGCCTTTCTCGGTCAAGCCGAAAAAGAACGCAGGGGTGCCGTCCACCCCTGCCAGTTCTCCCGCCTGTTGATTCTTCTTCACCAGGCTTTCGTACCGGCCGCTATCCAAACATTGCCGAAACCTCGCCGCATCCAGATGAATCGCCTCGGCATGCGCCGTCAGGCTGTCGGGCGAGAGAAGCTTTTGGTTTTCAAAAAGGCGGTCGAACATCTCCCAGTATTTGCCTTGCTCCCCGGCGCAGTGTGCCGCTTCGGCGGCTTTGGGAGCCAAGGGGTGCGTATCCAAAGGGAAGTCGCGGACAACGTACTTCAGCTTGCCGGTCTTGATGTACTCGTTCAGCAGCAAGGGGAACGTCTTGGCCGCGTGGCGCGCGCAAAAACCGCACTGGAAATCGAAGAACTCGATTACAGTGACCTTCGCATCTTTGTCGCCGAGAAATGGCGCGCCCTCGATGCCGAGGACCATGCCTTCGGGCTGCTCCCTTTTGGCCAGCAGCGCCGCAAGATCATCCAGCCGCTGCTG
>DASREK010000143.1:0-7398 GCA_035652135.1 Bryobacterales bacterium | reverse complement strand
TTCCGCCTCCTGCGCCACTTCGTCCGGCAGCCGCACGTCAAATCTCGATTCGCAGCGAACGAGCAACTCCACTCGCTCGAGGCTGCCCAGCCCGAGATCGCGGTCCAGGGACGAGTCGAGCCGGAGACTCAATGCTGCCTGGCGGGCCCCGAGCTCTTCCAGAAGTTCCCGGATGATTTCCAGGACTTGCTGCTCAATCAACGAAGGTTCAATCCGGGTGGTTGGCGTCACAAGCATTCGACACTTGCAGTCCCATCAGGGTTTCTTGAGGCAACGAGCCTTATGGCTGCCGGCAAAAGCGCGGGCTGGGATGGCCCCGCAGTTCCAGAGCCGGTTTTTTCAACAGCCTCTCAGATCTTGAAACTCCACTCCTTCACAGCCTCGGGCTGGATCCATTTTTCGATGCCCTTGATTTGATTGTTGACCCAGTAATCTTCCCAATCGATGCACTCGGGATCCCAAGGGAGCAGCGCTCGATCTTTCTCAGACAGCAGCGAATAGGCGGCGCGAATATTTTCAGACTCGAATATGTACCGGTTGTGCAGAATGAACGGCAAATACTGGTCGAGTGTCTGCTCCCGAAGCGCCGCCTGCAAACTGCGGGCGCGCAAGGCGGTAGCCCAGGCGGCCAGAGGCTTATTCAAGGGCAATCCGGCGGTCTCGAGCTTTCTGCGAATGCCTGCCACCAAGGTTTCCACCTGGGCAATTTGCTTTTGGATCCGCAGGCGGCGCGCCCTGGCCTGCTCGGGCGAAACAAACCGGACATTTCCAGCCAGCAACTCGACAAGCGGCTCCAGGAGGATGGGATTTACGTCAGCCGTGCCTAACTGATACACGCGCTCCTGACGTCCCTCGAGCAGCAAGGCCGTGACGGCCAGAATCGCTGCCGCCACCAGATCAACCGGCACGACTTCGAGGGGAGCGTCTCTCCGGACCGGCCAGTGTTTCATTCCGCTCAGAGCCATCAGGACCAGCGGCGCGCTGGTGCGGCCGCCCTCAATCCACCCTGGAAATGGGAAACGCAGGGCGCCCTCGATGATCGCCGGGCGAATGATCGCGAAGTCCAGCCCGCCGTCTGCGGCCACGATCTGCTCGCCCAAGCTTTTGGCGTAAGTATATGTGTTCACCCAGCCCCAATGCTCGGCGCGCCGCCGGCCGAGCTCCGCCAGCCGGCGCTCGGTCTCCCGCGATGGCCGGGTCCCACCGCCGCTGGATGCGGGGCTGTCCGATCCCTGAATCCGCCGCACCTGGTCCTTGCAATAACGAATCTCCCGTTCATGCTCGAAGCTGGCGTCGTTAGGGCCTTGCCGGCGCGGGTAGAAGCCGAGGATGGGCTGCGTCTCCTCCACCAAACCATCGCTTTCGCCGCAAACAAAACAGGTGGAAATGTGCGCCAGCTTGGCGCCAAGCTGCTTGGCCAGGCTGGCGACGTGCCGCACGCCGTCCACATTCGACCGAAAAGATTCGTTCACCGGCGGGTAGAACTCGACCAGACCCGCGCAGTTGATAATCACGCCGATTTTGCCCGCCAGTTCGGCCAGGTTTTGCGAAGTCAAACCGCAAGCCGGTGCGCCGACATCGCCGGCCCAAACACAGATTTTTTTCTCGAAAAAGTCGCGCTTCCCGGCGCGAAGCAAAGGATGGAGGGCTGGCGAGGCGAGAATCTCGGTCTCGAACCGCTCACCAGGCGACTGGCCGCGGCGCGGCCGGAGCAGAAGATGGACGCGCTTCAGATCGGGGAAGCGGTCGGCAAGAAGCGCCAGAATCACCTTGCCGAGAAATCCATTGCCGCCGGTCAACAGGATTTCGTGACTCCGGAACGTCTGAGCTACATCCGTCACAGGAAGAACCTCGCCCTTTTTTCGGCAACCGGAGCCGGCCAGGCGCGATAAGGTGCTGTTAAGAAACTAACTTAGCGAGATCGCCGGGCGAGTGTCAAGGCAGCAGGCGCGGAGCCTCGCAGCCCGGCCTACGACAGCGCGAACGCGACTGCGTAATCGCCGAGCTTGGCTCGCATCTTGCCGTGTCTGCCGGCAGCTATCACGACGTATTGCTGATCTTTCACGTTGTCGTGGTTGATCTGGCGGAGCGAGGAGTAGCGAGTTCCGCCAGGATCGCACCCGTAGGTGGGCCAATCAGCTTGCTGCACGCCGCAAGTTGCGGCCAGGATCACAAACAGAGCAAACGGTCTCATAGTTGTGCAGAGTGTTGCACCACCAGACTGCCCAAAGGCGGGCAAGGAACGGCCCCAGCAACCGGGTGTGGCCGGGCCGGGCAAGCCGCGGCCGCCTGCGAGAAGGTGCTGTAAAGGAACTAAGCTAACCAGATCCTCCGGGGCTATCAAGGAGCCGCTCGCGCGCGCGAAGGTGAATGTGGATAACTGCCGCTATGCGCGGGACGTGGTCGTCTTTTCGCCGATCCGGTGCGAAGTTTCGGAGGGGTTATTCCGAACCAGCGCCCTAGCGAGCCGGCAATTGCTTCGATGTCATTACCTTGATGCCAGGGGTTCGACCTGCTTGGCCACGCCATAGACATATGTGACCCGGGCGCTCCTGTCGCCATGTATGTAATCGACCACGCGATGCGCCCCGCCCGGCTCGCTCAACTCGCGGGCCAATTCCCCATAGCCGAGCGCGAAAGTAATCTGTGCCTCCGTCATGCCGGGCTCGGCCCGATGCTCCGCAATTTTCTTCCAAACCCCCTGGGTCCAGTCCTTATAGACCTGGTGCGGATCTTTGATAAGGAAGATGTCGTCGAGGAAGAACCGGCCGCCTGAGGAAATGGGAAGCGAGCAGGCGGGCTGTTGGTCACGGGCCACCTCCAGCCAGACCTGGCCGCCTTCCCGGAAGGCCCGCCGAACCACAACTTCTTCCATCGGTCCAAGCGCTTCGCCGGGCTGGCAAAGCCAGCGGTAGCCTTCTCGCACCCAAAGCGCTTTGCCGGACAAAGCTTGCGCGTCGGCGAAATCGCGCAAATAGGATTTCGGCAGCGCCACGTAGTAATCGGCGCTGAGAGGAAGGCTCTCGGGACGGGGCCGCGGCCGTTTCGGTTCGAGCGCTCTCTCGATAAAAACGCCGGTGACATACAGAGCCGACAAGATAAGGCCCGCGGTCAGCACTCGCTGGGTTTGGCGCTGCCAGCTCATACCGCAAAGGAAGCGTGCACGTATCCTTCCATTTCCGGCCCGCCAATCATTTGACCGCGAGATGCAACACGGCAATGCCACCCGTCAGCGGCCAGTACTGCACTTGGCGGAAGCCGGCGCCGATCATTGCCGCCGACAGCGCATCGGGCGTGAGGAATTTATCAACGGACTGCTGGAGGTAGCGGTAGGCATGTCTCGCTCCAGAGACAGCTCCGCCCAGACGCGGCAGAAGGTGGTGAAAGTAGAAGCCGTAGAGCGGAGCGATGAATCGGCCCTGCGGTTGGGAAAACTCCAAAACGGCCAGCCATCCGTGTGTGCGGAGCAGGCGATGCATTTCGCGCAGTCCCCGCTCGTAATGGACGAGGTTGCGAAGCCCGAAGGCAACCGTAATCAGGTCGAAGCTGGCGTCAGGCAGCGGGAGACACAAAGCGTCGGCCTCGACGAGGCGGGCGCGGGTCCCGAGCTTGGCTGCCGCTCCGGCGAGCATGGGCCGGCAGAAATCAGCGCCGAAAACGGGGCGGCCATGAACGCGCTGTAAGGCGGCCAGCAAGTCGCCGGTTCCGCAGCACAGATCGAGCACGCGGGCTTGCGGCCGTTCGAGCACGCTGCGAACTTTTTCCACTGTGAACCGCCGCCAGTGACGGTCGATCTGGAAGGAAAGCAGATGATTGGCAAGATCGTAGCGCGGGGCTACGCGGGCGAACATGTCGCGCACGTAGCGCGCGGCGCCGATTTCATCGTCAACGGGAACGCCCGCTGGGGTAGTGCCGCGAATCATGCCACTGCCGCCAGTGCGCGCTCAGCCGCCTCGCGTACCAGCGCCAAATCGAGGTCGGAAACGACGCGCGCGGAGCCGATCCCCTCGGGGAGAACGAAGTGGACCTTGCCCCCGATTGTCTTCTTGTCGGCGCCCAGCCGGGCCAGAAGGCTTTCCGCGCCAACCCCGGCGACAGCCGGGATCGGACCGTAGCTGTCCAGTAGTTGCTCAATCGAGCTGTAGTCTCCATTTGCGAGCAGCCCCGTCCGGGCGGCCAGCCAGGCCGCCGCTCGCATGCCGAAGGCGACAGCCTCGCCGTGCAGAAGGCGCCGGTAGCCGGTTTCTGCTTCGAGAGCATGGCCGAGAGTATGCCCGAAATTGAGGATGCGGCGCAGATCCCCTTCCTTTTCGTCGGTCGAGACCACGCCTGCCTTGATGCGCACGGATTCCTCGATCAATTCCTCCACCACCGCGGGTGACCGCCGTAGCACCTCCTCGCGCCGCCCCGCGAGGAGCTGGAATAAGCTCCGGCTCGCGATAATGGCGCACTTGATCACTTCGTACAAGCCGGCGCGATACTCGCGATCAGGCAGCGTGGCCAGCGCATCGGGGTCGATCAACACCAGTTCCGGCTGATGGAAAGCGCCGATCAAATTCTTGCCGCCCTCGAGATTCACCCCGGTTTTGCCGCCAATCGCGGCATCCACCTGTGCGAGCAAGGTCGTGGGAATCTGAATGACGCTGACGCCGCGCATATAGATGGCCGCCAGAAAGCCGGCGACGTCGTTCACTACGCCGCCGCCGAACGCGGCTACCAGACTGCCTCGGTCAGCGCCGGACTGGAGCATTTGGGACGCAAGCTTTTCAACCGTGGCGAGCCGCTTGTGCTCCTCGCCGTCAGGCATCGTCAAGCGGATAAAAGGCTCTCCTGCCAGGCCTTGCTCGAGGCGGGCCCCTTGCTGCGCCCACACCGGAGCCGTGGTAACTACGAATAACCTTTTCCGCCTAAGAAAAGGCCGGAGATGGGCTGCGGCCTTGTCGAGAGCGCCGCGCTCCACCAGCGCTTCATAATTGTGAGAAGCCGTACGCACGGCGATGCGGCGCATACCAAGATGTTAACGCGGATGGCCGCGTCCCGGCGGCGGGCGAAGGACCGCGGCGGCTTTGCAGCGCAAGCGCAAGGCTGCCCTTCAGAGAGGATCCCGGGCCGGGCGGCATACGGCGCAGGGGCGGCCGCCGCCGTTTGTGGGGTGTCTTTCCAACACTGTTTTCCACTATCGGTCGTGCAGCGCCGCCTCTGCTATCATAAGGACCGAGAGGTTGCGCGCGATGTCTTATCTTTACGTTCTGGCTGCCGTTCTGTTACGCCTCCTGCCGCACCCGTGGAACGCCACGCCGCTCGCCGCCATGTTCCTGTTCAGCGGAGCTACGTTCCGCGGCAAACGCGAGAGCCTGCTCGTCCCTCTGGCGGCGCTTCTGATCAGCGATTACGCGGCCGGCCAACTTCTCTGGCACGGCCGGTATCCCTGGTTCAGCGCCACCAAGTGCATTGCGTTTCTGCTGATCGCGCTGATCGGGTGGACGCTTCGCGACAAGATGAGCTTTGCGAAGGTCGCCGGCGCCTCGCTGGCCGGCTCGGTGAGCTTTTTCCTTATCACGAATTTCGGAGTCTGGCTGGCTGGGAGCCTCTACCCGAAGACGGCTGCCGGACTGGCTGCCTGCTATCTTGCTGGGCTGCCGTTTTTCCGGAATACGCTGCTGGGAGATTTGGCTTACGCCGGCGTGATGTTCGGCTCCTATTACTGCATCGCGCAGCGCCGCTGGACTCCCGCCCGCCAAGCTGCCAACTGAGCTGTGCGCATCTGCTCGCTATTGCCGAGCGCTACGGAAATGGTTTTTGCGCTGGGGCAGGAGCATCTGCTGGCCGGCGTCACCCACGAGTGTGATTACCCGCCCCAGGCCCGCCAATTGCCCAAGATCACAAGAACCAATATCGACCCGGCGCTCTCCAGTTCCCAGATCGAGGCTGCCGTCAGTTCGACCCTGGCTGCGGCCGGCTCGCTTTATGAGCTGGATGTTTCTCTGCTGGAGCAATTACAGCCTGACTTGATTCTCAGCCAGCGGCTCTGCGACGTCTGCGCGGTATCTGCGGGCCGCGTCGAGCAAGCCGCAGCCGCCCTCGCATCGCATCCGCGCGTGCTGAACCTCGAGCCGCATTCGCTCCAAGACATCTTCGAAAACATCCGCACTGTGGGCCAGGCTATCGGCTGCGAAAGCCGGGCCGCAGCGGTGATTGCGGATCTGGAACGGCGAGTTGAGACCATCGCAGCCAAAACGAAACGCTGCGCGCTCCGGCCGCGAGTGTTCTGTATGGAGTGGGTACAGCCCCCGTACTGCGGCGGCCATTGGATGAAAGAACTTGTCGAAATCGCCGGGGGGCGCGACGATCTCGCCCATCTGCACCGGCCCTCGTACCGGATCGAATGGCGCAGAGTGCTTGATTACGCGCCGGAGATCATTGTCCTGACCTGCTGCGGTTTCAATCTGGAGCGCAATTTGCGCGAGGCGGAAACGCTGGCGGCCTGCGAGGGCTTTTGGAGCCTGCCGGCGGCGAAATCCGGGCGCATTTTCGCCACCGACGGCTCCGCCTATTTCAGCCGTCCCGGCCCCCGCATTGTAGACAGCCTGGAGATTCTGGCCCACCTGGTTCACCCGGAGATTTTCCCGGCGCCGCTGCTGGCGGCGGCATTCGCTCCTGCCGGCTTGGCTCCTGCAAGAAAATGAGATCCCCTTGCGCGACTATGCGCGCAAGCGCTTGCCATTACGACTCGCGATAGTACTCGGATTCGCGCACCGGGGCGGTCACTTTGGCCTCGCCCGGCAGGCCCGCGCGTTTGCGAGCTGAGAACATGGGGCCGCGGGCTGGCCGCATAGGGGCAAATCGCGCCAATCCCGGTGCGATCTTCATATCGTCATAGACGGCTTCCATGCCGCCGCGCATGAAATAGGTCTCATGCCAGAAGCCCGTACCGCCGGAATCACGCAAGAATTCGGTCCACCAGCTCTGATGCGGCAAGGAGCGCGCCCAGGTCTCCATGGATTCAAAATCGCGCCAATACTGCCGCATTCCCGCGTGCAGCGGGAACAGCGAAAAAAACAGGTTCTCGTGCAGAAGGAGGCCATCGGGCCGGCCGGCCACCGATTTGGCGATCTGAGGCCCTAAGCGTAAAAATCTCCGGAGTCCTTTGAACGTGTTCACCCGCATGCCGAGATAGATCACCACCAGATCCGGGAATTGGGAAAGGTCAACCGTGATACGTTTGACGGCGGGCATAGCTTGGGCTCCTCCCAGACTTGAGAATCATGAATACCCTCTTTTGCAACGGGCGCCGCAGGCCGATGTACAGAATTTATCGCATCTTCGCGTAAAACGCCACGCTGCGAGGCGAGAACCGGCAAAGTGTCTTCTTTACGCGGCCCTGCGGGCGTTTAGGGA
>DASREK010000142.1:0-5971 GCA_035652135.1 Bryobacterales bacterium | reverse complement strand
AGGCCGTAGTAAGGGGGATCGTTTTTCGATTCGCCGATGGGCATGAAATCGACGATTTCGCCCACCCCATCGGCGGACAAAAAGCGCGTTACCAGCACGTTCGTATCGGCCCAGTAAAGCTGCTTACGGGTGATCTCCGCGCTGGTGGGCGAAATACGGAAATAGCCGCCTTTGTGCTCGTCCAGGATGGCGCCGAAGACGCTGGGCGAATCAAAATGCGGGAAACAGAACCAGTCGATGGAGCCGTTTTTTCCAACCAGGGCCGCGGTACGCAAGTTTCCGATCAGGCCATAGTCTTCAATCGGCTGATAGGGCATGAATAAGGGACGCTCCCGAGTGCCCGCGCGAATGCATCACGCTACGCAACTCGGGAGCGGGTGAGAGAAGCTACCTGTGAGCAGGCTCCTCCTGCGGCTCGCGCTGAGCCGCGTGGGTGTATTGCTGCGGGTTCTTATCGAACTTATCTTTGCACTCTTGCCCGCAGAAGGCGTACTGCTTGCCCTGATAATTGCTGGTTGCCGGGGCTTTATTCGGATCCACCTGCATTCCACAAACCGGATCTTTGGTCATTGGTGTTACCTCGCTCTCATCTGTGAGACCGCCCTCGAAGGGCAGGAGTTTCCCCAGGTAACCGTTCAACCGGCACTGCGTTTGGAGCGGGTGTAGCGATCCAGTTCGGAATAGATTCCCCGGGCGACTGCCGGACGGCGCACTTGGCCGCTCAGGATCTCGCGTTGCGTGACATCGCGCCCATAAATCTCCCGATTGTCGGAGTGATCGGGCCGCAGAGTGGCGCCTTCCAGCGACACACCCGCGAAAACGCCGTGCGAACGCGAATAGGACAAAATCTCGGCGCGCATCAGCGCATCGGTCTGCGCCGTTCCCGTGCGGCCCAGCGGCCCCGCCATCACGCTGGCATCGCCGCCCAGCGTGAATTTGTCCTTCATCAGGTCTTCCACGCCGTGGTGATTCATCACGATGAAAATCAGGTCCGTCTCACCAGCCCCAATCTGAAAACCAAAACTCCCGCCTTCGATTCGAATGGTGGACGGACCGCTCCAGCCCCGAGCAGTGCGGCACACCACGACGCCCTTCCCGTATTTGGCGCCCACAATAAAACCGGCGCGTTTCAGACTCGGCACGATGCCGACGCACTCGGCTTTGCCGATCAGGTCCTCCGGAATCCCGCGGTCCTTGGCATGAAAAATTTCACTCAATACCTCCGCGGAGACCTGCACGCGCTTCTGCGCATGGCCTTCCTCCTCCACGGCGTACACCCCAGGTGTTGCGAGCAACAGCAATGCTGCGACAAATTTCATAGTTACCTTTCGTTTATAAATTCACTTGTCCGAGAAGCAAAAGCACGATGAAGATGATGAGAATCGTTCCTAGAACACCGCTCGGATAATAACCCCAACCCCGGCTATACGGCCAAGCCGGCGCGGCGCCGATCAACAGGATGATCAAGAGGATTAGCAGAAGTAACATATCGTTGGTCCCTTCCTTCCCTTGGCCGAACAAAGGCAGTTCATGTTCCAACCACTGATTAAAACCCTGGCCGGGCCGATAACTCACTGAAAGGATGGCGCTTGTTGGGCTTATTAAATGGGCTCAGCCGGCCGCTTGCGATAGCAGATGTACAAGCACTTCCTACTTGACCGCGAAAGCGAACTGAAAATGTTACTCGCCGATAACGCGCAAGGACAACTCAGCCGATTGTCTTAGTTGAGTGATCCTGAGAGTCCAGACTCATGAACCAGACGTCATGAACCCACAGCGATGCTATTTTGGGGAGTTGAAGCGCCGTTCTACTGCATTCTTGTACTTGGCGTTTGTCCTGATCTTGTCCTGTTTGTCCCTTGCGTGCAAGAGCACGCAACAGTACATCAATCGGGGCAACCAGCTCTATGCCGCCGGACAGTATGCCGACGCCGCCATTAACTATCGCAACGCATTAAAAAAGGCACCCAACTCCGGAGAGGCTTACTACCGGCTGGGTCTCGCGCTGCTGAAACAAAACCAGGTGCCGGATGCTTATCAGGCGTTTAATCATGCCGTGACGTTGGACCCCAAAAATATTCCTGCTCAAGTACAACTCGCAACGCTTTCGCTGGCGGGCTATACACGCGATCCGAGGCATCCAGCCGTTCTGTACAAGCAGGCGGAATCGGCTGCCGAGAAACTGCTGGCGCCGGGCGGCGATCGGAAGGAAGGGCTGCGCATTCGGGGGGCTCTGGATCTGATCGACAATAAGCCAGACAAAGCCGTCGCGGATTTGCGGGAAGCGGCGCGCATCGCCCCCAACGACGCCGAAGTTGGCGCGTCCCTGGCGCAAGCGCTGATACGCAACAACCAAGCAGAGGAAGGCGAGAAGGTGGCGCGCCAGGTTATCCAGCAACATCCCACGTTTCCGCCGGCCTATGACGTTCTGTACGCCCTGTACGGTATCCAGCAAAAGCCGGACCAGATGGAGGCGCTGCTCAAAAGCTGGTCCGCCAGCGATCCGAAAGCGTCCACGCCGATTCTCCGCCTGGCGTCGCTCTACTACTCGCGCAAGCAGCCTGAGGAATCCGAAAAGCTGCTGAAATCCATGCTGGACCGGCGGGACCGCTTCCCTCAGGCGGATCTGCTGGTGGGCGATTTCCATAGCCTGGCGCGTGATTATCAGCAGGCACTGGCGGACTACCAGCGCGGCGAATCGAGGGATCAGGTTCGGCAGCGGGTGTACGAGGAAAGAGTGGCGAGCACGCTGCAAGCGCTCGGCCGCCGGCAGGAGGCAATCAAGGCCGCCGACGCCATTCTCGCCAAAGATCCCAAGAGCCAATTTGCCCGCGTATTGAAAGTGGAAGTGCTCCAGCAGATGGGCAGCCAGGAGAACATGGCTATGGCGGCCACGCTGGCCAGGGACTTGGCGAAAGAATCGCCTACCAACGGAAGGCTGCAACTGTTGGCTGGGCAGGTTCTCACCGCCAAAGGCGATTTGAACGAGGCCTACGAGGATCTGGGCCGTGCAGCACGCGAGGAACCGCAGTCGGAGGTGGTGCAACTGGCATTAGCGCGCCTGGAGACGCTGCGGAAGAATTATCCTGCCGTGCTGCAGCACGCCGATGCCGCGCTGGCCATCCGTCGCGACGATCCCGCCGCCCGCCTGTTTCGCGTCATGGGGCTGACCGGTACGCATGCCTATGTAGAGGCGAAGACGGAAGCCGAGCAACTGGCCCGCGACACCAAAGACGCGCCGCAGGTGGAGATGCAACTGGCCGTAATCGCGCTGGGCCAGAAGCGTTATGCGGAAGCCGAAGAATTGTTCCGCAAGCTGTATAAACCGGATTCGCAGAATTTGGAACCGCTGGCAGGCCTGGTGAACACGTACGAGGCGGAGAACATGCCGGATCGCGCGCTGGCGTTGATGAAAGAAGAAGTGCAGAAATCGCCCGAATCGCCTGGAAAGGCCGCGCTGCTGGTAGCCACAGAAGAGGCCAGCGGCAAAACCGCCGATGCGATTGCCGAATTGCAGAAAATGGCCGTCAAGAGTCCATCCTCCGCGGACATTCAGTTCAAACTAGGCGTCATCCAACAGAAAAGCGGCCATATGCCGGAGGCGCTCCAGGCGTTCGAGCGCGCCCGGCAACTTGCGCCGGATCGCAAGGGCATTGATGCCATCGTGGCGAACCTCCAGGAGCAATTGGGGAAAAAGACGGAGGCGATTGCAAGCTATCGCAAAGCGCTGCAAAAATCGCCGGACGATCCGGCAGTGCTGAACAACCTGGCATTTCTTTTGGCGGACACAGGCGGCGATCCGAAAGAAGCGATGCAGCTCGTCAGCACGGCGATCCGCAAAGCGCCCGATCTGCCGCAGCTTCGCGACACCATGGCTTGGGTGCATATCAAGCAGCACGACGCGGCCGGCGCGATTCCGATTTTGCAAGCCTTGACAACCAAGTACCCCGATGATCCTACCTATCGCTATCACTACGCAGTGGCGTTGAGCGACAGCGGAAATCGCGAAGCGGCCAAACAACAGGCGGAGAAGGCATTGTCCAACCAGCCGCCGCTCGACGTTGCCGTAGAGTTGCGCGGCCTCATCGCTCAGGCAAAATAACCACCGCGCCCGGCGCGCGTTCCCATCCCGCGTGCTATTTTAGTGAGTTCTCAATGCAGGCGGCGGTCGGCATCATTATGGGCAGCAAGTCCGACTGGGAGACGATGCGCTCCGCCGCGGAAACCCTTACGCAATTTGGCGTGCCGTACGAAGCCAAGGTGGTCTCGGCGCATCGCACGCCGGCTTGGATGGTGGAGTACGCATCCGGCGCCGAAGCGCGCGGCTTGCAGGTAATCATCGCGGGCGCGGGCGGCGCTGCGCATCTTCCCGGAATGGTGGCGGCGAACACGTTGTTGCCGGTCTTAGGCGTGCCGGTGGAGAGCCATGCGCTCAAAGGGATGGATTCGCTACTCTCCATCGTCCAGATGCCGGGCGGCATTCCAGTGGGGACGCTCGCGATCGGAAAAGCAGGCGCGCAAAATGCCGCGCTGCTGGCGATCGCGATCCTGGCGAATCACGATACGGCATTGCGCGAAAAGCTGCGCGCATTTCGGACGGAACAAGCCGCCAAGGTCCGGACGGAAGAATTATCGTGATCCAGCCGATATTGCCCGGCGCGGCGCTCGGCGTTCTGGGAAGCGGCCAGTTGGGCCGTATGTTCGCCATCGCGGCCCGGCGCATGGGTTACCGTGTCCACACCCTGTCGCCCGATGAGGACACGCCCACCGGGCAAATCGCGGACTTGGAAGTGCAGGCTTCTTATGACGATCTGGACGCGGTTTCCCAATTCGCGGCCGGTGTCAGCGTCGTAACATTTGAATTCGAGAATGTTCCGGCCGCCACGGCCGAGGCTGCTGCTCGCTGCGCGCCCGTCCGCCCCAGCGGATCCATCCTGCACATCACGCAGCAGCGCATCCGCGAGAAGTCTTTTTTGACTCAGGCCGGCTTACCGGTCACGCCGTATCGCGAGGTACGTTCTCTCGACGGCCTAAATCGCGCGCTGGCGGACCTGGGGGCTCCGGCGGTCCTAAAGACGGCGGCGTTCGGTTACGACGGTAAGGGACAGTTCCGCATCGATGCCCCGAACCGGGCGGCCGAAGCCTGGGATGCTATCGGCAAGCAGCAGGCAGTGCTCGAAGCCTTCATCGATTTCGAGTGCGAGATTTCCGTGGTAGCCGCGCGCGGCGAGGACGGTGCGTTCGTGCATTATGGCGCCATCGAAAATCAGCACAGCCGGCATATCTTGGACATTTCCGTTGCTCCGGCGCGCGTTCCTGCGCGCGTGGCCGAGGAGGCGGTGGAATTGGCGCGCTGCGTCCTCGACAAGCTGGGCGTGGTGGGCGTATTGTGCGTCGAATTTTTCGTCACTCACGACGGTTCTCTGTTGATCAATGAGCTTGCGCCGCGCCCGCACAACTCGGGCCACCTAACCGTCGATGCCTGCGTCACCAGCCAGTTCGAGCAGCAGTTGCGCGCGGTGTGCGGACTGCCCCTGGGATCCACCGAAATGCATCGCCCCGCCGCGATGGCCAATCTGTTGGGCGATCTGTGGACCTCCGGCGAACCGGACTGGCGCGCCGCCTGCGCCTTTGCCGACGTCAAGCTGCACCTGTACGGCAAACTGGATGCGCGTCCCGGCCGTAAGATGGGGCACTTAACCGCGCTGAACCGCGATCCCGACGAAGCCTACCGGACTGTATTGGCCGCGCGGGAAAGCCTCAGACATTAAAACTACTCCAGCCGAAGCGCGCGATACTATTCTGTAGTGATCGCTATGGAACTCCCCAAGCTCCTCGGAATCGAGTATCCAATTATCCAAGGCCCCATGGGCGGCGGACCGTCCACGCCCGAGCTCGTCGCGGGCGTATCCAATGCGGGCGGACTCGGATCGCTGGGAGCGGCATATCTCACGCCGGACCAGCTTCGCGA
>DASREK010000141.1:0-6619 GCA_035652135.1 Bryobacterales bacterium | reverse complement strand
CCTCGACGCCGATCATTATGACCTCGAGAAGGTAAAGGACCGCATTTTGGATTATCTGGCTGTACGCCAGTTGAATCCAACCATCAAAGGCCCGATTCTCTGTTTCGTCGGACCTCCCGGAGTGGGCAAAACTTCTTTGGGCAAATCCATTGCGCGGGCGCTCGAACGAAAATTCGTACGCATATCACTGGGCGGCGTGCATGACGAGGCGGAAATTCGAGGCCATCGCCGAACTTACATTGGAGCGCTGCCGGGACAGATTATCCAAGGTATTCGCCGCGCTGAAAGCAATGATCCGGTCTTCATGCTGGATGAAATCGACAAAGTAGGACGAGATTTTCGCGGGGACCCGGCTTCCGCGCTCCTGGAGGCGCTCGATCCCGAGCAGAACAACACATTTCGGGACAATTATCTCGATGTGCCGTTCGATCTTTCCAAGGTTCTGTTTATTACCACGGCCAACATGCTGGATCCGATTCCGGACGCCCTGCGAGACCGCATGCAGGTGATCGAGCTGCAAGGTTATACGCAGACCGAAAAGGTCCGGATCGCTTTTAACTACCTGATTCCCCGCCAGGCGGAGGAGAACGGAATCAAGCTGGGTGAAAGCATCGAGTTCACCGAAGAGGGTGTTACCCACATTATTCGCGGTTATACGCGCGAGGCCGGGGTGCGAAACCTGGAACGGGAGATAGGCACGATTTGCAGGAAGCAGGCCCGGCGGATTGCTGAAGGCTCGCTGCCCGCCGGCATGCTCACCAGAGTGACGCCGGCCGTCGTGGAGGAAATGCTGGGACCGCCGAAAGTGCGCCCGGAACACGAGATTTTCGAACGCACGCGCGTTCCCGGAGTAGCCGTCGGGCTGGCATGGACGCCGACCGGAGGCGATGTTCTTTTTGTCGAGGCGGGAATTTTGAGGGGCGGATCGAAAGGCCTAATCATGACCGGACACATCGGCCAGGTCATGCAGGAATCGATGCAGGCCGCTCTGAGCTGGGTGAGAGCCAACGCGGAAGCTTTGCACATTGATCCAGAGTTCATGAAGAACAACGACATCCATCTCCACGTCCCTGCCGGGGCAATCCCGAAGGACGGACCTTCCGCGGGCGTCACGATGGTCACCGCCCTGGTATCGCGGCTGACCGGGCGGCGGGTGCGGCCCCGAGTGGCCATGACCGGGGAAATTACCTTGAGCGGACTGGTTCTGCCCGTCGGCGGCATCAAAGAAAAGGTCCTTGCCGCCAAAGCCGCTTCGATTCGCGAAGTCCTGCTGCCGGCGGAAAACGAAATCAACGTGAAGGAAGACTTGAAATCGGAGCAGATCGGCGATATGAAGCTGATCTACGTTCATCGCATCGAAGAGGTTATCGAGCACGCTCTGGAGCCCGCCGAAGCGACAGCGGCGGCAAGCCGCGAGGAAGCAGCCGTGCCGGCGTGACTCCGGCGTGGCCGGCCGCCCAAACTGAGCCCCGATCTTTGGCCCTGGAAACAGGGAATTCAAGGCTTGCCTCAAGCTCTGATTCGCACCTGACGATAAGCACTTCGTGGGCTTCCCATGCCGCGATTTCGAGCCCGGTTCGCCGATATTTTCTTGCGGGATTCGCACGGGCAGGGAGTCCCCGTGTTCGCTGGTAGCGAGCGCCTGCCTGCATGCCTTCGGCATCTGGGCCGCCATAACGCTTGTCCATTTTCCCGCGCCGCGGGTGGAGGGGGAATGGAAACGGGCCGTCGTCCCAGTGATTCTCAACGCCCCGGCTAACCTCAAGCCGTTGGTTCTACCACGAGCGCCATTGCGCCGGGCGCCGTTATGGCTCGCGAACGGACCGGCTTGGCCGCCGAGAGTGTCCTCCAAGCCGCTTACTGGAAGGCCGCCCTCCGGGGTCGAGTTGGGGGACGTCGCCGGGCCCCCTGCCGGAGCGCCCGCAATCCCGATCGAGGCTCCAGGATTGCCGGACAGCGCGAATCGCCCTCTTTCGAACCACGAAGACGTTTTCTCCGCACCTGTACGTCCAAGCGCCTTTGCCCCGGAAAAAAATAACCTGAGCTTAGGGACGTTTGATGCGCCGCAGGGTGTGACCGCAGTTCCCTCCCATACGCCACAGCCCGCGCAAATGGGAGCTTTTGAGCGGAACGCCCCGGAGCAAGTATCTTCCTTTTCTCTGTTGAAAATCACCGGCGGCAGCTTCGGAGAAGATAAAAGCGCCCCGAAGGAAGCTCCGCCGGCCGGGCGGCGCATCGTCCTGGAGAGCCGATTTGACGCCGCGGAGCCGCCTGCGGAACACCCAAAGACAACCTGGATGTCTCAGCCGGCCATAACGCCGGTCGAAATTCTTTCGAAGCCAAAGCCCGTTTACACGGCTGAGGCGCGCTTGTCAGGCGTCCAAGGATCTGTAATTTTGGATGTGCTCTTCACCGCATCGGGACGGGTAGACGTGCTGCGAGTCGTTCGCGGGCTGGGACATGGCTTGGATGATGCCGCGATCGATGCGGCCCGCAAGATCTTGTTCCGGCCAGCCACCGCCGCCGGCAAGCCAGTGGATTATCGCGCGACCGTACGAATCATTTTTCAGTTGGCGTTTTAACGAGATTTCCGCCTTGCTTATAACCCGCTATTTACGCATTCTGATTCCGGTTTTTGGGATTGCCTGGCTGTCTGCCGGCCGAAGCGGACCAGGGCAAGGCGCTGGCCTGCCGGTGGATCGAGTGGTTGACAATATAGTGCGGCGGGAAGCCGAGGTCGTCCGGCTGCTTGAACGGACGCAGCCGATCGCCGAAACATACATCCAGCTTCTAAGCCCCGACGCCCCGAATCACGTTGTCGATGACGTTTACTTCATCGGCAAGATCGATCTGCAAGAAGGAATTGATTTCGACGTGTTTACGCCGCCGCCAGCCCGGGCTGGCTTCCGATCTCGGTTCGCCGCCAAGACGCGCTTTCTGCCCCGGGGCTTTGCCCAGATGACGCTGCCCGACAGGGACGACTTTAATCAAGACACCTATGAATTTCATTATGTCCGGCGGGAATTTCAAGGGGATTTGCGTTGCTTGGTATTCGATGTTTTGCCGCGCCAAGGCGCTGGATGGGGACGCTTTCTGGGCCGCATCTGGGTCGAGGATCAGAAATTCTACATCGTGCGTTTCAGCGGTACGTACACCTCGAAATCGAAAAAGAGTCCGTACTTCCACCTAAATAGCTGGCGCGTGCAGACCGGCACGGGGGCCTGGGCGCCGGCATACATCTATGTCGAAGAAACAGGTGGGAACTTTCCGGCCGGCCGGAGGCCGGCGGAGGAAAGCTTCCGCGGGCAGGTCCGAATCTGGGGATACAAGCCGAATGCGGATTCTCCAAGGGAGGAAAGAACCAGAATTCTCGTGGAGGCTCCTCTGGCTCGGGATGAATCGGAGGGCCGCGATTCCTATCTGGTGGAAACCCGGCGAAACTGGGAGGCGCAAGCCGAAGCCAATATCATCGAGCGGATGGAGCGCGCTGATCTTCTAGCGCCGGCCGGCGGCGTGGATACGGTGCTCCAAACTGTAGTGAATAATTTGCTCGTCTCCAATGCCGCTGCATTGGATGCGCCGGTTCGCTGCCGCGTGCTGCTCACCACTCCGATTGAATCGTTCACCGTGGGCCGCACGATTGTTCTAAGCCGGGGCTTGATTGACTCGCTCCCGGATGAGGCGAGCCTGGCCATGGTGCTGGCCTCGGAGCTGGCACACATACTGCTTGGGCATCCTACTAGCACGAGATATGCCTTCGGAGACCGGATTCTCATTGAGGACTCCGAAATCTTTCAACAGTTTCGCTTCCAGCGCGGCCCGCGGGAACGGGACGAAGCCAACCGCAAGGCTCTGGAACTGCTCGAGCACTCCCCTTATAAGCCAAAAATCGCGAGCGCCGGGCTGTTTCTGAGGCAGGTGGAAGCCTGCGCCGCGCGCATGCCCAATCTGTTTCAGGCGCGCATTGGAGATCCGCTGGCGGAAAACGGCAAAGTGGCGAGGATGGCCGAACTAATGGAATCCGCGCCGCCGCTGGAGCCGGAGAACCCCGGACAGGTCGCGGCCCTGCCGCTCGGGTCGCGCGTGAAAGTGGATCCTTGGACCAATCGCATCGCGCTCGGGCAGGCTGCCCGGCCCAGGCTGGCGGCTGGCAGCGAAAAAACGGCCTTTCTGCTGACGCCGCTGATGCTGCCGCTCAGCCGCCGGATTGTTCCCGCGACGGAGGCGAGCGGGAGCGGGTCCCCGGGGAAAGCAGACTCACGAGTGGGAATCCCGCGAACGGCGGGCCTGCCGCAGCACAACCAGCCTGCCGTGGATCCGCAAAATGCGCCCTGAACTCTCGGGCGGAGTGGAAATCCGTCTTCCGGAGCCATAACCGCGCTGCCACGTCTCTTCCGCTTCCGCTTCCGATTCGGAGAGCGTTCTATAACCGCTTGTGGCGCTCGAAAACAGCCACGGGGTCGTCGCCGCGCTCAAATTCCACGCGGGCGTTGTCTTCAACGCCCATGACCCTTTCGCACTCGACCAAGACTTGGGTGGTGAGGTCCTTGGGAACCACGATGACGCCGTCGTAATCTCCGAAAATGAAATCGCCGGGGTTCACCTGAACCGTATCGGTGAGTTCACCCGCGAGCAGCACCGGTACCTGATAGTCGAGCATCGCCCACCGCCCGAAGGCTTCAATGGGAGTTCGATATTTGGCGAATACCGGGAAGCCCATGGATATCAGCTTGGTGGTGTCGCGCGTGCCGCCATCCACTACTGCGCCCACCGCCCCATGGGCGCGGGCTGTGGTAGCGCTGAGTTCTCCATAGAGAGCCACGTGAAACGGCGTGCCGCAATCGCGAACCTCGATGCAGGGGTGCTGCATGTGGGTGATCATTTTGAGCCGCTTGTACCTTCGCGATTCGTCGCGCTCGCAGGCCGGAGCTCCTTTCACGGTGAAAGCCGGCCCGGCCAGCTTCATTTCCGGCGTAAGCGGCGCAATATGATGTGATAATACCTGGTTCGGATATCCCAGGTGCTCCAGAACGTCATAGAGCAGGCCCGCGTAGAGCCGCAGGTATCTTTCACAAATCTGCTCCATACCGGCTGAAGTTTCACTTGGAGACGACATCCATTACCTCCTGAATTAGTGCAGCAGCAATCCCCCGTCTACATAGATGGTGGCGCCGGTGATGTAGCTGGACTCATCCGACGCCAAAAACACAGCCGCCCCCGCCAGATCGTCGGGAACACCGATGCGCCCGCAAGGGATTTTTTCGAGGGTGCGGGCGAGATGAGCGGGATCGGCGAAAACCTGGCGGTTCATATTGGTGTGAATCGCCCCGGGAGAAACGGCGTTCACATGGATTCCGTGCTCGGCCAATTCCAAGGCGAGAGAACGCGTGAGCAGTTTCATGCCGCCTTTCGTGATCGAGTAAATCGAGCGTTCGCGCAGAGGGACCGTATCGTGAACGCTGGCAATGTTGATGATTCTGCCGCCGCCAAACCGGATCATGGCGGCAGCCGCCTTCTGGCTCAAAAAATACGGGCCTTTCAAATTGACGGCGAATGTGGCATCCCAGGCTTCGGGGGTAGCGCTGAGAAAAGGTTCTCGAAACTGGATGCCCGCGTTGTTAACGAGAATATCCAGCCGCCCGAAATGTTCAAGCGCCGCCGCAACGAGCCCTTCATGCGCAGACAGATCCTTCACGTCAGCCGGATAAGCGACCGCTTTGCCGCCGGCGTCGGCAATCTGCGCCGCCGTTTCCGCAGCGGAGCCGGCGGACGGAAGATCATTGACCAGCACGGCTGCGCCTTCTCGCGCGAAGGCCTTTGCGATAGCGCGTCCAATGCCGCCGCCCGCTCCCGTCACGATCGCCGCACGGCCTTCCAATCTCATCGCCATCTCCGCTTGCGCATCGCCGTCACCACCCGGGATTGACGGGAAACCAGTCGGGCCGACGGGTGTCCTCGTGGAACCGGGCGTAATAATCGCCTTTTTTCCCGTAGAGCTCTTCGTAGCGGGCCATACGGTCTTCATCGAGATCCACGCCGAGGCCGGGGCCGGCGGGAACAGCGATCGAGCCGCCTTCGTACTTCATTTTTCCTCCCGCGATCACGTCATCGAGCAGATGGTGATAGTGGGCGTCCACGTCGTAGGTCAGATTCGGCAGCGCGGCCGCGGTGTGGATCATGGCGGCCAGCGTCACTCCCAGTTCACTGCCGCTGTGCATGGAAAGCCCCCACCGGAAACACTCGCAAATGGTCGAGAGCGCTTTGACGCCGCGGATTCCCTCCCAGTAGTAGATGTCGCCGAGAATCACGTCCACTGCATTCATGGCGGCCGCCGGAGCGATATGCTCGAAATTCGCCACGCACATGTTGGTGGCCAGCGGCAATGCGGTGCGCTCTTTGACCCGGGCCATGCCTTCCAAGCCCCAAACGGGATCCTCGAAATATTCCGGCCGGCATTCTTCGAGCTGCTTGGCTACGTGGATAGCCGTGCCGCGGGACCACATGCCGTTGGGATCGATGCGCAGGCCGAACTCCGGGCCGAAGGCGTCCCGCAGCGCTCGCATGACGGCGATATCGTGGTCGGGCGGCAGAACACCGCTCTTCAGCTTGGCGGAACGGA
>DASREK010000140.1:0-2657 GCA_035652135.1 Bryobacterales bacterium | reverse complement strand
GCGGGGGTTCCTGCCGGCCAGCGCTTGAAGATTCTCTATCTGACGCAGGCGTCTGTCGCGCCCCCGACTTTCGTCTTGTTCACCGACCGGCAAGGCAAGCTCCACTTTTCGTTTGAGCGGTTCCTGATCAATCAACTGCGGCGGCAGTTCGATTTTGAGGGAACGCCGCTGGTGATCCAGGTGAAGGCGCGTCGCAAGCGCGGAGGGTCTGCCCGGCCGTGAAAGACAACGACGCTCTGGAAAGCACTCCGGCACGGGACCAGGCTGGCTTGGCGCACTGGCTTCGAGCCCCGGGTTTTTGGTATCTTTTTATATTGCTACTGGTATTGGAGTAGGTGAGGTGTGCCATGTCGGGCCATTCCAAATGGGCGACAATCAAGCACAAGAAAGCAGCCACAGACGCCAAGCGGGGCCGGCTGTTTACGCGTTTGATTAAAGAAATCACCATTGCCGCGCGATCGGGCGGCGATGTAGATTCCAATCCGCGGCTGCGCACTGCGGTGGCGGCGGCCAAAGCCGCGAGTATGCCTGCCGACAACATCAAGCGCGCCATCTTGCGGGGCACTGGGCAGTTGCCGGGAGCGACGATCGAGGAGGCCACATTCGAGGGTTACGGTCCTGGGGGCGTGGCGGTTCTGGTGGAAGTCGCCACGGACAACCGCAACCGCACGGTCAGTGAGATCCGGCACCTTTTCGGCAAATATGGCGGAAACCTGGGGGAGAACGGCTGTGTCTCGTGGATGTTTTCGAAGCGCTCCCTCATCGTAGTGCCGAAAGAGAAGGTGGCCGAGGATCAACTGATGGAGATTGCCCTCTCGGCCGGCGCCGAAGACCTCCGCGATGATGGCGATAGCTGGTCGATTCTGTCGGCCCCTGAGTCGCACGAAGCAGTTATGGAAGCGCTGAAGCAGAACGGAATCGAGACGACCGTAAGTGAAATCACCATGGTCCCGCAAACCCATGTGAAGCTTGAGGGCAAACAGGCGCAGGCGATGCTAAAAATGAGCGAGGCTCTCGAAGACCACGAGGACGTGCAAAACGTCTACGCCAACTTCGACATCGAGGAAAAAGAAATGGAAGCGCTGGCTCATTAGCCCGGCTGCCGGCGCCAACGCCATGCGAGTGTTCGGTATCGACTGCGGCTGCGAAAGAACAGGTTTCGGCGTAGTGGAAACTGACGGCCGCGCCCACACGTTCATTTCCGCGGGCGTGATCGAGACTTCCGCCAAAGACAGCATGGCGCAGAGGCTTTCCCAGATTCACGATGGGCTGAGCCGGGCGCTCCGCCTTTACCAGCCCGAAGTTGTCGCGATCGAAGAGGTTTTTCATGCGGCGAACGCGAAGACGGCGCTGAAGCTGGCACATGTTCGCGGAATTGCGCTGCTGGCGGCGGCGCAAGCGGGAGTCCCGGTCGGGGAATACTCGCCGCTTGAGGTCAAAAGCAGCGTCGTAGGCTACGGCCGGGCCGAGAAGCGGCAGGTTCAGTTGATGGTGGCTTCCTTGCTCTCACTCGCCGAGCCGGCTCCGGAGGACGCATCCGACGCTCTGGCCGTCGCCATTTGCCACGGCACGAATGCGCTGGCGCAGGCGAGGCTCGGCTGGCATCAGGGGGCTGGAAAAGCATCATGAGAAAAGCGGCAGGCTGCTTTCTCATACTTCTGGCGTGGGCGGCAGGCGCGCAGGGTTCCCCCAAGGCGGGCCGTATTTTCTTTTCCAAATCGTTTCCGGGCAGCATCCCGGAGTATTTCGCCATTGAAGTCGAGGCCAGCGGCAGCGCCACCTACCGCGAGTCGCCGGCCGAAGAAGACCCGTTGCGCTTCACGCTCTCGGCCAGCGACACGAAAGAAATTTTCGCGTTGGCCGAAAAGCTGCAATTTTTCCGCAAGCCGCTCGAAAGCAAGCTCAAGCTGGCCAACATGGGGATGAAGCTTTTCCGTTATGAAGACGGCCCGGTGCGCAATGAAGTGAAATTCAACTTTTCAGAGGACCCCAATGCGCGCGCCCTGGCCGACTGGTTCGAAAAGATCGGCGAAACCGAACGGCATCGCATCGCCCTGGAGCGGGCGGCCCGGTTCGACCGTCTGGGTGTGAACAAGGCGCTGCTGGCGCTCGAGATCTCTTGGGATAACCACCGCATTGTGGCGCCCGAACAGTTGCTTCCAGTGCTCGATAAAATCGCCACGCAACCGAACTTTGTCCACATCGCACAGGCCCGCGCGGCTTCTCTCGCCGAGCGGATTCGCACCGGGAAGACGGCAAATTGAGATTCTTCGTCCTACTGGTAATCGTTTCGACCCCGGTGTGGGCGCAGGCAAGCGGCACGCCTCCAGAGGGCGCCCCAGCCCATTCGAATGGCGCGAAGGCGGCCGCCCATCTTTCACCGGAACAGGAGCAGCGGATCTTGCAGGAAGAGGTTTCGCAGGTCGCCAACAGCCCGGTGGATTTTATCCGGGCGGTCGAGCGGCACCTGCGCAAATACCCGCAATCGGCGCGGCGGCCGGAGCTGGAGCGGGCGATTCTCAGAGCGGCCATCGACGCCCATGACGACCGGCGAATCATCTTGTACGGGGAAAAGGTCCTGGAGCATAGCGACGATTTGATGCTGCTGGACCGGGTGGCCCGGGCTTTTCTTTCGTCGGACGATGCGGAATCAGCGC
>DASREK010000139.1:0-3288 GCA_035652135.1 Bryobacterales bacterium | reverse complement strand
AGTTGGTGTAGAAAATTTTCGGCGCAGTGTGAGTCTTTTCCGCCCGCACCAGAAGCCCATCGGTCAGCCCGGTTTCCGGATCTGTTTCTTCCAGGTCCGTGAAGGGAAAGATGTCGGTCGGGTAAAAGATGTTGAGAAACGGGTGGGCGTCACGCGAGGCCTGGCCGAAACGAATGTTGAAGCTGCCGCGGCCGGCGCCCGCCACGTGGGCCAGAACTCCGTCGAACACCTGGCGCCCCGCCTCATCCTGATTGAATCCGTAGTAAAGGAACGTCCGCAGGAAACGGCCGCTTTGCGAAACTCCGAAACCATAGACATGATGGATGCCCTTGATCGGAGAGGCAGCGTCATACTTCACGTAGGAGAGAAAATCGCGAATCCCGGCGGGCCCCAGGCCGATCACAGCCGGGTCTTGCGAAGTGTATACAACCTCATAGATCTTGTGCGGCTCGAAGCCTGCGGCCATCTCCACATGGCCTCGGTCCGCGGAGAATTTCCATTGGCTGCGCGGAATGGTTGTTCGTGGCGATTCGACTTTGTCGCGCACAAACAGCTTGGCGCTCGGGTCGTTGGGATCGGCGGCAAGATAAGGAAGGTGGTCGCGATCGGCGAGCGTGTGTGAGCTGGTCTTGATCGTGGGAATGAATTCCGCCCTCACCAATCCCTTGACGCCTAGGGCCTTCGGCGCGTAGAGCCGCACCAGGCCGGGATGCATCGGCATGTCGAATTGCCAGCCGAGCCACACCAGCGTGTAGCCCTGGCGCATGAGGAAGCCGTCGCCGAACTCTTCCGCCGCGGTGGGATCGAGGCTGCCCCGCGCTCGGTTGAACATCCCCAACATCCCTTTGCTGCCGCGGTTGGAAACTTCGAAGAGCAGTGCGCCGTTGCCGCGCTCGGGCTGCTTCGGCCGCAGGATATACAGGTCGGACGAAAATTCGACCTTGCCTTCGGAGTTGCGCGGAGCCTTGTCGATGTCGCAGATGATTTGGTTGATCGGGTTACCGGGATCGACGGCGAAATAGACCTTTCCGATCAGCTTCTCATACGGCCCGGCCAGCCCGAAAGAGCGGCCTTCGAGCACATCGGCGCGCGATTGAATTTCCACGCGCGCCACGCCGGCCGAAAGGGCTCCGGAAATCAGAACAAAGGCGAGCAACAGCTTTCGAAACATACATCACCTCAGCGCATCAAATCCGCGGCCGCCAGTATCTGGCGCGTAACGGCGTCAATCGTCTTTTTTACAATCTCCACCTGCGTTCGGGCCCGCTGCCATTGTTTCTGTTCGATGGCCTCCCGAATCCCCGGAAGGGTCTTGGCGTCATAGCCGGTATAGACGCCCGGCGCATAAAACTCGTGCCGATACCATGGCCGGTCCGGCAGGCCTTCTGAGCTCAGCATGGCCTGCTCAGACTGGTAGATCATAACATTCAACTCGCGTAAACGCGCCGGTGAAAGCGCCTTCATGCTCTTGCGCGCCGCGTCAAATCGCGCCGCCGCCTTCCGCAGGGCGGCGATCGCCGGGCGGAGCGGCGAAAGATCCACATTTTCCGTCTTAAGCTTTTGCAACTCGACTGTATACATCTCCAGGGTGTCGGCCAGATTCCCGAATTCGAACGGCAGCACGGCGTCGTCCGCGAGGCTGAGAAGGAGCGACCCCGCGACCTGGGCGAGGGCCCGGCCGTAGATGAACGTGGGATCGCCAAATCTGCAATACCATTCGAAGGAATCGTAAATCGAGTGATAGACGCCTTCCCCGCCGCGGCTGGAGAAGCCGATGTTCAAAGACGGAATGCCAAGATGGTCGATGAAAACAACGTAGTCGGATCCCGCGCCTAACGCCCCGATGCCAAGATCAGAGCGGCTGGCGATGGCTTTCTTTTTTTCGCTATCCGAAGCCTCCTGGAGCCGCCGGGAACGCATCGCTTCCCACAGCGGCTTTCCGGTTTGGGGGTCCGGCACACTTCGAGCGACTTCGTTCAGCAGGTGTTCGAGCGAGTGCGAGCCGGAGGCTTGCAGCAGCCCTCGGGAGTTGCCGTCGCTGTTGATGTAAACCACTGCTTTCTGCCGCAATTCCTCGGCATGCTTTTCACCCCACTCCGTTGAGCCGATCAAGCCCCATTCCTCGGCGTCCCAACTGGCCAGAATAATCGTCCGCCGCGGCTTCCAGCCCTGTTTGAGAAGCTCGCTCAAGCCGCGGGCGGTCTCAAGTAGGGCGGCGTTGCCGCTGGCCGGGTCGCGAGCTCCGTTTACCCAAGCATCGTGGTGGTTGCCGTAAATCACCCATTGGTCGGGAAAATCGGAGCCCGGAATGCGGGCGATCACGTTGTAAATGGGACGGGTTTGCCAGTCAAAAGAGAGCTTGAGATGGACGGTGGCGGGGCCCGGTCCCACGTGGTAAGTCAGAGGTAAAGCCCCACGCCAGGGCTCGGGCGCCACCGGTCCGGCCATATTCCTCAAAATGGGCGTGGCGTCAGCATAGGAGATGGGAAAAACCGGAATTTTCGGCAGGGTCCGCGCTTCCGCCAGCGGCAGCTTGCGGCCCCCCCTTTCCGAAGCCCATCCGGGAGTGAGCGGATCGCCCGGATAAATGGGCATGTCGATGACGCTTCCGCGCTGTACGCCTTCCGCCGGACGGAAGGGGCCTCCCGGATAAACATCCCCCTGAAAGTATCCGTCCTCGCGGGGGTCGGAGTAGATCAGGCAGCCGATGGCTCCATGTTCCCAGGCCAGCTTCGGCTTGACGCCTCGCCAGCCGGCGCCGTAGCGCGCCAGCACGATCTTGCCTTTGACATCGACGCCCATGCGGGCGAGCCGTTCGTAATCTTCAACCACGCCATGATTGACGTAGACGACTTGCCCGGTGACATCGCCGTCGGGCGAGTAGGCATTGAAAGTCGGTAGCTGGCCAGGATCCGAGGAGTCCTTGTCTTCGGGAATGGCGGGCTCCTTGAGGCGGGCGGTGAATTGCTGAGGCTCGATCAGCTCGAGCGTCCGATCGTTCGGCGTAGGCAAAAGGGCTTCGAATTCCTCGATCTGCGCTTCCAGGCCCCACTCCCGGAATTTCGAAAGCACATACTCGGCGACCTTCTTCGACCCCGGCGAGCCGGCATGGTGCGGCTCTTCGGTCATGGCCCGTATGTATTCCCGGATGTGATCGGGCTGCGGGAGGCCGCGAAATCTTTGCTGCCAATCGGATTCGGCAGCCCACGCCAGGCTAACAGCAACCAGACCAGTGGCTAAACAGCGACGGCAACGGCGGCCCATGATCGTAAATTCTAGCAGTGAAAA
>DASREK010000138.1:0-16110 GCA_035652135.1 Bryobacterales bacterium | reverse complement strand
ATGGTCGGCGGCTTGAGGGCGGCCTCCGCAATTTTCCGCCCGAGATTCGCTAACGTGCCGGATACGACGCGCTGATCGGGGCGCGTGGCCCAACGGACGGCGATGGCGGGCGTGGATGGCGAGCGGCCTCCGGCGATGAGGCGCTGGGCGATCTCCGAGCAGTTCACCAGGCCCATAAACACGACGATGGTCTCCGAAGCGCCGACGCGAGTCCAGTCGATCTTATCCACCTCATGCCCGCTTACGAACGTGACGGCCGAAGTATGCTCACGGTGAGTGAGCGGGACGCCGGCATAGGCGGCCGCGCCCATCGCGGAACTCACGCCGGGAACGACTTGGAAGGGTACGTCCGCCGCAGCCAGCGCTTGCGCCTCTTCTCCGCCACGGCCGAAAAGAAACGGATCGCCGCCCTTGAGGCGTACAACACGCCGGCCGGCCCGGGCGTGCTCGATCATGAGACGGTTGATCTGGTCCTGAGTGAGGGCATGCTCGGTGCGCTTTTTGCCCACGTAGGTCTTGATGCAGCAGGGCCGGGCTTGGTCGAGCAGTGCAGCCGGGGCAAGGTTGTCATACAGAATTACATCGGCCTGCCGGATGCACTCCAGACCTTTGAGGGTGATCAACTCGGGGTCGCCGGGTCCCGCCCCTACCAGAGCGACCGGCGGGATCCGCGCCGCTTTGCCGGTTTCGCCGCCGCTCACCGCGTGTACACCTGCTCGAGGATTTTGTTCGCCCCTCGCACCAGCAGTTCGTGCGCGGCCCGGCGGCCTACAGTGGCAGGATCGGAAGCCGGGCCTTCCACCGAGACTCGGATCAGTTGCTGTCCATCTGGCGAAGCAACCACGGCGATCAGGCGAAGCTCCTCGTCTCGCACGCGGGCCAAGCCGCCGATTGGAACCTGGCAGCCCCCGCCCAGTTCGGCCAACATCGCACGCTCCGCAGTCACCTCGGCGCGGGCGCGGGGATCGTCGAGGGGCGCCAAAATCGTGCGCATGCGTTCATCGCCGGCTCGCGTCTCGATCGCCAGGGCTCCCTGGCCTACCGCCGGGCACATGAGCTCGGGGTCGAGCAGCTCGGCAATGCGGGCTTCCAGCGAAAGCCGTCGCAGGCCAGCGGCGGCGAGCACGATTGCAGTGTAACGGCCTTCCTCCAGTTTCCGCAGGCGCGTGTCCACGTTTCCGCGAAGATTTTCCACGCGGAGATCCGGCCGCAGATAACGAAGCTGCGCCGCTCTGCGCAGCGAACTGGTACCCACCAGGGCCCCCTCCGGCAAGCTGGAAAGCTTGGAGCCAACCAGCGCATCGCGCACTTCCTCGCGTTCGGGGACGGCGGCTATGGTGAGACCGGAGTTCATCTGGACCGGCATATCCTTGAGGCTGTGCACCGCCAGATCGATGCGGCCGCCGAGCAGCGCTTCCTCGATCTCTTTCGTGAATAAGGCCTTGGCGCCGCCGGCAGAGAACGGAGAAGCCGTCATCTGGTCGCCGGTGGTTTTGATGACTTCGACTTCGGCTCCCGGCAGGTGCGCCGCCACCCAGCGGGCCTGCCGCAGCGCCAATTGCGAACCGCGCGATCCGATGATCATCGGAAAAAACCGCAGCGATACGCCGGGAAAAGCAAAAGCCTTCCGCACGCCGCCCCGGAGCGGCAGGCCGCGCGCGGTAGCCTCGCAGTAGTTTTCATCGGCGTCCGTTTGCCTCTATTTTTGGCTTTCAATCTTTTAAATTAAAAACGCGCTTCACGACGTCGATCACATGCAGACCGTCGGGGTGATTGGCCAGGCTCTTCAGTTGGCTGATGGGGGTGTGCGCGATCTTGTTGATGATGCCGCGAGTCAGCTCGTCCACCGCGCGCTGCTGTTCGGGCGTGAGGCTTCCCAGGCGCTGCCGGTGCCGCTCCATCTCCGCCCGCCGGATGCGGTCGAGCTCCGATTGCAAAGAGACGATCGTGGGCGCAATCTCGTGCGCCTTAAGACGGGCCATCATGCTTGCCACTTCCTCGGCGACGATGGCTTCGGCCCGCTCCGCCTCGCGCTCCCGCTCGCGCTTGTTGGAATCGGCCACCTGCTGGAGATCGTCAATGTCGTAAACAAAGAGGTTGTCGATCTTATTGACTTCGGGATCGATGTCCCGCGGCACGGCGATGTCGATCAGAAACATCGGGCGGTTCTTGCGGGCGGCCATCAGTGCCTCAGCGCGGGGCCGGGTGATGATATAGCCGGGCGCTCCGGTCGAGCTGATTACGATGTCCACGTGTTGCAGAAACTCGAATAGCTGATCGAACGGCACCGGCCGGCCTTCGAAGCGGGACGCGAGCTCGACGGCTTTCTCATACGTACGGTTGGCGACGAAAACCGCGGGCGCACCAGAGCGGCGCAGATGCCGGGCAGCGAGTTCCGACATTTTGCCCGAGCCCAGAATCAGGACTGTGTGGCCGGCCAGCGTGCCGAAGATCTTCCGCGCCAGTTCCACAGCCACGTAACTGACCGAGACGGCCATCTGGCCGATGCCGGTCTCGCTGCGCACGCGTTTGGCTACGTGCAGCGACCGGCTGACGATCTCTTCGAGCGGCCCGCCCAGCGCCCCGGCGGCCTTTGCGATCGCGTACGCGTCTTTCACCTGGCCCAGGATCTGCGGTTCGCCGACGACCATGGAATCCAGACTGGCAGCCACCCGGAACAGATGGCGGATGGCTTCACTCTGGCTGTAGCGATAGAGGTGCCGTTCCAGCTTTTCGATCGGACGCCGGCAATCATTGGCAAGGAAGGAATAGACCTCGGCTACGGCGTCGGTTTCCGGCTCGGCGCGCACGGTGAATTCCACCCGGTTGCAAGTAGAGAAAATGAGGGCTTCGGCGATTCCCGGGCGGGACGTGAGAGCGGTCAAAACGCCGGCCATTTCCGTCTCGGGCAGAGCCATCTGCTCCCGCACGTCAACCGGCGCGGTCTTGTGGCTCAATCCGACGACCAATAAATTCATCAGCGTTTCAGGAACGAGTGCACGCCGCTGTCAACCATCCACGTGAGCGCCGCACAGCAAAAGCCAAAGATGGCGAGATACGCGGCCTTGCGCCCGCGCCAGCCAATCGTCCAGCGGGTGAATATCAGGATCAGATATACGCCCCACGTGACGAAGTACAGAATAATCTTGGGGTCCACCACCCAGCGAGTCCCCCATTCGATAAAGGCCCAGCAGGAGCCCGCGATCAGTCCCAGCGTAATCAGGACAAAGCCTACCGCCATCGTCCGGTACCCCAATTCGTCGAGCGCGCCGAGCGGCGGCAGCCAGTGGTAAAACGCGCGCGGCTTCTTGGACTTCAGTTCCCGCTCCTGGATCAGATACATGATCGCGGCCACGCAGGTCAGAAACAGCGCCGCGTACCCGAGCAGCGCGAGCACTACGTGCACGAAGAGCCAGGAGCTTCGCAGTACGGGGCTTGACCAGGGCTCGACCGGGTGGCCGAGGCTGGCCACCAGGGTAAAGATAAAAACGATGGGGAAAATGAAAACAGCCAGGCTGTCGTACTTGTATCGCCAGTAGGCAAGCAAGAACAGCAGCGTGATCAGGAATCCGATCAACGACGAAGACTGATATAGATTAATTACCGGGAACCGCCCGACGGCGAAGCCCTCCTCCACAATGGAGACGAGGTGAAAGACGGCTGCGACACAGAAGGCGACCAGCGCTGCGGCGAACAGCCTCTGGCGGCGCTTGATCACCGTCAGCAGCGCATGGCCGAGGCCAAGCGAGTACAGAGCCAGCGTCACCCGCAGCCAAAATACGCTGGTTTCACCCATAGGATTCATTATATTTCACCGGGAGACCGCCGCGTCGCGCGCAGGACCCCCACAGGACGAGAGGCCCGGATCGCCAGCGCCGGGAAGGCGTTTCGCAAAGGCGGCCATGGCCGTTCGCACAAGCACCGCGCCTTCCCTCAGACAACAGGCCCGCCGGCCCGGCGGCTCCATTCTGAGGCTGCCTCGCTATACCGCCAGGCGCCGCAGCGCAACATGGGTTAACCCACGCTGCGGCCGCCCTGCATTGACTCCCATCTTTTTCCATGCGAAACTATCTCTGCATATTTAGGGGCCGAAGCGCTGTCAAGTTAGCAGGCGCTTCCATGGTGCGGCCGCCGGGTAGCGCCGTCCTGCCATCGTTGCAGCAGGTTTTCTCGTGCCCGGAGATTGACAAAACTGTTCGTGGTCCAGCCACGGCTGGACAGAGGGATAACATATATGCTTTGCGTAAAAAAGCTTTTCGCGATTGCAGGATTGTTTTTCATGGCGATCGCGCTGATCCTGGCGACCAGTTCGCCGGCGGCGGCGCAATATACGACCGCGAACCTGGGTGGAGTCGTAACGGATGCGACGGGCGCCGGCGTGCCCGACGCCAGAGTGACGGTCCGCAACACGGAAACCGGATTTACGCAGTCCACCACGACCGGCGCCGATGGCGCGTACGTGTTTCCCCGGCTGCCGGTAGGCGCCTACGAATTGCGAGTCGAAAAAGCGGGATTCACCACTTACGTGCAGTCGGGTATCACGTTGGTGGTTGACCAGGCGGCGAACGTGCCGGTTACACTTCAAGTCGGCCAGGTATCGAACGAAGTGACCGTAACCGGAGAAACCGAGCTGGTCACGACGCGCACGGCGACCGGAAGCCAGGTGATCAATCAGAGGCCGATTGTGGAGCTCCCGCTGAATGGAAGAAGGCCGGAGCGGCTCATGTATCTCTCCGTGGGCACAGTGGATTCCGGCAGAAACAGTTGCCGCATCTGCGGCCAGGGCGGCGTATATCCCGGAGAGGAAACGCCGAACATCAACGGAGCCGGCCTGCTCAGCTCGTCCAGCTCAGGCCAGGTCAACTTCCAAATGGACGGCGCCGATCACAATGATACATACCTGAATACCAGCTTGCCGTTTCCCAACCCCGACGCGGTGCAAGAATTCAGCCTTCTCTCAAGCAACTTTACCGCCGAATATGGAAACGCCGGCGGCGGCATCGTAAATATCGTTACGCGGTCGGGGACGAACGAGATCCACGGGTCGCTTTTCGAGTTTCTCCGGAACGGGGATCTGAACGCGCGGCAGTTCTTCGCGCCAACCCAGGACGCTCTGAAGCGCAATCAATTCGGCGGCAGCGCCGGCGCGCCGATCGTAAAAGACAAGCTGTTCATTTTCGGGACGTATCAGGGCACCCGAGTCAGAAACGTGCCGGCCGGCCAGGTGCAGTTTGTGCCGACGGCGGCGCAGCGCAACGGAGATTTCTCGGCCGTTTCCAAGCAACTGATCGATCCGACCACCGGGCAGGCGTTCGCGAACAATCAGATTCCCACCAGCCGGCTGAGCCCGCCGGCGCTGAACTTTTTGAAAAACATTCCGCTGCCAAACGGCCCGAACGGCCAATTGACCTTCCCCGGCGCGCCGATCGCGCAGACGGAAGATCAATTCATGGTGAAGCCGGATTATATCCTTGGGAAGCAGCAGATCAGCGGGCATTACTTCTTCACCAATTTCAAGGCCCCGCCGGCGAACGTGCCGGGAAACGTTCTCGCCGATCCCAACACCGGCAACCAGGTGCGCGTCCAGAACATCGCTATCAACCACACTTACACGGTTTCTCCCACCTTTCTGTTCAATACTACGTTCGGCCTGAACCGGCAGCGCGGCGGATCTCTTTCCAGCGCGCCTTTCAGCTTCCGCGACATGGGTGTCAATATCCTGGGACCGCAGGATTCTACGGTGAAGGCGCCCCCGGAACTTGTTGTATCAGTAACCGGAGGCTTCAACATCAATACGAATCACTTCGGCCAGTTTGATCGCGGCGACTTCACGATTCGCGAAGTGGTGACCAAAATCCGCGGCGCCCACCAATTCCGCTTCGGCGGCGAAGCTGTGCGCGTCTCGAACCATCTGATCAATACCTTCCAGATGGCCGGGAACTTCACTTTCAACGGGCAATTATCAGGCAACGGCCTCGCCGACTTCATGCTCGGCCAGGCGTCCTCGTTCACCCAGGGAGGCGGTGAGTTCAAAAATCTGAAAGGGACAAAGTGGGGCTTCTTTGTCCAGGATGACTGGAGAGTCAACCAACGGCTGACGCTGAACCTCGGCGTGCGCTGGGATCCCTACATTCCTTATTATGATCGCGATGGGCGTGTGGTCTGCTTCCAGCCGAACAACACTGCGAAGTCGCAGCGTTATCCGAACGCGCCGTTCGGATTCTTTTACGGCGGCGATCCGGGCTGCCCGGTGGCGGGCGTCAACCCCAATTGGTGGAATGTCGAGCCGCGCATTGGCTTTGCTTACCGGTTGACGCAGGATGGAAAAACGAGCCTGCGGGGCGGGGCAGGTATTTACTACACGCCTGTTCCGTCGGGCGGAACCTTCAATGGCTACGCCGATACGGCCCCCTTTGCCGGCACGTTTACGTTGAATTCGGTTTCCTTCCAGGATCCTTATGGAAGCAAAGGCTTGGCCAACCCGTTTCCGAGCAACTTCGGACCGCAGGTGCCGGGGCCGAGCTTCGTCTTCGCGCCTCTGAACAGCATCGTAAATTACTTCCCGCTGGATTACCGGATCCCCGAATTAACGGTCTGGAGCCTGCGGCTTGAACGGCAAATCGGCCGGGACTGGGTGGCAAGCGTGGCGTACGTGGGCAACAAGGGCACGTATTTGCCGATAAACTTGCAGCAAAACCCGGCGATCTATATTCCGGGCGCTTCCACTGTGGCCAATACCCAGGACCGGCGCATTTACAAGACCGATGGAAGCATTCAGTACGCCAATCCGGGCGGCAACAGCGAATACAATGCGTTGCAGTTGAACGTGGAGAAGCGCTTCTCGCACGGATTTACGATTTTGGCGAACTACGCGTGGTCGAAGAGCCTTGACAACCTGAGCAACACGAACCCGTTCACGCTAAAGAATGAGCACAGCCTTTCACAGAACGACGTGCCCAACAATTTCAAGTTTTCCGGCGTGTGGGAGGTTCCGGGGCCCAAAACGGGATTGCTGAACAAGCTGCTGGGCGGCTGGCAGATCAATCCCATCGTCACCAAGCAGAGCGGTTTTCCGTTCACCGTGACCAGCGGCGCCGATAATTCCTTCAGCGGCGTGAACGCGGACCGGGCCGACTACAAGGGCGGCGGCAGCGCGCAGCTCCCGTATGACCGGCCGCACGGCCAGCAGGTGTCGCAATGGTTCGACACTTCGAAATTCACCGTGAACGCCCCGGGGACCTTTGGTAACGCCGGAAGGTTCATTCTGCGGGGACCGCGGTTTTTCAACACCGACCTCGGAATTTTGAAAGGAACGAAAATTACCGAGCGGGTCAACCTGCAATTCCGCGCTGAGTTCTTCGATGTTTTCAACAACGTCAATTTTCAGCTTCCCAACAGCAATATGTCGTCGGCTCAGGTGGGAAGGATCACGGCAGTGGTGCAGGACAACTTCCAGCTTCCCAACTCGGAGCGCATCATCCAGTTCGGGCTGAAGCTGACGTTCTAATACGGAATAAGTTATCCCGCGCTACGGCGCCTCAGATATAACGGAAGCCCTCAAAGCCGCGTGCTCAGGGAGGCGAACCGAGCTGCTCCGAGCAGCGCGGCCTTCTCATTCATGATTACGCGAACGGGAATATCCTCCAGTATCTTGCGGAGGCGGCCCTTGGATACAAATGACCTGAGGAAAACTGGTTCCCGCAGCTTGGGAAGAATCTTCGGCGCGATGCCGCCCCCGATAAAGACCCCGCCCGTGGCCATCACCTTCAACGCCAGATTGCCGGCTTCGGCGCCATAGACGGACACGAACAAATCGAGCGTCTTCTTGCAAATCTCCGGCGATCCTTCCAAGCCGTATTTGGAAATCACCGCCGCCGCGTCGCCACCGGCGATTTCCTCTGCTACCGGCCCGGGCGCTGCTGCGCGCCCGGTATCCCGGAGGAATTCGTAAATGGCGTACAACCCGGGGCCCGAGAGAACTCTTTCATAGCTGACGTGATCGAAGCGGGCCAGCAGATAGCGGAGCAGTTCGATTTCCAGTTCGTTGCGGGGCGCAAAATCAGCGTGACCCCCTTCAGAAGGAAACGGGCGGTGGCCGGACGTCTCCCGCACCAGGCCCGCCTCTCCTAAACCGGTGCCTGCGGCGATTAAGGCCTGGTTTCCCGAAGCCGATGGCGCACCTGCGTTCAGAACGGCGAAATCGGAAGCAGCGAGCGCGGCGATCCCATAGGCATTGGCTTCGAGGTCGTTGATGAGAAAAACCGGCTCTATGCCGAGCTCCCCGGCCAACTCGCGCGAATCGATGACCCAGGGCAAATTGGACGTCTCGGCGCGACCCTCCCGCACCGGGCCGGCGATGCCGAAGCAGGCGATGTCGGCCCGGAGGTTGCGGCCTGCGAGGAATTTCCGCGCGATCACCGCCAGGCTCGCGTATTCCCGGCTGGAAAAAACCTCCAGAATCGGAGGTGCGGCGCCGGGTTCCTGCGGGAACAAGGCGAGTCGGGTGTGAGTTCCGCCGATATCACCAGCCAAAATCATCGGGATGATATGTGCCAGCCGCGATTGTCGCGCTCGAGCAGCTCGTCGGCCTCCCGCGGCCCCCAAGACCCCGCCGGATAATTAGGAAATCGCCGCGGCGGAAGGGCTTTCCAGACGTCCAGAATCGGCTCGACCACGCCCCAGCCCGCCTCCACCATGTCAGCGCGCTGGAACAGCGTAGGGTCGCCGATCATGCAATCGTGTAAGAGGCGCTCGTAGCCGGTGCTGGCCTCTTTTCCGAAATAGTCCTCATAATTGAAATCCATGTTGACCGAACCCACGCGCACAACCGGGCCGGGAACTTTCGCGCCAAACCGCAGGGAAATGCCTTCATCCGGCTGGATGTGCAGCACAAGAAGATTGGGACTCAACTGATCGACGGGAGTCTCACGAAAAAGGACGAGAGGAGCGCGGCGGAACTGAATGCCGATCTCCGTAACGCGGCGGGCGAGGCGTTTGCCGGTTCGAATATAGAACGGCACGTCCGCCCAGCGCCAGTTGTCAATGGAGAGCTTCAGCGCGACATAGGTTTCGGTCTGCGAATCAGGCGCTACGTGCGGCTCGGAGCGGTAAGCTGGAACGCGCTCGCCGTCAATCACGCCTTCCCCATATTGGCCCCGCACGGCGCGAGTCAAAACGTCTTCCGGGGCAAGCGGTTGGATGGCGTGCAGGATTTTCGCCTGCTCGTCGCGAACCGAGTCGGCATGAAACGAAATCGGCGGCTCCATGGCCGTAAGCGTGACCAGTTGCAGGATATGGTTCGGCACCATGTCGCGCAGCGCGCCGGCGTGGTCATAATAGGCGCCGCGCTGTTCCACGCCCAGGGTTTCGGCCACCGTGATCTGCACGTGGTCGATATATCGCCGGTTCCAGATCGGCTCGAAAATGCCGTTGGAAAAACGGAAAACCAGAATGTTCTGGACGGTCTCCTTGCCCAAGTAATGATCGATACGGTAAATCTGATGCTCGGCCAGCACTTTTCTTATCTCCGCATTGAGCTTGCGGGCCGATTCCAAATCGTGGCCGAACGGTTTTTCGATCACCACACGCCGCCAGCGGCCCCCCGTCTCTTCCGTCAGGCCGGCGGCTCCGAGCTGTGAGACAACCTCGGCAAACAGCGCGGGTGTGGTGGCCAGGTAATAGAGCCGGTTGCCCTGTGTGCCATGCTTCTGGTCCACTTGGTCGAGCAGCGGTTTAAGCCGGCCGTAGGAAGCTGAGTCCCGGAAGTCGCCGCTCAAATAATAGAGCCGCCCGACGAGCCAGTCGCAAAAACGGCAATTTTCCTCTGCGCCGCCAAACTCCCGAAGATTGTTTTGCACCTGCTTTCTGAAATCTTCGTCGCTGAGCTGGTCCAGTGCGAAGCCAATCAGGGCGAAATCGGCGGGCAGAAGGTTCTTGCGGGCCAAATTATAGAGCGCAGGCAGCAGCTTCCGCTTGGTCAGATCGCCGGAAGCGCCGAAAATCACCATGGCGCAGGGGTCTCCCGCTTTGCCTGCACCTTTGATATCAGCTTGCGGTGTTGTCATGCGGATTTACCGTTGCGTCCTTGCGCTAGCCGTCTTGCCCGACGATTGTTCGCGGCGTTCCGGAGCGTGCCGCGAGTTTCGCCTCGGCCTTCCATGCAGCCGGAAATCACCGGCGTTATTGCGGCATGGTCACCGCTGCTCTGATCACATTCAGCAACGGCGTGGGGTAAACGCCAAACCACAACAACAAAGCCGTTAGCATAGCCAGAACAAAGCCGCTGGCAGGAGCCAGAGCGCGGACCGCGGCCCCCTCGGGGGGCCTGCGATACATCATGACCACGATGCGGAGATAGTAGTAGAGCCCGATCGCGCTCGCCACCACGAGGCTCAGCACCAGGGCCCACTTCGCGCCGGAGGCTCCGGCGGCAACCACATAAAATTTCCCGATAAACCCGGCGGTCAGCGGAATGCCGGCTAGAGAAAGCAGCATCGCGGTAAAAACAACAGCTGTGCCCGGCCGCCGCCAGAAAAGGCCGCGGTAATCTTCGAGATCATCCGCATCGCGTCCGCGATCCGAAAGGGCGGCGACGACGCCGAATGCGCCCAGAGTGGTGATGAAATACGCCACCAGGTAGAAGCTGATCGCTTCCAGGCCCAACGGCCCGCCGGCCAGAAAAGCTACCAGCAGGTACCCCAGATGGGCGATGGAGGAGTAAGCCAGAATACGCTTTACGTTAGCCTGCAACAGTGCGAGCAAATTGCCGGCGAACATCGAGGCGAGCGCGATAATCGAGAAGACGGCGGCAATGCCCGGATGCTGCGAGCCGGAGCGATAGAAGTACCGCACGAGGAGAGCGAACATGGCTCCTTTGGAAGCCGTGGCTACGAACGCCGTGACTGGCGCTGGAGCGCCCTCGTATACATCTGGGGTCCACAAATGAAATGGCACTAACGCGAGCTTGAATCCCACTCCTGTGACGAGGAGCGCCGTTCCCGGCAGCAGCAGCGGCAGGTTGGCCCGGCCGGCGGCGATATCGGCGATGCGCGCAAAATCCATTGTTCCGGTGTCCGCGTAGATCAAAGCCATGCCAAAAAGCAGAAAGGCCGCCGAAGCCGCCGCCAAGATCAAATACTTGATGCCTGCCTCTAAGGGCCGCTCCCATTCGCGCAAGTACGCGATCATTGCGTAAAGCGAGACGCTGAGGATCTCGAGGCCTAGAAAGAACGAAACAAAGTGAGAACTCGCCACCAGGACCACGCAGCCGAGCGTTGCCAGCAGCAGCAGCAGGTATAGTTCTTCAGCCGGGATGCCCCGGCCATGCAGGTAGGCATGGCTGAGCGCTGCGACCGCGATCGCGGCCGCAGCAAGCAGCGCCGTGTAGAAAAGCGCGTAACGGTCGATCACCAGCAGCGGCGTCACTTGCCGGGGCGCGACCGGCGCCACTAGCCACACCGAAACGAACGCGCCGGTCAGGCCGACCACGGTCAAGCCGGCAATCAGCGTATGGTTGCGGGCAACGGCGATGGCCAGCATCACCACGATGGAAGTCGCGGCGATAAGAATCAGCGGCAGCAATGCGAGGAAATCAGCGCCGCTCATTGATCATCTCCTCGACGCGACGATGGGCTGGCTGGCATGGCGCTGCAAATTCTCCATCGCCGGAGAAAACGTGTTGAGCACCGGCTGCGGATAAAGACCGAGCCACAGCAGACCGACCACCATCGCCGCTACTACGAATCCCTCGCGCGGAGTCAAATCAGGAATATGCCAGCCGTTCGCATTCGGCCCATGAAACGCCCGCTGCACCATGCGCAGGGCATAGAAGGTCGCAGCCAGCACGCCGATTGTGGCCGCTATAGTAATTCCGACGCCCGTGCGGTAGCTTCCCAGCAGCACCAGGAATTCTCCAATGAAATCGCCAAGGCCCGGCAGGCCTAGCGAAGCCAGCGCGAAGAAGAGCGCGGCCCCGCTCAAACGGGGCGCCGTGGACCACAGTCCGCCCATGCGGTCCATCTCCCGCGTATGAGTGCGTTCCTGGAGCGCGCCGACCAGAATGAAAAGGGCGCCCGTGCTGAAGCCGTGGCAGATCATGGTCATCATGGCCCCTTGGAGCGCGAGAGGGTTCCACGCGAAAATGCCTAGCAAAACAAAGCCCAGGTGGCTGACGCTTGTGTAGGCGATCAGCCGCTTCAGGTCCGTCTGGGCGAACGCCATCACCGCGCCGTAGAGAATGCCGATGGCCGCCAGGACGCGGGCGGCCGGCGCAAACTCGCTCACCGCCAGGGGAAACATCGGAGCCACGAAACGCAGCATTCCGTAGGCCCCGGTCTTGAGCAGAAGCCCCGCAAGAATCACGCTGCCGGCGGTCGGCGCCTCGGTGTGAGCGTCGGGCAGCCACGTGTGCAGCGGGAACATGGGCAGCTTCACCGCGAAGGCGACGAAAAAGCCGAGCATGATCCAGAGATCCGCTCCGGCAGGAAGGCTGGATCCGAGCAGATCCGTGTACTCGAAGCTGTAAACGCCCGTGGCCCGGTGGTGGATGAAGACAAGCGCCAGGATGGCGATCAACATCAGCAGCCCGCTGAGCTGAGTGAACAAGAAAAACTTGACGGCCGCATACACGCGCCGCTCATGGCCCCAAATCGCGATCAGAAAATACATCGGGACTAACATCAGCTCCCAGGCGAAATAGAACAGAAACAGATCGAGCGCAAGGAAGACGCTGGTGATTCCCGCTAGAATCCACATCAAATTGAAGTGGAAAAAGCCGACCGCATCGCGAATTTCCGTCCACGAGGCAAGCACCGCCATGATGCCCAGGAAGAATGTAAGCGCGAGCAGCAGGAGGCTGAGGCCGTCCATCGCCAGATGAAAATGAATGCCGAACCGGGGCACCCAGTCGAAATTCACCTGCTCGATCCACAAAGCGCTGTCAGATTCCATCCGCTTGCTTCGGGTCCAGGTGAAAACCAGCAGCAGCAAGTCCGTCGAAACGGCGGCGAGAGATATCCAGCGGGGCGCCTCGGTATTCCAACGCGCTGCCACCCAGGCCAGCGCGCCCGCCCCGAGCAAAATGACGATGAGCCAAAGCAGAATCATAGAATCGGTGCGTCAGTACCTGGAAAACAATACGACGGCAATGAACAAGACCGTTCCGGCGGCGATACCCGCCGCATACCAGCGCACGCGTCCGGTTTCGGTGCGGCTGAGCCCGCGATAAAAGAGCTCGCTCAAGCGAGCCAGCCCGGTATAAAATGCGTCCACGAAATCCCCTCTGTTGACGCGGGCGGCCCACAGGAGCGGCTGGACAAAGAGCCGGTCATACAGCCAGTCCATGCCCCAATCGGAAAACCACAGCCCGTGCAGAGCGGAACCTGCCGCCGAAGATGCCACAGCATCGGCCAAGCTGCGTCTTCGGTAAAAAAACCAAAAAGCGAGATAGAAACCGGCGGCAAACACGGCCGCAGCGATCGACGCGGATATTGTCTCCGTTATCGCGCCGGTATGCACCTCCAGCGTGGGCGGCAAAGCGGATTGCAGATACCCGGCCAGGGGGTTTTTCAAATAACCGGCCGCGATCGAGAAAAACGCCAGCACGACCAGCGGAACCTGCATCGCCCATCCCGGGCGCTTGCTCACCGGGGTGCGCGCTTGGCCGAAGAAGACCAAAAAAATCAAACGGAATGTGTAAATAGCCGTAAGGAACGCTCCGGCCATTCCGGCCGCCCAAAAGGCCGGGCGCCCCTGCTGCGCGCTCCAGGCGCCCCAAAGAATGAAATCCTTGCTGAAGAATCCGGCGGTGATCAAGGGAAGCCCCGCCAGCGAGCAACCGGCGATGAGAAACGTCCAGAACGCCAGGGGCAGCTCCTTGCGTAATCCGCCCATGCGGAAAATACTGTGCTCGTGGTGCAGGGCTTCGATAATCACTCCGGCTCCCAGGAACAACAGGGCCTTGAAGAACGCGTGCGTTAAGAAGTGGAAAATCGCGGCTGCCCACGCGCCCGTCCCGAGAGCCAGAAACATGTAGCCGATCTGGCTGATGGTGGAGTAGGCGAGCACGCGCTTGATATCGTGCTGAGTAAGAGCGCTGCATCCGGCGGCAAGCAGCGTCGCCGCACCCACGGCGCCTACGGCAAGCTGCGCCTGCGGAGCCAGCAGATAAAGAGCGTGCGTCCGGGCGATCAAATAGACACCGGCGGTCACCATTGTGGCGGCGTGAATCAGGGCGCTGGTGGGCGTGGGACCGGCCATCGCATCCGGCAGCCAGGTTTGCAGGGGAAGCTGGGCGGACTTTCCGATTGCGCCCCCCAGCAGCAGAAACGCCGCAATCGCGGCGAGGCTCGATCCCGGCCCCCACTGGTCGCCCGCCCGCCGCATCAGTTCCTGGATTTGCAGCGTCCCCAGCCTGGTGAAAAGCAGAAGCAGGCCGAGAGTCATGGCCGTGTCGCCGACGCGAGTGACGATGAATGCCTTGCGCGCCGCCAGGCCGTTGGCCGGGTCCTGATACCAGAACCCGATCAGAAGGTAGCTGCACAAGCCCACTCCTTCCCATCCCAGAAAGAGCAGGAGCAGGTTATCGGCGAGTAGAAGCGTGAGCATCGAGGCCACAAACAGGTTCATGTAGCAGAAGAACCGGCTGTAGCCCTCGTCTTCGATCATGAACTCGGCGGAGTATAGGTGAATAAAGAAGCCGACAAAGGTCACCACCAGCGCCATCACGAGCGAGAGCGCATCCAGATAGAGCCCGATTCGGGGATCGAAGCCTGCGATGCTCAGCCAGGTCCAAAGCACCTGGGCGTATGCTCCGCCCGAAGGCGGCGAACTGACAAATCGGCCAGCGATCAGAATCATGAGAACGGCTGCCGCTCCGATCGATCCGACGCCGGCGGCGGCGACCGCTTTGCGTGAAAAACGCGGGCCGAGCGTCGCCAGCAGCAGAGCGCTGGCAAAAGGAACGGCGAGAACCAGCCAGAGCAATTCGAGCACGCTATCCTCTCATCTCGCTCGCGGCATCGGCGTCCAGGGCCTTGAATCGATGATAAAGCTGCAAGATCAGCGCCAGCCCCACGGAGACCTCCGCCGCCGCCATGGTCAGAATAAAAAGAAAGACCACCTGGCCGTCGGCCTGATGCCAGCGCGAGCCGGCGATTACAAACGCCAGGCCGGCCGCGTTCAGCATGACCTCGAGCGACATCAGAATGAAAATCAGATTACGGCGTACGAGCAGGCCGATCAGACCCAGCGTGAACAAGATCCCCGCCAGCAGCAGCCCGTCTCTCATCGGAATCTGCGCCATAGCGATCCTCCGGTTTTTCAGGCGCGCGCCGCCCCAGGTGATAGGCGCCCACGAGTCCCGCCAGCAACAACATCGATGCGAGCTCCACTCCCAGCAGATATGGCCCGAACAAAACAATGCTCACTTGCTTCGGCTCTACGCTCCCGGCGATCTGGGCCGGCCCGCTGCCGGCGGTGAGAAGATACACCAGCTCCGCGAGCAGCACTGCGGCCAGGGCGAGAGGCCCGATCCAGGCGCGCGAAGGCTGCCATCGGCGCTCCATTTCTTCCGTGCGCAGGCCGAGGTTCAGCATCATCACGACGAAGACAAAAAGCACCATGATGGCGCCGGCGTAAATAATGACTTCGAGAGCGGCGATGAACGCAGCGCCGGCCACGAAGAACACCACGGCGACGGCAAGCAGCGAGACGATAAGATATAGCAGGGCATGCACCGCGTTCAGGCGCGTCAGCATCAGGACAGTGGCGATCACGGCCACAGCACTTGCAATGTAGAACGTCGCTTCCATGGTCTTCAGGGCAGCAGGCTGTGCACGTCGGCCGGCGGCGCTTCGCGCTGGGCCTCTCCCTTGTCTTTGCCGCCGATTTTCACGCCCGCAACCCGCCAGAAATTGTAGCCCGGGTATTTACCGGGGCCGTCGATGAGCAAATCTTCCTTTTCATACACCAGGTTCTGCCGCCGGAACTCGCCCATCTCGAAATCGGGGGTGAGCTGGATGGCATAGGTAGGGCACGCCTCCTCACAGTAGCCGCAAAAAATGCACCGCGAAAAATTAATGCGGAAAAACTCAGGGTAACGCCGCCCGTTCT